>CAYXJZ010000117.1:0-8393 GCA_964465355.1 uncultured bacterium | reverse complement strand
GGTGCCGGCATCTCGGCGGAGTCCGGCCTCAAGACCTTCCGGGACCAAGGCGGCCTGTGGGAGGGCCACGCCGTGGAGGACGTCGCCACGCCCAAAGCCTTCCTGCGCGATCCGGGTCGGGTGCAGCGCTTCTACGACGAGCGCCGCCGTCAGCTACGGACGGTGGAGCCCAACGCGGCCCACCTGGCCCTGGCGCGGTTGGAACAGGAGTGGGGCGGCGAAGTGCTGCTGGTCACGCAGAACGTCGACGACCTGCACGAGCGCGCCGGCTCCAAGAACCTCTTGCACATGCACGGCGAGCTGTCGAAGGCGCGCTGCCTGGTCTGCGGGCACACGACGGCCTGGCTGGAGGATCTGGTGCACGGCCCCCCATGCCCTGCTTGCGGGGAGCCAAGGCTGCGGCCCGACATCGTGTGGTTCGGCGAGGTCCCGTACCACATGACCTCGATCGTGGAGGCCTTGCGCCGTTGCGAGCTGTTCGCCGCCGTCGGCACCTCCGGTCTGGTCTACCCCGCCGCCGACTTCGTGGCGATCGCGGCCCGCAGCGGTGCCCACACCCTGGAGCTGAACCTGGAGGCGAGTCAGGCCACCCGGCTGTTCGACGAGTCACGCCAAGGGCCAGCCACCCAGACCGTTCCGGCGTGGGTGGCGAGCCTGCTCGGTTGAGGCAGCGGGGCGGGCGCTCCTGCCGGTGGACCGGAGGCCATGGTCGCTCGCTCAGGGACCGTCCTCAGCGGTCGGCGAAGCTCATCCCACCCCCCAGGACCTGGCCCCACGAGCCCCAGCTCAGCGTGCGGGTGGGCGTCAAGCTGACCGTGCCCGAGCCCGTCCCGTGCCCCACCACCCGCGCGAGCTCGCGGTCGGCGTTGTTCAGCACCCACAGGGCCCCTTCGTCGTCGATGGCGACGAAGCGTGGCCTGGCGATCCCGACGGCGAGGAAGGCGTCGGGTTGGACGTCGTCGTGGAACCCGGTCCAGGTCGAGGCGCCGTCGAAGCGGTACACGTGGTCCCCGGCGTGGCTGCCGAGGTAGAGCGCGCCGGTGCTGCTGATCGCGATGCCGACCGGGTTGGCGACGTGCACCACAGGGTCGACCACGGTGGGATCCCAGGTGATGAACTGCATGTCCGGGACGACGTCGGTCTCATGGGCGCCGCGCCCGGCCAAGTCGTCGAGCCGCCCTACGCTCCAGCTGAAGTAGTCCGTGTACCAGAGGCGATCGTCGTCATCGATGTGGATCACGTACAGGAATCGGTGCGCTTGGAACCCGGCCGGTTCCTCGGCCAGGTCGAGGATGGTGGCTGCAGCGACCGAAGCCCCGTCGGTGATGCTGCCCGGATCGGCGAAGCGCAGCAGCCGGTTCGGTCCAGGTTCGATCGGGTCCATGTTGAGCGTGTCGACCACCCACAGGTCGCCGCGGCCGTCGAAGGCCAGTGCGCTTGGCGTGGTCATGTCGGGGCTGGAGAACCGACGGGCGGAGGCGGTCACGGACGCGTCAGGACCCGTGCCGGCCATCGCGTCCGCCGCGGCCACGATGGCGATCGTGCCATCGCCGTAGCCGGTCACGTAGACGTCGCCGTCCGGTCCGATGACCGCCGCGTAGGCCATCTCGTCTGCCCCAAGGGTGAAGTGCCTGGCCCGGGTCAGGTCGCTGGTGGCGTCGGTGGCGGCGAACATGGTCACGCCGCTGGTGCCCCCGACAAAGTGAGCGAGGGCCAGCACCGGCGTGCCTGGACCTGTGGGTTCTTGGGGGCTGGATGAGCAGCCGGCGACCAAGGCCATGGCCGAGACGGCCACGGCGATGAAGAGGAGCGGGGAGCGGGAAGGCTTGTCGGTAGGCATTCGGTCACCTCTCTAGGCCGGGAACGGCTGTCTCCGGGTTCACCGGCGAGTCGTACCCGTGCTGTGGAGCCAGTGGGAATCCATGATCAGGAAGCAGCCACCGTGATCCTGGATCTCTCCGTGAGGGTAGCCAGCGGGTGCTAAATCGCGTTTAAACGGCGTTCTGGGGGCCTGCGCCTGGCGGTCTCCTACAAGGAGACGCGCAGGTACGCGCTCGATCGATCCCGCTTTAAAGCAGAGTTAAGGCTGCTCTCCTCAACATGTCAGACAAGCCGGCATCGCAAGCGACGACCACCAACCGCCGCGCAAGGGGAGACCATCATGAGGCAAGACGGCCCGAACCGCCTTAGGGCACGACTGGCACACGAGCGACCCGTCTCGCGATTCGGTCGACTCAGCTCGCTGCTGATCGTCGGCCTGGTCCTGGCTGCCTGCGGCGGCACGCCGACACCGCCAGGGCAGACGGTGGCGGTCTCGGTCACGCCAGCGGCGCTGCAGCTGCAACCAGGCGCTTCGGCCACCATCGCGGCCACGGTCACCGGCGCGAGTGACACAGGCCTGACCTGGCAGGCCACGGGCGGCGGCATCACGGGAACGGGCAACACCGTGACCTACACGGCGCCCGATGAGGAAGGTGCGTTCACCGTGACGGCAAGGAGCAACGCCGATCCCAGCAAGACGGCTACGACCGCCGTGCAGGTGAGCGCAGACGCCACACCTCTGGACGGGTGGGTTCGCCAGTTCGGAAGCCACCTGGCTGATGAAGCGACCGCCGTGGCGGTGGATCATGACGGCAACGTCATCGTCGTCGGGAACACCTCATGGACCATGCCTGGCGGCACCAGGGTAGGCAAGAACGACGCCTTCGTCGTCAAGTTCGGTGCAGACGGCACACAGCTGTGGATCACGCAGTTCGGCTCACTCGAGAACGACGATGCCTACGGTGTGGCGGTGGATGCAGAAGGCAACATCTTCGTCGCCGGGCTCACCTATGGCTTGATGGGAGACGATGGCGATTACGTCGGCATGAGCGACGCATACGTCACGAAGTTCGATGCTGACGGTGTCGAGCAGTGGACCGCCCAGTTCGGAACGACGAACTACGACTTCGTGAGTGGTGTGGCGGTGGATGCCGAAGGCAACGTCATCGTCAGCGGGATGACCCAGGGGCTCTTCCCGGGGAACACGAAGTCGGGTGCGCTCGATGCCTTCGCTGCCAAGTTCGACACGGACGGCGAGCGGCTATGGGTCAGACAGTTCGGCTCGGGCGGCGAGATCGTCTCTGTCGGCGTGGCAGCTGGCGCGGACGGCAGCGTCTTCGTCGTCGGAGAGGCAAGGGCCGCCATGCCTGGCACCATCGCCCTCGGTGAGATGGACGTCTTCCTGGTCAAGTTGGGCGCTGAGGATGGCGTCCCTGATTGGTACAGGCAGTTCGGTACCGACGATGGCGACTACGCCGGCGGTGTGTCCGTGGATGGCGCAGGCAACGTCATCGTCGCCGGCAGCACCTATGACGTCATGGCAGGCGACGACAATGCTGGACACTTCGACATCTTCGTCAGGGCCTACAGTCCGGCCGGGACGGTTCTTTGGACCCAGCAGTTCGGCTCGGACAGGCAGGACAGTGCCAGGGCCGTTGCCACTGACGCCGACGGCGGCATCTTCGTCGTCGGCGCCACCAGGGGCGCCATGCCAGGCAACCCGGTCGCCGAGAAGTGGGACACCTTCGTCGGCAAGCTGGAGACGGACGGCACGATCGCCTGGATCAGGCAGTTCGACTC
This sequence comes from uncultured bacterium, assembly GCA_964465355.1. Classification (GTDB taxonomy): domain Bacteria; phylum Deinococcota; class Deinococci; order Deinococcales; family Trueperaceae; genus JAABTL01. The sequence goes on along the minus strand of CAYXJZ010000117.1, from coordinate 4,772 downwards.
AGACGGAGGTGATGACGAAGCCTCAGGCGTGGCGGTGGACGGTGCAGGCAACGTGGTCGTCTCCGGTGTCACGACCGGAACCATGCCGGGCTACACGAAGGTCGGAGGGCACCCGAACAACGAGGATGGTTTCGTGGTCAGTCTTCGGCCATGAGGCTGACGGGTGGGCACTGCGGTTTGGTGCGCGTTTCGGGAACGGGGGCTGGATGGCCGAGCGCTGTCCCGCCGACCTCAGTCACGACCTCACGTTATCGAACCCTGGGAAGGCCAGCTTCAGGCGTTCCACGGTGTGCCGCCACTTCGGTGTTCTCGGCGCACAGACCGTGTTCTGGTTGCCGAACAGCCCGACTTCGTTCACCCCTTCGGCGAGGGGCACGGTGTGCACCCACTCGACCGCCACGAAGTACTCGCTCTTCTCTTGATCGTCTACGAACTCGCGATGGTAGTTCGCTTCGGTCAGCAGGTCGAGTGCTGGGTGGAGTGTACCGTCGGCGTCTCGTAGTTCGAAGTCGGCCGCCCGAACGGCCGTGCCGCGGACACGGCCGACGCCAACGAAGCCCTCGCCGGGCACTTTGACCCAAACCCGGTCGCCTGGGGACAGGAGGTTCAGGGTGCCGCTGTACCAAGACCCGCCACCCCCGGAGATGAAGCCGTACTTCACGGCCTCACGCCATGAACGCGAGTGGCCGTCGCCGAACGAGGCGTAGTACTCACCGTTCCAGGGCTCCTTCTCTGACACTCGTGTGGTGGTCGAAGAAGCCGCGACTTGCGTATCGACCGGATCGTGCAGCCAGGCCCGGCTGAGAAGCGGGCCGTCGGTGGACTCGAACACCTGGAAACACAAGACGTTGATGGCGATGTCGCGGCGGTTGAGGTACCCAACGATGCGTTCGCTGCTGGCGTCGAGGGAGGCCGCGACGATCACGATTTGGTGGCTCTGGTTGAGGCTGTCCTCGTCCAATGGCTGACCGAAGCGAATGCGAAAGGCCTGCCCGAGGTCAGCACCGTTGGCGAAGCGGGCATAGATGCGGACGAGATCTTGGGCCTGCAGTGACTCGGCCCAGGTGGCGTAGTCCAACGCTTGGGCCACCACCTCGCGCGGTGTCCTGGCGCGCTTCAACTCGATCAGGATCAGCGCCCCATCGGGTGCTAGTGCCAAGAGATCGATGCGGCCGCCATATCCCGTGTCCTCTTGCCTGCCGATGATCATCCACTCGGGGGAGAGGATGTCCGGTGCTGCGACGATCATGTCCTCCAGCACGGCTTCACTCGCCAGGTGGCTCTCCCGTAGCGCTTGCGGCTGCCCTCCTACGCGCCAGATACTATGCCGGATCGGCATGTCTGGGGGCCTTCTCAAGGCTCGGGCCTTGCGCGAACACCTCGTCGGATGTCCGGATCTTGCTGACGTTGGAAGGCGGCGAGTTCCCGTCCTTCCGGCTCTTGTCGTTGTCCTGCACCATGCCTGAGGCTAAACCAAGCGAACTCACAGCGTCAGCACGGGCGTAGCTGAGATGTCCCGCGGATGAACGCATCCTATGCGAGGTAGGCGGCGACTTGCGCGATGCGGGTAGATAGGCTTTTGCCCAGATCCCGGGAGATGCTCTATCGCGGTCGTTCCATCCTATGTAAGTGCTCGATGTGGGGGCCTCGCGGGAAGAGGGGTGCGTTGAAGGGTCGAGGGCTCTGGTGCGCGTGTCCGATTCGCTTCGGAGCCTCTCGATCCATGTGATCTCAGGGATCTGGCTGCCCAAGGAGCACAGAACTGTCAGAAATATGCTACATTTATCGGACGGAGGTGAGAGGTATGCCAACATCCAGCGTGTCTGCCCGGATCCGAGAACGCATCGAACGATCCCCGCCCGGCGAGCCCTTCACCCCGAAGGCCTTCCTCGACCTGGGTGGTCGAGCCGTCGTCGACAAGTCCTTGGCCAGGTTGATGGAGGGTGGCGTGATCGAGCGGGTGGCGCGTGGCGTATACGTGCGACCGAAGGCCAGCCGCTTCTTCGCCAAGTCGCTGCCGTCGCCTGCCGAGGTGGTCAAGGTCATCGCCGAGACCAACGGCGAGCAGGTCTCGGTGCATGGCGCAGAGGCGGCACGCGAGTTGGGCTTGACCACACAAGTCCCCATGCACCCGGTGTTCCTGACCAGTGGGCGTAGCCGGCGTCGCGTGATCGCGGGGCGGTCGGTGGAGTTCAAGCACACCAAGGCCGCTCATCTGCGGGCTGCAGGGACCGAGGCTGGTTTGGCCATCGCGGCCTTGCTGCACCTCGGGCGTCAGCGGGCTACGCCTGAGGTCATGGAGAGGCTGCGCAAGCGCCTTCCCTTGCGGGATTGGGAACGGTTGGCGTCGGAGTTGCCCTACCTCCCTTCGTGGGTGGCGACGGCGGTCCATCGGGAGCAGAGGCAGGCGCCCTGATGGTGGATGCTGCTGGCCCACAGGCCTTCTTGGCCCTACCGGCAAGTGATCGGGCGGAGATCCTCAACGAGGGCGAAGCCCGGTTGAACCGGTCAGCGCAGGTCTTGGAGAAGGACGTCTGGGTGTGCTGGGTGCTGGAAGCCTTGTTCGGCATGGTCGATCGACCGAGCATGGCGTTCAAGGGCGGCACCTCGCTGTCGAAGGTGTATCGGGCCATCGCCCGGTTCTCTGAAGACGTCGACATCACGGTCGACTACCGGTTCTTCGAGGACGCGGTCGATCCACTGGCACCGAACATGAGCCGAACGAAGGTCAAGGAGTTCTCCGACAGGCTCAGGCAACGGCATCTGCCGGCGTTCATTCAGTCAGCCGTGCTGCCGCAGCTGCGGAAGGTGGCCGCCGATCTGCCCGCGTCCGAGGCGCCGGAGTTCGTCGTCGGAGATGACGCGGAAGGCGTGGTGGAGGTCGTCTACTCGCGGGCCGCAGGAACCGTGCACGAGTACGTGCGCGACCGTGTGCTCATCGAGCTCGGTGCAAGGAACGCCACCAGGCCGGCGGAGCCGCACATGGTGGTTCCCTATCTGGCTGATCTCGTGACGGTCGTGCCTCTGGCGTTCCCGCGTGCCCAGGTCGATGTCTTGAGTCTGGAACGGACCTTCTGGGAGAAGGTGACCTTGGTGCACGCGGAGAACACCCGCAGCGGGTCGCGGCGCTGGCCTGATCGCTACGCGCGTCACTGGTATGACCTCCACATGCTGGTGACGCATCTGGACATCGGCGCCAAGGTCTTGGCCGCGACAGGAGTTCGGTCGGAGGTCATCGCGCTCAAGTCGGTGCTCTTCCGTTACGGCGGCGTGGACTACGGCCTCTGTGAGCGACGAGCTGCGCGCCTGGTGCCGGGCGACGACCTGATCGCGGCCATGCGAGACGACTACGACGAGATGCAGGAGGCAGGGATGTTTGAGGACGCCCCTCCCGCTTTCGAGGAGTTGATGCGCTCGATCGCGGAGATCGAGGACGCGGTCAATCGCGCTTGACTACACTGACGGTACGGATGTGGTCGGAGGCCGGCGATGCATGAGCGCTCCCCATCAGACTTGATTCGGGCCATCAGCCGCCTGCCCGAGGATGAGCCGATTGATGATCCGCGGGTTTGGTACCGCACGCAGAAGGAACACTGGTTGGGTTGGCTCGGCGCGTGCCCTGGGAGGACGTGGCGAGGGCTCTGTGGCCCGAGCGGCGAGGCTTGTTGGCATAGGTTGCCGGCAGGCGTGGCGCCCAGGTCGTGGTTCTTGCTGATCGCACGGTCTCCGAGATATCAGGTGCAATCCTCGCCGCCGACTTCAGCCGCTGGCATCCTCGAGCGCCCACTCCAGCCAGCCCTTGGTCTGGCGCGGGCTCCTGAGCCGCACCACCGTCAACCCGGGCTTGGCTTGCATCAACTCCTCGACCTGTAGGCGGTTCTTCTCGTGGGTGTTCCAAGCCCAGCGGACGATGTGCGTCGGCTCGCTGAAGATCGCCCTGAGGGGTGGTTCGCGGTTGCCGTTCCACAGCTCGGTGCGCCGCAGCCTTCGGGCGATGGTCCGACGGCTGACCCGCCACATGACCAGCGCCTTGGGGTAGTCGAGCCAAAGCATGGTGTCGGCGCGACTGGCGAGCAGGTCCTTGACCTTCCGGTACTGCCACTCGGTGACCCAGCGCTCACCGGAGCTGAGCGCCTCCACCTCGCTCTCGAACTCGGGTCTCGGGGTCCAGTTCGGGCCGTGGAACAGCGAGTCCAGTTCGATGTAGGGGAGGTGGAGCCGGTCGGCGACCGCCCTCGCCAGGGTCGACTTGCCTGATCCGGAGGTGCCGCTCACCAGGATCCTGTTGGGCTGATGCGGGAGGGGGTCGCTGTGGCTGATCAGGGGCATGGCGGCGGGCGGCTACTGTACCGTTTGGCTCTGGCCGCTACGGGGAGTGATGAGATCGAGCCCAGGTGTTTCCCATGAGTTCCCGAGCGATCTTCTCCTCGCAGTGTGACTAGCCCGTGAGCTGGAGGTCAGCGATGCAAGAGCGCTCCCCATCTGACCTGATGCGCGCCATCGGCCGCCTGCCCGAGGACGAGCCGGTCGACGATCCGAGGAAGTGGTACCGCACGCAGAAGGAGCATTGGTTGGAGTGGCTCAGCGCATACGGTGGCACTGTGGTCTGAATAGCAGCCCACCCAAGCCCACCTTCACCCCCCGTACATCCATCCCCGGCAGCCCTGACCCAAGGTGCTAGCCTGCCATCATCCCAAGCACGGGAGGCTCCCATGCCTGCGCGTACCCAGCAGCCGACCCTTCCCCGGCGCGTCCGTGGGTCGCGTCGATCC
>CAYXJZ010000116.1:0-8498 GCA_964465355.1 uncultured bacterium | reverse complement strand
CAAGAAGTACGGCCTGCGCAAGGCCCGCCGGGCGCCGCAGTACAGCAAGCGCTGATCCCGGCACCGCTCGGCTGAGACACGCCCACCTGCTGGCCCGGCGACCCCATGGTCTCCGGGCCTGTTCCTTGGCCCACCTCGGTCGAACCCGAGCCCGCATCTCCCCTCGACCCCTGGAGCGAACCACGTGGACCTGGTCCAAGCCATCATCTTCGGCATCGTGCAAGGCCTCACCGAGTTCTTGCCGGTATCCAGTTCCGGCCATCTGGTGCTCACCCAGTACTACATGGGCTGGGGCGAGAACCTGCCCGAGATCGTGGCCTTCGCCACCAACACAGGCACCTTGCTTGCGGTGCTGGTCTACCAGCGCAAGGACGTCGGCTTCGCCCTCTCCGGCTTCTTCGGCGGCCTTGCATCGGCCGAGGTGCGACGGGGGGAGGGCTGGCGGCTGGCCCTGCTGGTCCTTGTCGGCAGCATCCCCACCGGCATCATCGGCCTGGCCGTGCGCCCCGTCTTCGAGTCGCTCAACACCCCGCTGTTGGTGTCCTTCGCGCTGATCATCACCGGCGTCATCCTCTGGGTGGCGCCCCGTGGCGGTCCCAAGCACAGCGCCCGAGACCTCAGCTTCGCCGACGCGCTCATCGCCGGCTTGGCCCAAGGCATCGCCATCTTCCCCGGTCTGTCGCGCTCCGGCACCACCATCGCCGTGCTGCTGTGGCGTGGCGCATCGGCCGAGATGGCCCCGCGCCTCTCCTTCCTCATGTACCTGGTGGTGTCGGTGGGCGTGGCATTGCTCAGCCTCGACGAGGTGCTCTCCGCCCAGTTGGACTGGACCTCGTTGCTTGCGCTGGTGGCCGCGTCATTCGTCGTCGGCTACTTCGCCCTGATCGTGCTCTTCGGCTTGCTGCGCCGTGGCCGCTTCTGGGTCTTCTCCCCATACCTGTGGGTGGTGGCGCTGCTGACCCTGGTGCGGTTGGCCACCTCGGGTTGAGCAAGGGCAGAGTCTCGCCCGCGGGGTACCTGCCCAGAGCCCTCGCGGTACCATGTCAGCCACCAAGGAGGCCCCTCCATGGCCGTCGTTACCCGCATCGCCCCGTCGCCCACCGGCGACCCCCACGTCGGCACCGCCTACGTCGGGTTGTTCAACTACGTGCTCGCGCGTCAGCACGGGGGCCGATTCATCCTTCGCATCGAAGACACCGACCGCGCCCGTTACCAGCCAGAGGCCGAGGGACGAATCCTGGCCATGATGGACTGGCTGGGGCTGAGCCCCGACGAGAGCCCGGCCAAGGGCGGCGCGAACGGTCCATACCGTCAGAGCGAGCGCCTCGACATCTACCGGCAGCACGCCGACCGGCTGCTGGCCGAGGGCAAGGCCTACCGCACCTTCGAGACCGCAGAGGAGCTGGACGCGATGCGGCTGGAGCAGAAGCGCCGCGGCCTCGAACTGGGCTACGACGGCCGCGGACGCAGCATGCCGCCAGAGGAGCAGGCGCGCCGCGCGGCCGCCGGTGAGCCCAACGTGGTGCGCCTCCTCACCCCAGACGACGGCAGCACCACCTTCCACGACCTGCTTCGTGGCGAGGTCACGGTGGCCAACGCCGAGATCCGCGACACCGTGCTGCTCAAGAGCGACGGCTACCCCACCTACCACCTGGCCAACGTCGTCGACGACCACCTCATGGGCGTCACGCACGTGCTGCGCGCCGAGGAATGGGTCACCTCCACCCCCATCCACGTGCTGCTCTACCAGGCCTTCGGCTGGGACCTGCCGGTCTTCGCCCACTTGCCACTGCTGCGCAACCCCGATCCCAACCGCAGCAAGATCTCCAAGCGCAAGGTCAACACCAGCGTCGACACCTACCGCGAGCAGGGCATCCTGCCAGAGGCGCTGCTCAACTACCTCGGCACCATGGGCTGGAGCTACCCGGACGGTCGCGAGATCTTCTCGGTGGAGCAGATGACCGAGGTCTTCGACCCCAGCCGCATCTCCCTTGGTGGCCCGGTCTTCGACCTCAAGCGCCTGCGCAACCTCAACGCCCGCTACCTGCGGGACGTGCTCCCGCTGGAGGAGGTCGCCCGTCGGCTGACCCCCCTGCTGCGTGAGCGCGGCCTTGCCTGGGACGACGAGGACTACCTGCTCGACGCGGTCGACGTGCTCAGGCCGAGGGCCGAGACCCTCAACGAACTGGCCGACCAGGCCGACTACTTCTTCCGCGACCGCCTGGCCTACGATGCCGAGGCACGCCGCACCCTGGCAGCGGGTCAGGTCTACCTGGAAGGTCTCGAGCGTGCCTTCTCCCGGCTCGAGTTCTTCGACGAAGACACCATCGACGAACTGTTGCACGACTACGTCCAAGGGCAGGCCGTGCCCAAGGGCAAGGTCTTCATGCCGCTGCGCATGGCCTTGACCGGCTCCAGCCAAGCGCCGGACGTGGTGGACCTGGTGGCCGTCTTCGGTCGCGAACGCACCTTGGGTCGCCTTGGCGCCGCCCTTCAGGCCATCGAGGAGGGCCTGCCGGACGACGACCCTGACCGGCTCAAGGCCGAGGCTGAGGCGGCCGCCAAGGCAGCCGAGGCCGCGAAGCACAAACGTCGGCCCGTGCCGACGGAAGGCGGCTGAGGTGGCCTGGTTCGATCGGCTGCGTCAGGGCCTGGCCAAGACCCGCGACATGGTCACCTTCGGTGCCGCGCGCCGCGGCGAGGACTGGGAGATGGACTGGGACGACCTGGAGCTGGCCCTGATCGGCTCCGACGTCGGCGCCCGCATCGCCGCCGAGGTTGTGGCCGAGGCCAAGCGCCAACGCGAGCGCGGCGTCAGCTTCAAGGCCGCCTTGGAGGCGGCGCTGCTCGATCAGCTCGAAGGCAACCAGCTCAGGCAGCGCCTGCGGCGGGTGGGTTTCCAGCTCGACGTGACCCGGTCCATGGTGGAGCTGCAGGGGCGCGTGCTCATGGTGGTCGGCGTCAACGGCGTGGGCAAGACCACCACCATCGCCAAGCTGGGCCGCTACTACAAGGACTTCGGCAAGAAGGTTCTCTTCGCAGCGGGCGACACCTTCCGCGCAGCAGGCAGCTCGCAGCTGGCGGTCTGGGGTGAGCGTCTGGGCATCCCCACCATCACCGGGCCGGAAGGCAGCGACTCGGCCTCGGTGGCCTTCGATGGCGCCCAGCGGCGCGCGACCAGTGGCGCCGACCTGCTCATCGTCGACACGGCAGGTCGCCTGCACACCAAGCACAACCTCATGGAGGAACTGAAGAAGGTCAAGCGGGTGGTCGACAAGGCCGACCCTGGCGAGCCTCGCGAGACATGGTTGGTGCTCGACGCGGTGACCGGCCAGAACGGGCTCGAGCAGGCCAAGCGCTTCCACGAGGCGGTGCAGCTCACGGGCATCGTGGTCACCAAGCTGGACGGCACAGGCAAGGGCGGCATCCTGTTGCCCATCGCCCGCGAGCTGGGCGTGCCCATCAAGTTCATCGGCGTCGGCGAGGCCGCAGAGGACCTGCAGCCCTACGACGCAGCTGCCTACGTCAAGGCCCTGCTCGACCTCAGCGTGTCGGCGGCCGCGTGAGCCTGCTGGTCATCGGCGCCACCGACCTGGAGATGCAGCTGTTGCGCGCCGCCCTCAGCGAGGTGAGATCCGACGCCACGGCCTGGGGGCCGCTGCAGCTTGGGCGACTCGGCTCCTTGCATGTGGCGGTGCAGGCGCTGGGGGTCGGCAAGGTCAACACCGCCGCCGGCCTGGCCTTGGCCATCGACCACCTGCGACCGCGGGCGGTGCTGCAGTTGGGCATCGCCGGTGCATACGTCGGCAGCTTCCTCAGCATCGGGCTGGCCATGCTGGCCGATGAAGAGGTGCAGTTGGACCTCGGCCTGCGCTCATCCGAGGGCTGGGCCGACCTGGAAGCCATCGGCTTCCCGGCCGCGCCCGCCAAGGACGGCCGGCCAGAACGCTGGCAGACCGTGCCAACCGACGTCGCCTTCACCGAGGCGCTCTCCACCCTGACCGGCCTGCCACGTGGGCGCTTCGCCACCCTGGACGCGGTCAGCCACGACTTGGACGTCGCCCAGGCCCTGCAGCGCCGCTTCGACGTGTCGCTGGAGAGCATGGAGGGCGCCGCCGCCGCCGCGGTCTGCGACCGCCTGGGCGTGCCCTTCGCCGAACTGCGCGGCGTCTCGAACATCGTCGGTGACCGTGACAAGGGACGTTGGCACATCAGCGCGGCGCTGCGGGCCGCGACCGACCCTCTGCTCGCGGCCTTGCCGCGCTTGCCCGAGCACCCCTACTGGCAGGTGAACGGCTGATGGACATGCAGACCTGGCCCCTATGGGCCTTCTTCGCCATGGTGGTCTTCGCCTACCTCAGCGGCCACCTGCTCGGCTTCCGCCCAGCAGGCACCGAGCGACCCAAGAACTGGCTGCTGCTGCGCATCGTGTCCACCACCATGCTGCTGACCTCGGCCCTGCTGGTGGCGCCGCAGACGCTGTGGTTCACCTTGCCACTGGCCGTGGCAGCCGGCTGGCTGAACGGACGGAGCTCGCCACCGCCGATCCGGCAGGCTCCGGCGAAGCCCAAGGCTCCCGAGGAACCGCTGGCCTCCGGCGATCCACCAGCCCCTGACGAAGCACCGCGAAGCGGCTGAGGGCTGCTCGACCTAGGGGTTCGCCTGCTCCCGCACCTCCGACAACCGCCGCGGCGCCACCGCCAGCGTCTTCTGCTGGGTGTAGTGCACCGCGCCAGGCGGCATGCCCTTGACCTTCCACACGTGCTTGCGCAAGGTGTAGTCGACCAACACCTTCTCCTCCGCCCCCACCTCGGCATGGCCGGCCGCCAACTCGGCGGCGAAGACCAAGGTGGCCAAGGGCAGCTCACGCCCCCCACTGCGCACGACCACATGGGCGCCGTGCACCCCCTGGGCGTGCAGCCAGGTGTCCATGGACCGGGCCACCCTGAAGGTGACCAGGTCGTTCTCCCTGGCGTTCCGGCCGATGACCACCTCGAAGCCATGCGGACCCGTCACCCGTAGACCCGGTGCGCGTGCAGCGGTCCTGGCACCACGTGGCGGCTGCAGGAAGCGCTGTTCCAACTCCTTGAGCCACGCCTCTGGGGCTTCGGGAAGGGTGGCCAGCTGTTCCTGCAAGTCCTCGGCCTCGGCGACCACCTCGGTGCGCAGCCCACGCGCCCTCTCGGCGCGAGCAGCGCGGCGCCTGGCCTGGTCGAAGCGGCGCTCGGCGTTGGCCGCCACCGACAGGCGGGGATCGAGGTCCAGCTCCCTTGCCTGGCCGTCGAAGCCCGTCAGCGTCACCCTGCTGGCCCCCCTGGGGGTGCCCGCGCCCAAGGCAAGCAAGAGGTTGGCCTCGTCGCGCAGCCGCTCGGCGTCCTCCTCGGCCTTGGCTGCCTGCTCGGCCTCGCGCAGACGCAACGCCACCAGCTTTGCGCGGTCCTCGATGGCCTTGCGCAGCCGTTCGCGCCTCAGCAGGATCGCCTCACTGCGCCGCTGGCTGATCAGATCCCGGCTGCCTTGCGCCGCTGGCGGCCGCTCGATCAGCTCGGGCAGCACGGCGAGCGCGAGGGGCAGCTGCGCCTCGCTCAGCGGCTCGCCTGCGTCCAGGCCGGCCAACGCCGCCCATGCGACGCCACCGCTTGGACCGAGGCCGTCGATGCGTCGGTGCGCCTGGGCCAATGGGCGGCCTGACAAGGCCTCGGCCAGGTCGTCCTGGCTGGCGCGGCGCGGGTCCAGCTTGTCGTAGGGCGGCGGCGGCCGGTAGGCCAGGCCGGCACGCAGCTGGCGGAAGCGGTTGCGGTCGCTGCCCACCTCGCGGTGCACGCCGAGGATGATCCCCGCCTCATCGAGCAGCATGGCGTTGGCGTGACGGCCGGTCAGCTCCAGCACCAGGGTCGCCGGCGGTCGCGGCACGAAGCCATCGTCGGCAGCGAAGCGCAGGTGCACGACGCGGTCGAGGCCCTGCTGTTCGGCCGCCAGCAGCGCACCGCCAGCGCGGGCGGCCAGCAGCGATTGGAAGGCCGTCGCCGTGCCATTCTGCTTGGCGGGCGACCCGCCACCCGATCGACCGGACGGCCAGCCATCCGGCAGGCCCGCTTGTCCAGCTCGCCATTCGATGCGCGGGTCAGGCAGGTTCAGGTCGATCCACAGCGCGCCGGCAGACACCAGCGGCAGCACGAAGGTGTGCGGATCGGGGAAGCGCCAGCTCAGGCGCCCGGCCGGCAGCAACAGCTGCAGCGGGCGCAGCTCCCGAGCCAGCCACAAGCCTTCCATCCGCCGCTCAGTTCAGCACGCGGTCGTGGCCGCCCAGCAGTCCGCGGGCCCACAGCACGTGGCGCTCCAGCGGCAGGCGCCACTCGCTGCCCACCTCGGTGTGCTCGAGGGCGGCCAGCGCGTGCCTGAGCACCTGGTCGGCAGCGGGTTCACCGCGTTGCGCATGCACGTCGGCCAACATCTGCTGGGCACTGAGCCAGGAAGGGTCACCGACCTGGCTAGCGGCCACGGCCTGCTCGTAGTAGCGCACTGCCTCGTCCAGGTGGAAGTACTCGTAGGCCAGGGCGCCGAGCACCAGGCAGGCCGGGGCGGTGGCCCCCATCTCCAGCGCCTGCTCGGCGTCGGCTTTGGCCTGGTCGAAGTCACCCGCCCGCATACGCACCTCGGCCAAGTCGGCCAGCGCCTCGCCGCGGTGGGGGTACTGCGGGTCGGCCACCACCTCTTCGAGCAAGGCCTGGGCGGCATCGAAGCCGTCGGACTCCAGCAGCGCCACAGCGGCCTCGTGCTGGGCGTAGGCGCGGTGGTCGGTCGGGGCGATCTCGATGGCCTCTTGCAGGGTGGCCACCGCCGCCTCGAAGCGTTGGAGGGCAAGCAGCGTCTGGCCGGTGGCGTAGACCAGCGAGAAGGAGGCATCCGGGTCGGGGTCGATGGCACGGGCGTGGAGCAGCAGTTCGAGGGCCCGGTTGGGGTTGCCCACCTCGAGATGAGCACGGCCCTCGACGTAGCAGGCCATGGCCCTGTCGCCGTCCTCCATGCCATCTGGATCCACCTCTTGCAGGACCTCCAACACCTCGGCAGCCCTGCCCATCTCCAGCAGGCAGCTGGCGTAGGCGAGGCGTTCGGGTTCGCGCTCGTTGGCCGGCGCCTGCGCCACCGCGTTCAGGTAGGCGTCTGCCGCGTCGGACCAGGCGCCAAGCGCCTCATGGGCCTGGCCCAACATCGACCAGCGTCGCCACTGCAGGTAGGTGGGCAGGATGGCCTCATCCAGACCCTGCAGGCGGCGAAGGGCGCCCTTGGGCGATCCCACGGCCTGCAGGGCAGCGGCGGCGTGGTAGGCGGCCTCGGGTGCGTCGTCGGTGACCACCGTGCGCAGGCCACGCTTGACGTCGGAGGTGGCAGCCCCGCGGTAGGCGTCGAAGGCCCAGAACAGCGCAAGGTACAGCGGCTCCTCGACCAGGTTGGGATCGGCGGCCACCGCCATCTTGAGGGTGGGCACGCCGTTCTCCAGGCCGTCAGCGCCATAGAGGGCGTAGAAAGACGCCAGGTGCAGCCAATAGCGGGCCTGCAGCGCCTTGCCCCGTTGCCGCTTGGCGGCGCCCTCCAAGAAGGAGAACGCCGCCTCGTAGCGCCCCTCGGCCAAGGCCTCGTGGGCAGGGACCAGGTCGATCTCGGGCAGCCGCCTGAACATCACGAGGGCACGCTATCACGTGTCCGACGTCGGTCAGTTGGTCTGCGCAGCCACCTGGGGCTTCACATGCAGGTCGAAGCCACCTGCCGCCACGTCCACCAGCACCGTGTCCCCGTCGCCGATCTCACCGGCCAGGATCTTCTTGGCCAACGGCGTCTCCAACTGCTGTTGCAGGGCGCGCTTGAGGGGGCGGGCGCCGAACACCGGGTCGAAGCCGATCCGGGCCAGTTGGATGAGGGCGGATTGGCTCAGTTCCAGTGTGATCTTGCGGTCGGCCAGCCGCTGGCGCAGGCGGTCCAGCTGCAGGTCGGCGATGCGCGCCACCTGCTCCTCGCTGAGGGCGTGGAAGACGATGATGTCGTCCACCCGGTTGAGGAACTCCGGTCGGAACTGGCGCTGCAGCAGGCCGAGCACCTCGGCCTTGAGCGCCTCCTGCGACACGCCAGCCCTTGCCGCCTCCAGGATCTGCGGGCTGCCGACGTTGCTGGTCATGATGACCACCACGTTGCGGAAGTCCACCGTGCGGCCGTGGGCGTCGGTCAGGCGACCGTCGTCGAGCAGCTGCAGCAGCACGTTGAAGACATCGGGGTGGGCCTTCTCGATCTCGTCGAAGAGCAGCACAGCGTAGGGCTGGCGGCGCACCGCCTCGGTGAGCTGCCCGCCCTCCTCGAAGCCGACGTAGCCGGGAGGCGCCCCGATGAGCCGCGCCACGGCGTGCTTCTCCATGTACTCGCTCATGTCGAAGCGGATGAACTCGTTGCCGAGCAGGAGCGCCAGCTGCTTCGCCAGCTCCGTCTTGCCGACAGGCGTCGGCAAG
>CAYXJZ010000115.1:0-8623 GCA_964465355.1 uncultured bacterium | reverse complement strand
CCCCCGACCGCGCATGGGTGCAGGCCATGGTGCAGCGCGCCTTGGATCAGCGCGCCGGCATGCCTGGCACGAACAGCGACGCCTACCGCCTGCTCTACGGCGAGGGTGACGGCCTGCCCGGCCTCACCGTCGACCGCTACGGCCGCTACGCGGTGATCAAGAGCTACGCCGATGCCTACCGTCGACCGGGCAGTGAGGCGCATCGACTGCTGACAGAGGTGGTCAGCAGCTTGGCCGGCGCGCTTTCGCTGCGAGGCGTGCTGGCGGCGGCGCAGGACGGTGAAGGGCTGCAGCCGCTGCATGGCCAGCTCCCGCCGCCAGAACTCAGCGTGCACGAGCATGGGCTGACCTTCCTTGCCAACCTGCACCATGGCCAGAAGACCGGCCTCTTCCTCGACCACCGCGAGAACCGGGCCACCATCAGGTCCATGGCAGCCGGGCGCAAGGTGGCCAACCTCTTCTCCTACACCGGCGCCTTCTCGGTGTACGCCCTGGCAGGCGGCGCGCTGCATGCGACCGACGTGGACAGCGCAGCCGATGCCTTGCGCGACGCCACACGCAACGTCGCGGCCAACAAGGCGACCATCGAGGCTGCGGCCCCGGGTCAGGCGGCGACCGAGCGGCACGCCACCCTGCGCCTCGACCTGCTGGCCGACCCGGCAGCCGCCCTCCGCGATCCAGCCTTGATCCACAGCGACCTCATCGTGCTCGACCCGCCATCGCTGGCGCGGAACAAGAGCCAACGGCACGCCGCGCTGCGCGCCTACCGACGCCTGAACGCAGCCGCCATGGCCGCCCTGCCCGACGGCGGGCTGCTGGCCACCGCCTCCTGCACCGCCCAGGTCAGCCCCGACGCCTTCCGCGGAGCGCTGAGCGAGGCCGCGCGCGAGGCAGGGGTGGACGCCCGCATCCTGCACGAGGCCGGCCACGCAGCCGACCATCCCGTGCCCTTGGCCTTCCCGGAGGGCCGATACCTGAAGTTCGTGGTGTTGCGGGTGGACCGGCCGCGCTGAGTAGGCCTACTCTCCGGGTAGGGCTACCCCTTGGGTAGCTTGTCGTCCAGCCAGGCCAACAGGTCCGTCAGCACCCGCTCGCGCAGCGGGTCGTGGAACATCTCGTGCGGCCCCTCGTCGTAGAGGAGGATGGTGGCGTCCTGCCCCTCCAGCGCCCGCTGCAGCTCGCCGCTGGCGCCGGCCTCGGTCACCTGGTCGTCCTTGCCGTGCAGCAGCAGCACAGGCATGCTCAGCCTGCCCACCTCCGCCAGGGCGCGTTCGCCGTGCAGCATGAGCTGGGTGACGATCCTGGCCTTGGGCACGCCGTGGTCGACCGCCGGATCGAGGCGGTAGGCCTCGACCTCGGCCGGGTCGCGCGAGAGATGACGGATGTCCAGACGCACGGTGGGCAGGCCTGGGAAGGGCTCGGCCAAGACCTTGAGCAGCCGCCGCAGCCACTGCGGCGTGTTGCTCACCAGCCGCAGGGCCGGAGAGGAGAGGACGAGCAGGTCCACCTTGGCCAGGCCGAGCTGCACGGTGCGCAGCGCCACCACCCCGCCCATGGAATGGCCCAGGAGCACCAGCGGCGAGCCTGGGTGCCAGGCGCGCACGCTGCCGACGAACTGCGCCACGTCCTCGGCGAAGCGCTCGAAGCGCGACACCTGCGCCCGCTGGCCCTGCGAGTAGCCATGCCCTCTGAGATCGAGCCCGTGCACGGCGTAACCGGCCTTCACCAGCTGGATGGCCAGCCAGTCGTAGCGGCCGATGTGCTCGCCCAGGCCATGGACCAGCACCACCACGGCGCGCGGCTCCGGCCCGTCGTCGCCGTCCGGCAGCCAGGCCCTTGTGGTCAGACGCAGGCCGTCGGCGGTGTGCAGGTGGTCGCTGGCGGCACGCATCTGGGATTCAGTCCGCGGCTTCGGCTGCGGCGGCGTCCAAGGGTAGCTCGGTCATCTCGATTCGCACGTCCTCCATGACGGGGTTGGACAGCACCTTGGCGGCCAGCTCGGCCAGTTGGGCGTGGACGGCATCGTGCTCGCCCTCCAGGGTCAGTTCGATGCGCTTGCCCATGCGCAGGTCGGCCACGTTGTGGTGACCGAGGCGGCGCAGCGTGGCCTCCACCGCTCGCCCCTGAGGGTCGAGGATGGCCTTGCGCAACATGACGTTGACCACGGCGTGGAACCTTGGCATCAGATCGACTCCTTCTGGGCCACGTGGCCTACGCCCACCGTGCCCGAGGCAGAAGCCTCCAGGCGCCTCAAGACCTCCTGGTAGGCCTCCTCCACCCCGCCGAGGTCGCGGCGGAAGCGGTCCTTGTCCAACTTCTCGGCCGTGTCCTTGTCCCACAGCCTGCAGGTGTCCGGGCTGATCTCGTCGGCCAGGACGAGGCGACCGTCGCCCGTGAAGCCGAACTCCAGCTTGAAGTCGATGACGTCGAGCCCGGCGGCGGCGAAGCGTTCCTGCAAGAAGGCGTTGACCGTCTCGGCCAGCGCCAGCAGCCCATCCAGCTCGGCCTGGGTGGCGTGGCCGAGGGCGATGGCGGTGGTGGCGGTCATGGGCGGGTCGCCGAGGGCATCGGACTTGAGGCAGAACTCGATGACGGTGGGGTCAAGCGGCAGCCCCTCCTCCACCCCGTAGCGCTTGGCGAAGGTGCCAGCCGTGCGGTTGCGCACGATGACCTCCACCGGCACGATACGCACCCGGCGCACCAGTTGCTCCCGCGGCGAGAGCCACCCGAGGAAGTGGGTGGACACGCCGCGCTGCTCCAGCTCCTGGTAGAGCATGGCGCTGACGGCGTTGTTCACCTCGCCCTTGCCGCTCACGGTGCCTCGCTTCTGGGCGTTGAAGGCGGTGGCGTCGTCCTTGTAGCGGACGATCACGGTCTCAGGGTCGTCGGTGGCGAAGACCTGCTTGGCCTTCCCCTCGTAGAGCATCTCGCGCGCGTCGGGTCGGTCCACGGGGCGAGGATACGAGATTCATGGCCCCGAGCGCTGGCCTGCGGCGGCGAAACGGTGCCTAGGGCGCGGGGCGGTATCCTGACCAGCCCATGCGCCTCGATCTCCACTACACCGATCCGAGGCTGGCATCGCTGTACGACGCGGAGAACGCCGGCCGAGACGACACAGACTTCTACCTGCTGCTGGCGGCCGAGCTGGGTGCCAGGTCCATCGTCGACCTGGGCTGCGGCACGGGGGTGCTGGCTTGCGAGCTCGCCGCCAAGGGGGCCGACGTGCGAGGCGTCGACCCAGCGGTGGCCATGCTCGACATCGCGCGCAGCCGGCCCGGCAGCGACCGGGTGGCGTGGGTCCTTGGCGACGCGTCCTCGCTGGCGGCCGATACGGCTGACCTGGTGCTCATGACCGGCCATGTGGCCCAGGTCTTCCTCGACGATGCCGATTGGCGGGACGTCTTGGCGCAGGTCTTCCGTGCGCTGGTACCCGGTGGGCACCTGGCCTTCGAGACGCGCAACCCCGGCGCCCGCGCCTGGGAGCGCTGGACCCAAGAACGGACCACCGCCAGCTACTGGCTGCCCGACGGGACCGCCTTCTCCTCTTGGATCGAGGTGACGGAGGTGGCCGACGGCCTCGTCAGCATGGAGGGGCACAACGTCTTCGCCGCCACGGCGGAGGACGTGGTGGTGAAGAGCACCTTGCGGTTCCGCACGCAAGACCAGGTCGAGGCTGCCCTGCGGGAGGCCGGCTTCACGGTCACGAGCGTATGGGGTGACTGGGATCGGAACGCCGTGTCGCCGCTCAGCCCCGAGCTGATCTTCCTAGCTCACAGACCAAAGCGGGCGTAGATCGCCTCCACCTGCCGCAGGTACCAGCCGGGGTCGAAGGCCGCCGTCAGTTCATCGGCGCTGAGGCCGCAGTCCGGATCCTCCGCCAGCACATCCCGCAGGTGCCGCCCGCTGTCCCAGGTGGCAAGGCTGGCCCGCTGCACCACGTCGTAGGCGGCCTCGCGGCTCATGCCCTGGTCGATGAGCGCGTGCAGCACGCGCTGCGAGTACACCAGGCCATGCAGGGCGTCCAAGTTGGCGGTCATGCGCTCCGGGTACACCACCAGGTCGTGCAGCACCCGCGTCAGCCGCCGGAGCGCGTAGGAGGCCAGGGTGGTGGCGTCCGGCAGCACCACCCGCTCGGCCGAGGAGTGGCTGATGTCGCGCTCGTGCCACAGCACCACGTTCTCCAGCCCCACGCTGGCGTAGGAGCGCAGCAGACGCGCCACGCCGGAGAGGTTCTCGCTGGCGATGGGGTTCTTCTTGTGCGGCATGGAAGAGCTGCCGGTCTGGCCTTTTGCGAAGCCCTCCTGGGCCTCGCGCACCTCGGAGCGCTGCAGGTGGCGGATCTCCACCGTGATGCGCTCCAGATCGGCGCCCATGATGGCAAGGGCGGAGAGCAGCTCGGCGTGGCGGTCACGGGCCACCGTCTGGTTGCTCACCAGGTCCACCCGCAGGCCGAGACGCGCGGCCACCGTCTCCTCCACCTCGGGCGGCACGTGGGCGTATGTACCCACCGAGCCGGAGAGCATGGCCACGGCCACCCCGTCGCGGGCGCGCTCGATGCGGTCGAGATCGCGGCCCAAGGCGGCGTAGAAGTTCAGGAACTTGAGGCCGAAGGTGGTGGGCTCTGCATGGATGCCGTGGGTGCGGCCGATGGTGGGGGTAGCCCGGTGCTCCACCGCCAGCCGCCTCACCTCGGCGCGCAGGGCACGCAGGTCGTCCAGCACGATGGCCATGGCGCGGGCAAGGACCACGTCCTGAGCGGTGTCGACCACGTCTGTGCTGGTCAGGCCCTGGTGGATGAAGCGGGCCTCCTCACCGAGGCGCTCGGTCAAGGCCCGGGTGAAGGCCACGATGTCGTGGCGGGTGACGGCTTCCAGCTCGGCCACGCGCTCGGCGAAGGCTTCGTCCAAGGGCTGCAAGGCGGCCGCGGCGCGCAGGCGGGCGGCGACGCCGGCCGGGACCTCGCCTAGGGATTCCCAGGCCTCGGTGGCGGCCAGCTCGACCTCGAGCCAGGTGCGGTAGCGCTCCGCCTCGCTCCATAGGGTGGTCATCTCGGGGGTGCTGTAGCGGGCGATCATGGGCTGACGCTACCGTGAGGCGCCGGGGTTTGGCCCTGCGCCGACAGCCGGGGCGGAACCGGCCAGCAGCCGGGCCACCGCCAGGTCCTCGAAGGCAAGGCCGACGGACTTGAAGAGCGTGGGGCGATCGCGAGCCGGCTGCAGGCGGCCGCTGAGCAGTTCGTGCAGGTCGCCGGCGATGAGGTCCCACGACCAACCCTCTGCCGCAGCATGGTGAAGGTCGCCGGCCTCGGCCAAGGCGGCCTGGCGATCATCCACCACCACTTGCGAGCGCGCAACCGCCTCGGCGTCGCTCTCACGCATCTGATGCACGAAGGCGCCCACCAGGTCCAGGTGCTGGCCCGGGCGCAGCCATGCGCCGCGCACCAGAGGCGACTGCGAGGTGGTGGCCACGGTGACCACATCCGCGCCCCGCACGGCGGCCTCCAGATCGGCCACCGCCATGATCTCGGGCAGGGGCCCCCCATCCTTCTGGGCGGTCTGCGCGCCCGACGATCTGGCAGCGGCGCCCAACGCGGCCTGTAACTCCTCCGCCAGCGCCTGGGCCCGCTCGGGCCGACGCCCCCACACCCACACCCGCCGGTAGTGGCGTACCTGCAGATGGGCGCGGACCATCCAGGGCGAGAGCGAGCCGCTACCCACCACCAGCAGCGTGCCAGCGTCCTCCGGCGCCAAGGCGTCAGCGGCTAGCGCCGACACCGCCGAGGTGCGCACCTTGGTGAGAAGGCCGGCGTCGGTGGCGAGGACGGGCGCCCCGTCAGGACCCATGAGCGTGTACCAGGCCTGCACGCTGGGCAGGCCGAGAGCAGGGTTGTGCGGCAACACGCTCACCTGCTTGACGCCGAACCAGCCGTCCACGTCGGCGCAGGGCATGGTGAGCCAGCTTCCCCCTGCAGGCGCCGGGAGCGCCACGCGCTCCGCCATGTGGTATCTGCCTGGGTCCGCGAAGGCCTGCCGCAGCGCAGCCAGCACGGGCGGCCAACCGAGGGCAAGCAGGTCTTGGTCGCTGATGAGCCTCATGCTGACCAGCCTACAGAAGGACGGCGTTCAGCGCGGGTGCGAGGCGGGATGGTAGACTCAAACGTTACGGCGGCCACGTAGCCGCTCCGCGGGAGGACCCCCTTGAACGAAGGCAAGGTCGTCGCCGTCCCCATCACGGACGAGATCAAGACGAGCTTCATCAACTACGCCATGTCGGTCATCGTGGACCGGGCCCTGCCCGACGTCCGCGACGGCCTCAAGCCGGTGCAGCGGCGCATCCTCTACGCCATGCAGCAGGCCGGCCTGGTCAGCAACCGCAAGCACAGCAAGTCGGCGGTCGTGGTCGGCGAGGTCCTCGGCAAGTACCACCCGCACGGGGACGCCTCGGTGTACGACGCCATGGTGCGCCTCGCGCAGGACTGGAACCTGCGCTACCGGCTGATCGACGGGCAAGGCAACTTCGGCAGCATCGACGGCGATCCACCAGCCGCCTACCGCTACACAGAGGCCCGCATGACGCAGGCCGCCGAGTCCCTGCTGGCCGACATCGACAAAGAGACCATCCCCATGGTGGAGAACTTCGACGGCACCACCGTCCAGCCCGAGGTCCTCCCCGCCGCCCTGCCCAACCTGCTGATCAACGGCGCAGCCGGCATCGCCGTCGGCATGGCCACCAACCTGGCCCCGCACAACCTTGGCGAGGTGGTGGACGGCCTTGTGGCCATGATCCACGACCCCGAGATCACCGTCGAGGAGCTGTCGCGCCACGTCAAGGGCCCCGACTTCCCCACCGGCGGCATCATGTCGAGCGACGGGCTCAAGACGGTCATGGAGACCGGTCGCGGCAGCCTGCGGGTGCGCGGCAAGGTGCGCATCGAGGAACGGGCCGGCCGCCACAGCATCGTGGTCAACGAGATCCCCTACCAGGTCAACAAGACGTCCTTCATCCAGACGGTGGCCAGCCTGGTGCGGGCCAAGACCATCGAGGACATCTCCGCCCTGCGCGACGAGTCCGACCGCCAGGGCATGCGCATCGTCTTCGAGCTGAAGCGCGGCGCCCTGCCCGACCTGGTGCTCAACCAGCTCTACAAGCACACCCAGCTGCAGTCCACCTTCTCGGTCAACAACGTGGTCATCGTCGACCGCTCGCCCAAGCAGCTCAACCTGCGGCAGATGATGCGCCACTTCCTCGACCACCGCGCCGACGTGGTGACCAAGCGCACCGAGTTCGAACTGCGGCGTGCCCGCGAGCGCGCCCATGTGCTCGAGGGCTACCTGCTCGCGCTCGACCGACTCGACGAGGTCATCGCTCTCATCCGCGCATCGCGCGACGGTCCCGAGGCGCGCGCGGCCCTGATCCGCGAGATCGGCCTCAGCGACATCCAGGCCCAGGCCGTACTCGACATGCGCCTGCAGCGCCTCACCGGCTTGGAACGCGAGAAGCTGATGGAGGAGTACCGCGAGGTCATGGAGGAGATCGCCAGGCTGGAGCTCATCCTCGGCGAGAAGACCGAGTTGTGGCGGGTCATCGAGGCCGAGTTGACCGACATCCGCAAGCGCTTCGCTGACGAGCGCCGCACCACCATCACGGTGTTCGGCAGCGACATCTCCAAGGAGGCGCTGATCGCCGAGGAGCCCATGGTGGTCACCTTGACGCGCGGCGGCTACATCAAGCGCACCCCGGCCGACGCCTACCGCGCCCAGGCGCGCGGCGGCCGCGGCGCCACCGCCCAGCGCACCAAGGACGAGGACGTCAACGCCCTGTTGCTGGTCGGCAGCACCCACGACTACCTGCTCTTCTTCACCAACCGCGGCCGCGTCTTCCACCAGAAGATCTACGACCTGCCGGAGGCCGACCGCAACGCCCGCGGCAACCACGTGCGCAACCTGCTGGCGCTGCGCGAGGACGAGTCGGTGCAGACCGTGCTCTCCATCCGGGCGCTCGATCAGGCGGGCAGCTTCGTCTTCGCCACCCGCAGCGGCAACGTCAAGCGCACGGTCATCTCTGAGTACGCCAACATGAACGCGGCTGGGCTGATCGCCATCAACCTCTTGGATGACGACGAGCTGGTGGGTGTGCGCATCACCGAGGGCGACGCCGACCTGGTGCTGGCCACGGCCCTCGGCCAGGCCATCCGCTTCCATGAGACCGACGTGCGCGAGACTGGCCGCGCCACCCAGGGCGTCATCGGCATCCGCCTGCGCAAGGGCGACCGGGTGGTCAGCCTGGCCGTCATGGCCAGTGCCGAACGCGAGCAGATGCAGCTCCTGGCCATCAGCGAACGCGGCTTCGGCAAGCGCACGCCCTTGGCCGAGTACCCCCTGCAAGGCCGCGGTGGCCAGGGGGTCATCACCCTCAAGGTCACCGACAAGACAGGCGAGCTGGTCAGCCTGCCGTCCGTGAACGGCGGCGAGGACCTCTTCGTGCTCTCCGAGCAGAGCATCCTGATTCGCACCAAGGTCGACCAGGTGAGCAGCTACGGTCGCTCGTCGCAGGGCGTCACCATCATGAAGCTGGGCGAGGGCGACCGGGTCACCCAGGCCATCGTGCTGCCGGCCGAGGAGCA
>CAYXJZ010000114.1:0-8861 GCA_964465355.1 uncultured bacterium | reverse complement strand
TCGGCACCGTCCTGGTCGGTGAGGACGTGGACTGGTACCGCATCCCCATGACCGATGGGCACACCTTCATGGAGGTCCGCCTCCGCGGCCAGCCCACCATCGAGTTCCGGTACCGCCTCGAGGACGCCTCCGGCGAGCCCGTCGCCTACGAACTGGCCACGGATGCCGATGGCCATACCTTGCGGTTCTTCGGCGATCCGGGGGACTACTTCCTGCACCTGGAGGAGCCGCCTCGTTCGGTGGTCTTCGCCTGGGACACCAGCGGGTCGGTGCATCCCTACCTCGACACCACCTACGCTGCCTTGTCCAGCTTCGCGCTGGGTCTCGACGGCGAGCGTGAGGCGGCCCAGCTCCTGGCCTTCGACAGCCCCATGCCTCGCTGGCTGCTTCCTAGCTGGTCCGTCGACCCAGCGAGGGTGCAGCGCTCGATCGTCGAGTTCGGTCGCGACGCCGACTCGAGCAACGCCGAACGTGCCCTGCTGGTGGCGACCCAGGCCCTGAGCCAAAGGGAGGGCACCAAGGCGGTGTTCCTGATCACCGACGCGGTGAGCTCGGCGGAGGCGCTCAACCCGGAGCTCTGGTGGGCGCTGGACGAGGTCCGGCCAAGGGTCTTCAGCTTCGAGGTCAGCTCGAACGGCTCCGCTTGGACCCAGGACAAGATGCAGGGCTGGGCTGCGGTCGCCGGCGGCTTCTACGACCTGTCGCGAGGGGTGGGCGGCTTCGATGACGGCTTCACGCGCGCGGCCTGCCTGCTGCGACGCCCCAAGGGCTACGAGGTGGAGGTCGTGACCGAGGCCCGTGCCCTACCCGGCCCGGGCAGGCTCATCGTGGCCCAGGCCGATGGCCTGGCGAACTCGCCCGTGCATGTCATCTTCGACGCCTCCGGCTCGATGGGCCGAGCCCTGCCCAGCGGTGAGCCGCGCATCGACGCCGCCAAGCGTGCTCTGGAGCACTTGGTGCTGGAGGCCTTGCCGGACGGGACGCCGTTCTCCCTGAGGGCCTTCGGTCACATCACCCCATCGTCGTGCGAGTCGCGACTCGACCTCCCTAGGTCTGTCCTCGACCGGGACCGCGCCCTACAGGTGGTGCGGAGCATCGAGCCCAAGCTCCTGTCGCAGACACCGCTCGCGGACGCGCTCTTGGCCGCTGGGGGCGACCTCCCGCAGACCACGGGCCAGCGCACCGTCATCCTGATCACGGACGGTGTGGAGTCCTGCGGCGGCGACCCTGCCGCAGCCGTGACCGCCTTGCGCGCTGGAGGGCCGCTCAGCCTGGCGATCGTGAGCCTGGGTCTGGGCGAGGATGACCTCGCGGTCTTCAGAGCCTTGGCCTCCGAGGTCGGCGCCAGCTACGTTGATGTGACGGACTTCGAGAGCCTCCGGGACTCCGTTCTGGCAGCCCTGTACCCGGCCTTCGAAGTACTTGGCCCGGACGGTGCGGTTGTCGCCACGGGACGCGTGGGCGATGAGGGCGTCGAGCTGCCCATGGGTGTCTACTCGGTGCGGATGGCTGGTGTCCCCGCCATCGCCTTCCGGGATGTGCGGGTGGTGGGTGAGCGGACGCTCAGCCTCATGCTCGGTGTGCCTTGAGATGAGCCCGACCCGCGGGTCTCAGATCCAGGGCAGGATCTGGTCGCCCACCGGCTAGCAGCAACGCGTTCGGCCGACCTCTTGGGGTCGGCCGAACGCGTTGGCGTGTTGTGGATCGAGGGCGGAGCGATCAGAAGGTGTTGCGGATCGCGGCCACCACCTGCTCGACCGCAGCGTTGGCGGCCTCGGCCAGGAGGGGGCCGACGGTGGGGTCGTTGAAGGAGATCGTGCCTGCCGGGATCCGGTTGGTGGCGATGTTCGGGTTGCTTGCCTGCCCGCTGCCGGTGCGGGAGACGACGACTTGACCCGTGATGATGTCGGTGGCGCGCACGTCGATCTCCACCTGGGCCGTGGTCGCGCCGACCGTGAAGCCGAAGACGCTGGCCCCAGGGCGGGCGATGGTGGCGCGGGTCACGGTGCCGGTGACGACGTAGCCGGCACCCGCCGCACGCGCCAGTTCGACGGGGTCGAGCGACTCCATCCCCTGCCGCTGCATGATCGTGAGCAGCTCGCTGCGCTCGACGACGTCGTAGCAGCCGCTGCTCTTGAGCAGGGTGATCAGCCGTGCGGACGCGGCTTCCTCGACGCCGACCACGGTGAGTTCCCCGCCGGAGGCCGTGTGGTCGAAGTCGGCCACCGCCACCACCGGGATGGGGTCGCTGGCGCAAGGCCTGGAAGCTGGCTGCGCCGTGGCATCGGTGCTTGGGGCAGAGGCCGTCGGCGCGCAGGCGGCGAGCAGCATGAAGGCGGCAAGGGCAAGGATGACGGGACGTTGGGGGGTCATGGATCTCCTCCTTGAGACGATCGAAGGTAGCAGCCACCGCGTCAAGGCACCGTCAAAGTGCCCAACGAGGCCTCCCGCTTGACGGCCTTTTGACGGCTGCTTCGTAGCCTCCCGTCACATCGACCACACACCGGCCGCGCTAGGCACCAGCCCCGCACTCGAAAGGACACATGCATGCCCAAGATCTACCTGTCGGAAGCGATCGGCCTCATCGGCAAGACCTTGCCCATCCTCTGGGTGCGGCTTGGCTCCTACCTACTCCTCGGCCTTGGCCTGGCGGTCTACGCCGCCCTCTTCGGGGGCATCGGCTGGCTGCTCGGCAGGTTGTGGGCGCCGCTCGGTGTCGTCGTCTTCCTGGTGGCCGTCGGCGGCGCCTTCGTGGTGGTGCAGTGGGCGGGCCGCTACTGGTTCCACCTGCTCAGGGCCGCGCACACCGCCGTGCTGACCGAGTTCATCGTGCACGGGCGCGGGCCGGAGACCGACCAGCTGAGCTACGGCAGGCAGCAGGTGATCAGCCGCTTCAAGGACACCAGCATCCTCTTCGCCGTCGACCTGCTGGTGGGCGGGGTGGTCCGGGTCGTGATCCGCACCCTCACCCGCGTCACCTCCATCCTGCCGATCCCCGGTGTGGGGGGCTTGGCCAACCTGATCGAGCGCATCGCCATCGCCAGCACCACCTACATCGACGAGGCCATCCTCTCGCGCGCCTACCAGAAGCGCGAGCAGAACGTCTGGGCGGTCGCCCGCGACGGCGTGGTGCTCTACGCCCAGGCCTGGAAGCCCATCCTGGCTAACGCCGTGGTGCTGGCGTTGCTCAGCTTCGTGGAGTTCCTGGTGTTCCTGCTCATCCTCGGCCTGCCCGCGCTGGCCATCGGCGCCGTGCTGCCCGGCATGCGGGTGGCCTTGGGCATCGGCGTCATCATCGGCGCTTGGATGCTCAAGCTTGCGGTCTCCGACGCCATCGCCCTGGCGGCCACCTTGTTGGCCTACCATCGGGGCACGGCGGGCATGGAGCCCGACCCGGCCTGGGTGGAGAGGATCGACGGGGTGTCGGACAAGTTCAGGGAGTTGGGTCGCAAGGCGGTGGAGGCCGCGACGCAGAAGGGGCCGGCGTCCGCCGTGAGCGACACTCCTCCTTCCGCCCCAGAGGCCATGCCGCCGGCCGTTCCGCCGGTCACGACGGATGCGCCCACCACGGGCGAAGCGCTCGCGGCGACCATCGACGTCGACACCCCCACGCTCCCGAAGGAGAGCCCATCATGAAGCGCTGGATGACCGGCTGTCTGATCGTCTTCCTCGTGGTGCTCGTGGCTGGCGGTGCCGCGGCCTACTACTTCATCGGCCGACCCGCCATGGCCGCCATCTCGGCGGCGCGCGACCTCGGCCGCATCCCGCAGATCGAGGCCCGCGTCACCCAGCGTGCGGCCTACCAGCCACCGGCCGGCGGCGACCTCGATCCGCAGCAGGTGGAGCGCTACGTGGCGGCCGCCCGCCAGGTCATGGGTCGCCTTCAGGACCGCATGAGCGTGCTGGACGAGCGCTACAGCGAGCTGAGCCGCGGTGGTTCCAACATCGGCTTCCGCCAGGCCTTCGACGCATGGACCGACCTGATCCGCCTGGTGGTGCAAGCCAAGGAGTACCAGGTGGAGGCGCTCAACGCCCACGGCTTCTCGCTGTCCGAGTACGCCTGGGTCCGCTCGCAGGTACTCGCAGCCGCAGGCCACACCGTCGCGCAGGTGGACCTGGCGCAGCTCCTGGCCAACGCCGACGACCCCACCGTGCGCCAGCAACTGCAGCAGGTGTCGCAAGCCAACATCGACCTGGTGGCGCCCTACCTGCAACAGCTCGAGGACTTCGTGCCCTTGGCGGTGTTCGGGCTGTAACAGCCGGCTTCACGCGCCGCTGCGCCAGCCTTGCCCGGTCGAGGCCCAGACAACGTACGTGGTGCCCCCTTCTGCACCGTGCATCCGATCGCCGCTCGCGCGCGTACCTACGGTTGGAAGGGGGAGCGTATGGAGAGTCCTACGGGTCTACGTCGCCACGGACGGCGGGGCGGGGGGCGCTGGCCAGCCTGGCTGGCGACGACCTCGACGCTGCTGCTCGTCGGCCTGCTGAGCCAGGCCCTTGCCCAAGACGGCGCAGCGGAGGTGGGCGCGTCGACCGGCGTGTACACCGAGGCGCAAGCAGAGAGCGGCGCGGCACTGTTCGCGCGACATTGCGCCGCCTGCCATGGGGCCACCTTGGGTGGCGGCATGGGGTCGAGGCTGGCCCCGCTGGAGTCGTGGTGGAGCGGGCGCAGCCTTGCGTCCCTCGTCAGCTTCGTGCGCGGGAACATGCCGATGACGGCGCCCGGCTCGCTGGCGGAGGACGAGTACGGCGACATCGTCGCCTTCATCCTGGCCAGCAACGGCTACCCTGCAGGCGAGTCGCCCCTGCCCACCGACACAGAAGAGCTGCAGCCCATCGTGTTCGACGAGCCCCCAGCCGGCTAGTCATCTATCCGGCGCCGTCACCCCTGGGTGGCGGTGTCCGGCCGACTTCGAGGAGGTCAGCATGATCAGAAGGAACCGCAACCCCTGGATCGCCATCGCCATGGCAGTCGCACTGCTCTTGGGCACCATCGGCGTGTCGCAGGCCTACGACGCCGCGAGTGGCGACCTGGCGACGCAGCTCGGCACCGCCATCCAGCACTCCGGCTTCAGCGCCGCCGCCGAAGAGCACGCCATGGCCGTGCGCCACCTCGGCCACGTGCTCAACTGCATCGCCGGTGAGGGCGGCGTTGGCTTCGACAGCTCATGGGGCCACCCATGCGGCGGCCAGGGCGCAGGCATCCTGAGCGACCTGTCCTCGCACCCTCAGGCCGACGACCTGGCCATCCTGGCCATGGTGGCGCACGAGCTGGCCATGGAAGGCCTGACGCAGGAGTCGCTCGGCTCCGTGCAGGCGGCCGCCTACGGCGTGCAGGCCCTGTTGCGGGTCATCGCCGGCGGTGAGTGAGCCGAAGGTGTAGCCAGGGATCGCCTTGGCGGACGACATGAAGGGGGCCGACCGGTCGACCGGTCGGCCCCCTTCCTTGCTCAGGCCAGGGTCATGACAGAGCCGCTAACGGACCTCCACCGCCACACTGGCCATCGTGCGTGAGTCGCTCCCGAGCACGTAGCGGACCTCGTACCTCCCCGGCTGATCCGGCGCGGTCAGGCTCAAGGTCGAGCCGCTGCTGGTGTAGGCGTAGCTGAGGTAGCTGCCCTCCGGCTCGCCAACGGCCACGATGGTGAGGTAGTCGCCGGGGGCGTCGGGCCCTTGCCAGCTCACCACGAAGGACTGGCCTGCCGTCACCGTGGCAGGGGCGCTCAGGCCGACCTCCACCCCCGTGACCTCCAGAGCCACGCTGGCCAAGGTGCGGCCATCCTGCCCGCTGACGTAGCGGACCTCGTAGCGGCCAGCGTCGACCGGGGCGACGAGCGTGGCTGGCTGCTCGGCATATGTGTAGACGTAGTCGAGGTAGCTGCTCTCAGGCGCGCCTTCCGCGACCACGGTGAGGTAGTCGCCTGCCCCCTCCGGTCCCTGCCAACGGATCTCGAAGCGCTGACCGCCGCCCACCCGGTCCGGGGCGCTCACCCAGACGGAGATCTCGCTCACCGACAGGTTGCGTCTGGCCAGCACGCCGTCTCCGCCGCCACTCACGTAGCGCAGCTCGTAGTCCCCTGCATCAATGGGGGCCGTCAGCGTGCCCGGGCTGCCTGCGGCTGTGTAGAAGTAGGACAGGAAGGCCCAGTCCTCGGCCCCAGGGGCGACGATCGTCACGAAGTCGCCGCGGTTGTCTGGCCCCACCCAGCTCACCTCGAAGGTGGAGCCGCCAGGCACCGAGTCGGCGGCCTCGAGCCCGGTCTCGACGACGCGGCCGACGAAGGCTTGACTGCGGCCGATCACCCGGCTGCCGCCTTCCGGCAGCCGCAGGTGGTACCTGGCCTCCAACTCACCCTCCTCCGAAGGGACGCGCACCTGCACCTCGCCCGAGTTGCCTGGCGCCGGGGCCCAGTCAAGGAACAGCTCGTCCGGTGCGTCCAAGGGGACGACGGTGATCCACCCTTGGCCACCCTCTTGACCGCCTTTGTAGGCGATGCTGACCTCGGAGCCCACCACCGGGTCGAGCGGGTCGACGCTCAGGCGAAGCTCGAAGGCCTGGGCCAGCTCGAACTCGAAGGCGTTCTCGGCCTCGGCCGCCACGCTGAGGCCGGAGAAACCGAGTGGCTCGCCGAAGGCGTCGCTCACCTCGGCGCGGTAGCTGCCTGCAGGCAGGTCGGCCAGGAAGCCGCCTGCCCGACCGGCGTCGGCGGTGAAGGCGTAGGTCTCACCACTCAAGGCATCGAGGAAGTGGACGACCCCACCGTCCTCAGCCGCCTGGCCGTCGCGCAGCAGCTGCACGAGGACGCGGTGCGTGTCGGTGGCTGGGGCCAGGTCGATGGCCCTGCCAAGGGCCTCGGCCAGCTCGGCGGCGCTGGTGGCGTTCTCGAAGTGGCCGATGCCATCGAAGCTGGCGGCCGCCTGGGCGCTGAGGTCGAAGCCGATGATGCGCAGCTCGATGCCCAGCCCTGCCGCCACCGAGCGCACGTCGCCACCACATGACTCCTCACCGTCGGTGACCAGCACGATCAGCTTGCGTCCACTGGCCTGCTGCAGGTCCTCGGCCGCCAGGGTGAGCGAGTAGGCGATGGGGGTGGCCCCGCGGGCCTGGGTCTCCTGCACCGAGCGCTGCAACAGCTCGCGCTCAAGGCCGGCGACCGGCACTGTCAAGACGCTG
Source organism: uncultured bacterium (assembly GCA_964465355.1). GTDB lineage: Bacteria > Deinococcota > Deinococci > Deinococcales > Trueperaceae > JAABTL01. The sequence goes on along the minus strand of CAYXJZ010000114.1, from coordinate 1,687 downwards.
TCCAAGCATGCACCCTCCTGCAGCGCCTGGGTGCGCGAACCGTAGACCCGCAGGCCTACGTTCAGCCCTGCCGACTCAGGCAGTCGGCTGATGAAGGCGGACAGGGCCTCCTTGGCGGCGGTGATGCGGTAGCGCCCGTCGGCCAGGCGGTTGAACATCGATCCAGAGGCGTCGAGCACCAGCACCACGTCGGTGGTGCCAGGACCGCCGGCTTGGGAGAAGGCGATGCCACCGAGTGCGAGCAAGGTGGCGATGACGATGTTGAGGAGGCGGACGGGCATGGCTTGACCTTTCTTCGGAGGTGCTGGAGCCAGCTCAGAGCGCCGCTCATGTGCACTCCTGGACGGACAGAGATGGCGGGGTGCTAGCAGGGGCAGCGTTAAGCGGTCGTCAAAGGACTCAGGGGGTGAGCCGCTGGGTGTCGCGGGGGAAGGCGCGGGCGAAGCGCACGTTGGCGATACCGAGCAGCAGGGCGGTCAATCGCTCGGCGCCGATGGCGAAGCCACCGTGCGGCGGCATGCCGTGCTTGAACACCTGCAGGTAGGCGTCGAAGCCTGCCGGATCCTGCCCACGCTGCTCCAGGGCACGGACCAGGACGTCGTGCTCATGCGCCCGCTGGCCGCCCGAGGTGATCTCGGTGCCACGGAAGAGCAGGTCGAGGCCGCGGGTGAGGCCGTCGTCGGTTGGGTAGGCGTAGAAGGGGCGGGCGCTCTGCGGGTAGTGGGTGACGAAGACGAAGTCGGAGCCGTGCTCCTCCTTGGCCCAGCGGCCCAGCAGGCGCTCGGCTTCGGGATCAAGGTCCTTGCCGCCGGAGGCGTGGCCGTAGCGTTCCCGCACCAGCTCGCGTGCCTCCAGCAGCGGGATGCGGGGGAAGGCGACGTCCAGCGCAGGCAACTCGGCGCCCAGCTCACCCAGCTCGCGGGCGCAGACCTCGCCGACGCGGTGCATCATCGACTTCAGCAGCGCCTCCTCCAAGTCCATGACGTCGCCGTCGTCCTCGATGAAGCCCATCTCCACGTCGAGCGACAGGTACTCGGATAGGTGACGCACGGTGTGCGAGCGTTCGGCGCGGTAGACGGGCGCCACCTCGTAGACCCGCTCGAACACCGCCACCATGATCTGCTTGTAGAGCTGCGGCGACTGGGTCAGGTAGGCGCGGCGGCCGTAGAAGTCCACCTCGAACTGGTCGGCGCCGCTCTCTGCGCCGGCAGCCACCAGCTTGGGGGTGCTGATCTCGGTGAAGCCCTGCTCGTCGAGGAAACCGCGGAAGCCGCGCAGCAGCTCGGCCTGCACCTTGAGCACCGCGCGGTCGCGTGGCGAGCGGACGGTCACGGCGCGGTGGGTGAGCAGGGTGTCGGGGTTGGCGAGGTGGTCGAGCTTGGCCATCTCCATGGGGGGAGGGGCGCTGGCCAGGCTGATGACCCGCAGTGCGTCCGCCTGGATCTCCAGGCCGCCAGGCGCCTTTTTGCTCTCGACCACCTTGCCTTCGACCTCGACGCTTGACTCGTGCAGGGGAGGGGCGATGCCTTCCAGCACGCACTGCACCACGCCGCTACGGTCGCGCAGGTGGATGAAGGCAAGGCCGCCTAGGTCACGCCGGTGGTGCACCCAGCCGCGCAGCAGCACCTGCTTGCCTAGGTGGTCGGCCAAGTCCTTGACCAGGGTGCGTCCGGCGTCGAGGCCGAGG
>CAYXJZ010000113.1:0-8986 GCA_964465355.1 uncultured bacterium | reverse complement strand
CTCGGTCGGTGTCCATCGCGCCGGCCATCGTTTGGAGGACCCCGATGAGACGAATCCTTGCCTTGGTCGCCTGCGCGCTGCTCAGCTTCGCGGCGGCCCAAGACGGCCCCACCCAGACAGTGCCCATCCTGTTCGACAACGTCCTCGTCTTCGACGGCGAGACGCTGCTGCCCGCCACCCGCGTGCTCGTCGAGGATGGCATCATCACGGCCATCGGCGACGAGGTGGAAGCGCCTGCAGGCGCCGAGGTGATCGACGGCAGCGGGATGACCCTGCTCCCCGGCCTGATCGACGCCCACGTGCACACCTTCACGCCAGGCATGCTGCAGCAGGCGCTGATGTTCGGCGTCACCACCGTGCTCGACATGTTCAGCGACGAGGGCTTCGCCGCGCAGATGCGGCAGCAGCAGACCGACGGCCAAGCCTTTGGCCGCGCGGACATGTACTCGTCCGGCGCGCTGGCCACCGCACCAGGCGGCCACGGCACGCAGTTCGGCCTGGAGATCGACACCCTCACGGCCGCCGACCAGGCCGAGGACTGGGTCCTGGCCCGCGTGCGGGCAGGGGCGGACTACATCAAGATCGTCATCGAGGACTTCGAGGAGATGGGTGGCGAGCTCCCCACCTTGGATGAGCAGACCGTCGGCGCCCTGGTCGAAGCCGCCCACGCGCAAGGCCTGCTGACCGTCACCCACGTGCAGGACCATGAAGCTGCCTGGATGGCCATCAGCTCGGGCAGCGACGGCCTCGCGCACATGTTCAGCGACACCGTCCCCAGCCAGGAGCTGGTCGAGCTGATGCTGCAGCAGCAGTCCTTCGTCATCGCCACCCTGTCGGTCTTCCAGAGCATCGGCGCGGACGACCCGGTCGACAGCAGCCTGGCCAACGACCCGAACCTGGGGCCGTTGCTTGCACCCTCCGACCTGCAGAGCCTGGCGAACCCCTACCAGGGCTTCCCTGACCTGAGCATCGCAGCAGCCCTCGAAGGCATCGGCCTGCTGCACCAGGCAGGCGTGCCCATCCTGGCCGGCACCGACGCGCCCAACCCGGGCACCGCCTACGGCGCCAGCATGCACCGTGAGCTCGAGCTGCTGACCCAGGCAGGCCTGAGCCCGACCGAGGCGCTGGCCGCTGCCACCTCGGTGAACGCGCGGATCTTCGGCCTGGAGGACCGCGGCAGCATCGCCCCCGGCCTGGTCGCCGACCTGCTGTTGGTGGCCGGCGATCCCACCGACGACGTCCTCGCCACCCGCGCCATCGCCGGCGTGTGGAAGCGCGGCGTACGGGCCGACCGCGAGGCCTATCAGCAGGCATTGGAAGGCGCTCGCGAAGCCGCCCAGGCGCAGGCCGACGCCTTGGCCCAGGCCGACACCGCGCCGGTGAGCGACTTCGAGGGTGGCGACACCAGCGTCGGCTTCGGCCACGCTTGGGAGGCCACCACCGACGTGCAGGCAGGCGGCGACTCCGCTGCCAGCATCGAAGTCGTGGAAGGCGGCGCGGACGGCAGCGGCTACGCCTTGGAGGTCAGCGGCAGCATCGGCACGGCCTTCGAACTGCCGTGGGCAGGTGCCATGTTCATGCCAGGCGCGCAGCCCTTCGGCCCGGCCGACCTGTCCAGCAAGCCCAACCTGCACTTCTGGGCCCGCGGCGATGGCGGCCCTTACCGCATCCAGCTCTTCTGCCAGAACAGCGGCCAGGTGCCGCCGGAAGCCACCTTCGAGACCACAGCGGAATGGCAGGCCTTCGAGATCGACCTGTCCACCGTCGGCGAATGCGACACCAGCGGCCTGATGGCGGTCATCTTCTCGGCCATGGAGCCGGGTGACTTCGTCTTCTGGATCGACGAGGTGGCGTTCAGGTAAGCGGGTCAGCAGACGCAGCGGGGGCAGTGCCGAAGGGAAGCGGCCGATCAGCCGGCGCCCCTGGGGACCGCCCCCTCCCCTTCCGCCAAGGCTTCTTCGCTGACCAGGGTCCAGAAGGGGATCGACAAGGCCGCCGCGACCACGGCGCCCCACAGGAGGACGGCCCGCAAGCCGTAGACCTCCGCCAAGGCACCCGCCATCAAGGCGCCCAGCGGGAAGGAGCCGTAGGCGAACAGCCTCAAGGCGGCACCGACGCGGCCCAGCAAGGCGTCCGGGACGATGCGCTGGCGAAAGGCGCTGACCAGGATGCTCCACATGGTGCCACCGGCCCCACCGATCACGGCGGCCGCGGCGATGGGCCATGGCGCCGGCCACAAGGCTGGCGCCGCCAGCAGCGCCGCGGTGCCAACGATGTCGATGCCGATCACCCAGCGGGAACCGATGCGCCGCTGCAGCGGCACGGTCAGCAGGGTGCCGAGCACACCGCCGACACCGAGACAGGCCAGCAGCAGGCCGTAGTGCTCAGGACTCAGGCCCACCGGGCCAGGCGCCACGGCGTACAGCGGCATCAGCGTGAGCCATGCGCTCCAACAGACGTTCATGACGGTGACGAGCACGGTGAGGCTGAGCAGCAGGCGGTGGCGGAGCAGGAAGGCCATGCCCTCCAGCAGTTCCGTCCGCATGGAGCCGCGTGTGGGCAGGACGCCGTCCTCCCCAGGCCGATCCCGGACCAGGCGCCCTGCCGCGCGGAACGAGCCCTTCAGGAACAGGAGCGAGCCGGCCGCCACCAGGTAGAGGGCGGCGCTGGCGGCCACCGGCGCCGTGAGGCCGAGGGTGAACAGCAAGCCACCCAAGGCCGGTCCAACGAACTCGTTGCCCACCGTGTGAGCGCCGACGATGCGGCTGTTGGCGGCTTCCAGCTGCTCGCGCTCGACCACGGCGGGCAGCACCGCGGAGGCGGCCGTGTCAGCCACCACCTCGGCCGCACCGAGCGCGAAGGCCAGCAGGTACAGCACGGCGATGGGCAGCGAGCCCAACAACTGCAAGCCGAGCAGCGACGCAAGGACCAACACCCTGACGACGTTGGCGACGACCATCAGTCGCCGCCTGTCCATGGCGTCCACCATCTGGCCGACAGGGATGGACAGCAACAACCAGGGCGCGCTGAAGGCCGCCATGGCCGTGGCCACCTGAGCAGGGGATGTGGTCATGGTGGCGACGTAGAGCGGCAGCGCCAGCTTGAAGACGCCGTCGGCCAGGTTGGATGCGGTGGAGGAGGTCCACAGCGCGCCGAAGGCCGCCGTCAGGACGAAGCGAGGCTGGGAGCGCGCGACCGTTGTCTTCATGCCTGCTCCTCCGTTGACGCCCGCCCAGCGGCGGCCTATGGTCATGTCATGAGCCATCGCAGTTTGACTCCTGACACTAGCGTGGACGCCCGTAAGGAGTCAAGAGACGATGACTAATGACAGCGTGGCGCCGATCGACCTTGCGCTTGATCTGATCAACAGCTACGACCCCTACTTCGACGAACCGGAGAAGCTGGCCACGATCGACGACCTGGCGCGCTTCCTTGCCGAACACGGCTACCAGGCGGCCGTAGCCGGGCTGGCCACGGCCGACCTAGCCGAGGTGCGCCAGATACGGACCCGCCTGTGGGAGACCTTCCTCGCACGCCACGACCCGGCAGGGCCCAAGCTGCTCGCGCAGCTGATGCAGGGCGCCATGGCCACGCCCCAACTGGGGTCCGCCTACGAGTTGAGCTGGCGGGTCGTCGATGTGATCGCGTCCGATGACGCGGCCCTCAGCGGCCGGGTGCCCGGCCGCCTGGCCGCCCACGTCGGAGCCACGGCCGCCCTCGGCCTGGCGACGGCGCTGGCGGAGCACGGCCCCGACCGCCTCAAGAGCTGCGTGGCAACGCCCTGCCGCGAGGTCTTCATCGATACGCTGAGGAACCGCTCCCGCCGCTTCTGCGGCCCTGGCTGCGCCAACCGCTTCCACGTGGCCGCCTTCAGAGCCAGGAGCTGAGCTGCGTTCCTGCCTGCCTCAGGCCGAGGCGTCAGGCTCTGCGGCCCCCTGCTCCGCGCTGAGGTCCAGCACGTGCACCCGGTTGCCCCATGGGTCGTCGAAGCAGACGTAGCGCCCTGGCGGGATGTCCTTGGGCTCCCCCACGAAAGCGAACTCGTCCTTGTGGGTTGCGTAGAAGGCGTCGACATCGTCGACCTGGAAGAAGGGGCCGGCCTTGTCGCCTTCCGGCGCGTCCTGTTCGAGCATCAGCTCCACGTCGGTGTCCGGCACCTTCAGCCCCACGGTGAGATCCCCCATGCGCCATGACTCCTCGAAGCCAAGCTTGTCGCGGTAGAGGGCGAGGGCGGCCTTGATGTCGGCGACGGGAATGTAGATCAGGGACAGCTTCATGCTCATGGTTCCTCCTCAGATGGGAGGAGCATAATCGGATTACGGTTCCAGGTCAACATGTTACGCTCTTCTCGTGCGTGAGTGGATCCCGGTGCCTGGAAGCGTGAAGGCGCGCTTGCTCAGCGCCGCCATCGCCCAGTTCGAGGACCAGGGCTTCGACGCGGCCAGCGTGACCGAGATCGCCCGGCGGGCCGGGGCCACCACGGGCGCCATCTACCACCACTTCGGCTCCAAGCTCGGCCTCTTCGAGGTGGTACGGCAGGAGATGGAACGCAGGGTGCGCGACCGCATGGAAGGCGCATGGAGCGCCGTGGGCGGCGGCTGGCCCGGTGTGGCGGCTGCGCTGCTGGTCGGCTTCGACGCGGCCGTCCACTTCAAGGCGGCGCGCATCCTCAGCGATCCGACCGCCCCGACGGAGCAGGACGTGGTGCGCCAGACCCTGCGGACACTGGCCACCGGGGCGCCGTCCCTCGCACCCGAGCTCCTGATCGGCGCTTGGCGCGCAGCGCTGACCACGGTGGCAGAAGGCAGTTCGCCCGAGCAGGCCCGCCTTGCGCTCAAGTGGGTCTTGCGTGAACGGCCCTCCTAGCCGAGGGCCCGCTCAGCCGGCAGCCTGGTAGGCCGCCTCCACCCAGCCGAGCAGCTCCTCGTCGACCTCCTCCTCCGCGCTCAGGAACACGCGGTACTGGCACATGCCGCCCGGAGGCAGGGCCTCCAGCCGACCGGCGGCCTCCACGCCCTTCATGTTGAGGCCCACTTCGAGGCGCCCCTTGCTGCCGGGGCCCACCATGGCGAACTGCTTCTTGCGTCGCAGGCTGAGGTAGGTCTTCTTCGGCGACACCTCGAAGTCGCCAAGGCCGGCGATGGACGACATGACCCGGTCTTGGAGCGGCCGCAAGGCAGCCTTGCCCCCGGCGTAGATCGCCTCGAGGGCGGCGACCACCGGGTCGGCCTAGGCAGGCGCCTTCGCCCCCTCCGCCTTGGCAAGGTGGACGTGGACCAAGGTGTTGGCGTCGCCGTGGCCAAGGCCCAGCTCGGCCTTGAGCCAGTCACGGAGCTGGCCGTGTTTCTCCAAGCCGGAGCCGGCCAGCAATTCGAATAGCTCCGGCAGCGTCCTGCCTGTCTTGGTCTGGATGTTCGTCAGTTGGGTCTGGATGGCCTGGTCGACGGCGTTCATCTCGGGTCCTCCACTCCTGGAACGATGCCCCGGCTCCCGCAGCCGTTGCGTTGACGCGCCTGGCGGCCAAGTGTAACCTCATCGTTACGTTACTGTCCCGTGACGAACGGAGCCCTGATGCCACCCGACCGCCCCCACCAGAGCGTGGCCCTCGCCGACACCTTCCGTGCCTTGGCCGACGAGACCCGGCTCGGCCTGCTCAGCACCCTGCGCGAGGACGGCGAGCAGCGCGCCGGTGACCTGGCTGCGCGTTACCCGCTGCTCTCCCGCCCGGCGGTGAGCCGGCATCTGTCCGTGCTGCGCGCGGCAGGCCTTGTCCACGCAAGGCAGCGGGGCACCGAGCGCTGGTACAGGCTCGACCCAGGCCCCCTGAAGCAGCTGGACCGCGATTGGCTGGCGACCTACAGGACGATGTGGAACGAGAAGGTGGCCAAGCTCAAGACATTGCTGGGGGCGGGTCGGCCGGATCCCGGCGGGCGCTGAGCCACGACAGGACCCCAAGGGCCGCCGCACTCAGCAGATGGAAGGTCACGAGGCCGAGCAGGGCCGCGCGCTCTGCGGCGTCGTGGCCGAAGAAGTCGAGGAAGCCGAGGTAGATCGCGACCTGGCTGGCGGCGGTGGTGAGCAGCAAGGCCACACCCCAGACCTGGCCGGCCAGCAGCCCCACCGAGGTGGCCACGTCGAACAGCAGGTAGACCACGTCCAACACCCGGTAGAAGCGTTCATGGCCGGCAGGGGCCTCCGGTCCGTAGCCCAGCAGGTTGGCTGCATGCACGGCGGCGCCGTAGACGTAGAACAGGCCCATCAGGCGCAGGTACCAGCGACGCAGCCTGCGCCAAGGCACGGCTCGCCCTGATCCGGGCTTCGGGGTCGACTGCCCAGGGTGAGTCTTCATGGCATCAGCCTTGGTCATGACCTCGGCACCAGCGCCTCCGCGTCAAGGGGTGGGAAGGGGTCGAGGGAGAAGAGGGCCTCGACGGGCAGGTCGAAGTAGCGCGCCAGCCGTAGCACCAGGTCGAGGCTTGGGCTGTACTCCCCGCGCTCGATGTAGCCGATCGTCTGGTAGTGCACGCCCACCGCATCGGCCAGCTGCCTGCGCGACAGCCCCCGCTCCACGCGCAGCAGCGGCAGGCGGGTGTGGAAGGCCGCGCCTTCAGCCTTGGGCATCGTCTTCGTCGGGCAGGCTCCAGGCCAAGCCGAGCGCAGGAAGACCCATGACCAGGCCAAGCACCAGCACCACCACGGCGCCGAGCATGGCCTTGTCGCCGTCGAGCAAGGAGGCCACTGCGAAGCCACCGGCCAGGCCGAAGAGGGCGCCTGTGCGATAGGAACGGGCGAAGCCCCAGCCGCGCAGGGCACGCTGACGCTCGTCGAGCTGCGCCCGCCCCAGCTCGGTGACGCCGCGCACGCTGCCATCGAGCAGGGCGGCGACCACGGCGAAGGGCACCAGCATGGCCAGCACGGCAGCGTAGTGGCGGGTGGCGGCGCCCAGCACCACCGTCAGCCCGAGCACGGCCAGGTAGGCGACGGCGACAAGACGGCGACGGCCTCTGGTCTGCAGGCGGTCGAAGAAGGGATGGGCGTAGATCGCTGCGAAGCCGCCCCTGACTGGGGGTAGGGACATGGCCGTTCCTCCTGAGTCGATGTTCGACATATGGTAGTATATTTACTACACATCCATGTGGCGCGTCAAGACGCCGCCGACCTGGCAGGACCACAGACCCGTCGCCGGGGCTCGACAGGGGCCGTCACGGTTTTAAGTCCGGATTAGGTGCCCGGTGCTAGCTTGGATCATCTTCGGCCAGCGACGATCTTGTCCGCTGAACCCATCCGAGCCATGGAGATCAGGATGCGCAAGCGCCTAGCCAGGACGTCCATCGCCATCTTCCTCGTGGTCGCCGTCGCGGCAACAGCATGTGCCCCCGCGGCCGGCCGCATCACCGCCCAGTACCGCACCAGCGCGCAGACCCTCATCGCCGCCGTCGCCGAGATCGGCATCGGCATCCAGCCGAGCAGCCTCTACGACTACTACAGCATCCACGCCATCGGCCCCAACTTCGTCACCCTGCACGCCAACAGCACCATGGTCCTCAGCCTGGTCATGGGCGGCAGCAGCGTGATCCTCAGCTTCAACGCCAGCCAGCAAGGCCAGGTGGCGACGCTGGTGGCCAGCGGCAACCGCGGCAGCCTCGGCACCGACTCCATCGAGCTCATCCTGCAGGATCTGAACAGGCGCTTCATCAGGTTGGAATGAACGTCGCGCAGGAGCTTGCTTCCTGATGCGTGATGCGTGATGATCCATGGTGGAGGTGTCATGAGAACCACCGTCACGATTGATGACGACGTGCTCAGGGCTGCCCGCCAGTTGGCCGACAGTCGAGGGCAGAGCCTCGGGCAAGCCCTGTCCGACCTCGCAAGGGCGTCGTTGACCCGGGTGGAGTCCAGCGAGTATCGCAACGGCATCAAGCTCCTACCCGTCAGGGATGGAGCGCCTGGCGCAACGCTCGCGGAAGTGAATGCCCTTCTGAATGAGGTGGAGTGAGCGGCTTCCTGCTGGATGTCAACGTGCTCATCGCCTTGATCGACCCAAGCCATGTGCACCATGACCGCGCGCATCTGTGGTTCGCGCAGGAAGGCGTGGAGGACTGGTTGTCGAGCCCGACCACGCAGAACGGCGCCGTCCGAGTCATCAGCCACCCCAAGTACTCGAACTCACAACCCGTGCCTACCGTTCTCCAGAGCCTGGAGAGCCTGACCCATGTGGGTGGCCACCGCTTCGTGGCGGACTCCGTCAGCCTTCTTGGGACCGAGATCGACAGAGGCAAGCTCCTCAGCAGCGCTCAGGTGACGGACACCCATCTCCTGCATCTCGCCGTATCACTGCAGGCACGACTCGCGACCTTCGATCGACGGATCGTGGCGACCGCAGTGAAGTGTGCCGAGAATGCGTTGTTCATCATCCCCTGATCCGCGAGACGCCACGCCAGATCACCATCACCCCGCGCGTCCGATCCACCTCAGGTACAGGTCCACCCACTGCGCCGCCTTCACGCCCCGCGGCAGCAGCCCGGGTGCCAGTCCGTTGGCCCGCATCCAGGCCCTGGCCATGCGCCTGCCGACGATCCGCCCGACCACGTCGCGCAGGTCGCGTCCACGGCCCGTGAACACGCGCTCGACGAGTTCCTGGTAGGCGCCCCTCTGTCCTCGCGGCAGCAGCGACCTGGCGCGCCGCTCGATGAGCAGGATGCCGCCGTCGACGCTGGGCACCGGCCGGAAGGCCTCCGCAGGCACCCGCTCGACCAGCCGGAAGTCGTACCAGGGCCACCAGGCCGCCGTCATCATGGTGGCGCCGCCGACCCCAGCTCGTCGCCTCGCCACCTCCCACTGCAACAGCAGCACCGCCCTGGTCCAGCGATCGTTGGCCAGGAGCTTCCTCAGCAGGGCCGTGCTGAGGTGGAAGGGCACGTTGGAGACCACCTGGCAGGGCTCTGCCAGCGGGTAGTCGAGCAGATCGGCCTCCACCACGGTGGCC
>CAYXJZ010000112.1:0-9241 GCA_964465355.1 uncultured bacterium | reverse complement strand
TCAAGCGGTCGTGAAACGCGGCACAAGTGGTCGCGAGACGGCCAGGAAGGTGTCCGAACGTGTACCTGAACGTGCTGATGATGTTCCTGGCGGCAGGTTTCATCGCAGCGGCGGCCCTGCTCGTCGGCGCCCTGATCGGTCCGCGCAAGGCCACGGCCACCACGCTGGCGGCCTACGAGTCCGGTGTGCCCGCCGTCGGCAGTGCCCGCGAGCGCTTCCCGGTGCACTTCTACCTGGTGGCCATGCTCTTCATCGTCTTCGACATCGAGACCGCCTTCTTCTTCCCGCTGGCCGTTCGCTTCGGGCTGGAACCGCAGTTCCTCTTCCTTCAGGCTGTCATCTTCGTGACCATCCTTGGCGTGGCCTTCATCTACGCCCTGCGCAAGGGTGTCCTCACATGGAAGTGAGCGCGCCATGTCCCTGCTGAGCCTCTTCGAGAAGGACGTCATGGAGCTGGAGAAGGACGGCATCCTCTTCGGCACCCTCGGCAAGCTGGTGGCCTGGGGCCGGTCGAACAGCATGTGGCCTGTCACCTTCGGCCTTGCCTGCTGCGCCATCGAGATGATGCAGTCCACCAACGCCCACCACGACATGTCGCGCTTCGGCTCGGAGGTCTTCCGCGCCAGCCCGAGGCAGGCGGACGTCATGATCGTCGCCGGCCGTCTGAGCAAGAAGATGGCCCCCGTCATGCGCCGCGTCTACGAGCAGATGCCCGACCCCAAGTGGGTCATCTCCATGGGGGCATGCGCCAGCTCAGGCGGCATGTTCAACAACTACGCGATCGTGCAGAACGTCGACTCGGTGGTGCCGGTCGACATCTACGTGCCCGGCTGTCCGCCCCGGCCCGAGGCGCTGATCTACGCCTTGCAGCAGTTGCAGAAGAAGGTGCGCGGCGAGGCCTTCGACGAGCGCGGCGTCGCCCTGCCCATGGTGGAGGGCTGGTCGCGATGAGGGTGGGGGAGCGCGTCGCCGACCTGGAAGGGGAGCTGACCGAGCTAGGTGCCCGGCGCACGGAGCAGCCTGCCGGCGTCATCTTCGAGCTGCCGCTCTCGGCGCTGAGCGAGGCGGCAGCCGCCGCCAAGCGCATGGGCTTCGACCTGCTGCTCGACGTCTACGGCATCGACTGGTTGGAGTACCCCGGCCACCATGGCCCGCGCTTCTCGGTCAGCTACCACCTGCATGCCACAGCTGCCAACGAGCGCTGCTCCTTGCGCGTGCACCTAGACGACCCGCAGAGCCTGCCGACGGTCACGGGCCTGTGGCCCGCCGCCTCCTTCATGGAGCGCGAGGTCTACGACATGTTCGGCCTGATTTTCGACGGGCACCCCGACCTGCGCAAGCTGCTCACGCCGGAGGACCTCGAAGGCCATCCGCACCGCAAGGACTTCCCCCTCGGCGAGACGCCCACGCTGTTCGGCGACGGCCGCTTCCTCGATCCCGCCGCCTTCCGCGCCGGCATGATCGGCACCAGCCGCGGCCGCACGGGCTGGGTGGGCGGCGCCCGCAGGGGCGTGGTGTCTGAGCAGGGCGATCCAGAGCGCGACATGGGCGAGGCCGATCGCTCGGCGACGCAGGGGCGCGAACCAAGCGGCGGTGGCGCATGAGCCCTGAGCGTGGTCGCCCCGCCGGCGGTCGTGGCGCCCTGGCCGGGGTCTCCGACCTGGACCACCGTGGCTACAGCGTCCAAGAGCTCTCCACCGAGCGGGTGGGCGAGTTCGAGACCAAGCTCATGCGCATCAACGTCGGCCCACAGCACCCCAGCACCCACGGCGTGCTGCGGCTGGTGGTGGACCTGGACGGCGAGCGCATCGTGCGCATCACGCCGCAGATCGGCTACCTGCACACCGGCTTCGAGAAGACCATGGAGAACCGCACCTACCAGCAGTGCGTCACGTACAGCAACCGCATGGACTACGTCAACGGCTTCGGCCACGACCTGGCCTACGTGCTGTCGGCCGAGCAACTGCTGGACGCGCGGGTGCCGGAACGCGCCCAACGGGTGCGGGTCATCCTCACCGAGCTCAACCGCATCGCCAGCCACCTGGTCTTCTTCGGCACCGGCCTGCTCGACATGGGTGCGCTGACGCTCTTCTTCTACACCATGCGCGAGCGCGAGCAGATCATGCAGATGTTCGAGATGGTGTCCGGCGTGCGCATGAACTATGGCTACTTCCGCGTCGGCGGCCTCTACGACGATCTGCCGGATGGCTTCGAGGCGCGTGCTCGCAGCTTCTTGGACGGTTTCCCGCGCATGATGGACCAGTACGCCGCGCTCTTCGCCAAGAACGACATCTACCTGGCGCGCACCAAGGGCGTCGGCGTCATCCCACGCGAGACCGCCATCGCCAGCGGCCTCACCGGCCCGTCGGCCAGGGCCAGTGGCGTGAGGATCGACCAGCGCAAGGACGCGCCATACAGCGGCTACCAGGACTACGACTTCGATGTGCCGACCAGCGAGGTCGGCGACGCACACGCCCGCTTCGAGATGCGCTTCCTCGAGATGGAGCAGAGCCTGCGCATCTGTCGGCAGGCGCTTGACCTGCTGGAGCCCGGCCCCATCAAGGACCCTGACCGCCGCATCAGCCTGCCGCCGCGGCACGAGCTGGAGACCTCGATGGAGGCGGTCATCTTCCACTTCAAGCTGGTGACGGAGGGCTTCCACCCGCCGCGTGGCGAGGCCTACGTGGCCACCGAGTCGGCCAGGGGAGAGCTGGGCTACCACATCGTCTCCGACGGCGGCTCCATGCCGTACCGCGTCAAGGTGCGGGTGCCGAGCCTCATCAACCTGCAGTCGCTGGAGGCCTGCTGCGTAGGCGGCCTCTTCGCCGACATGGTCGTCAACATCGCCACCCTCGACCCTGTGATGGGAGACGTCGACAAGTGAGCGCAGGCACCGAGCTGCCCCTGGTCCGCCCCTTCTTCGAGGACCGCGCCGAGCTACTGGCCGAGATCCTCGGCCGCTACCCCGACTACGGCAGGCGCAGCGCCATCATGCCGCTGTTCTGGGAGGTGCAGCAGGCCGAGCGGCACGTCAGCGAGGCGCGTCTGGCCGAGATCGCCCAGATCGTCGGCGTCACCGTCACCGAGGCCAAGGGCGTCATGAGCTTCTACAGCACCTACCACGAGCACCCGGTCGGCCGCTTCCACCTGCAGGTCTGCCGCACCCTGGCCTGCGCCCTTGCCGGCGCCGACGAGCTCTACGCCTATGTGAGCGAGCAGACCGGGCTGGTGAACGGCGAGACCGATGCCGATGGCCTGTTCTCGCTGCAGAACGTCGAGTGCCTCGGCTCATGCGGCAGCGCGCCTGTGCTGCAGGTCAACGACACCTTCCATGAGCACGTCGGCCGGCACCGCTGTCAGGCGCTGTTGGACGCCATGCGCCGGGGCGAGGAGCCAGAGCCCGAGCGCGTGCGCGGAGGCGACACCGTGAGCGTGGACAAGGCCACGCGCTGGGAGGGTGAGCAGCCGTGACCGTCACCGCCATCCAGCCCATCCGCAGCCGCTTCGATCCGCGCTTCGAGGTGACCCTCTATCGCCACGTCGGCGTCCCCGGCGCCCACACCCTGGCCTACGCCCTGCAGCACGGTGCCTACGACGCCGCTCGCAAGGCCGTCCATGAGATGACGCCCACCCAGGTCATCGACGAGGTCAAGGCCTCCGGCCTGCGTGGCCGTGGCGGCGCCGGCTTCCCCACCGGTCTCAAGTGGTCCTTCATGCCCCCCGCCGACGGCCGTGACCGCTTCATCGTCTGCAACGCCGACGAGTCGGAGCCTGGCACCTTCAAGGACCGCTACCTGCTCGAGGACGACCCGCACCAGCTCATCGAGGGCATGATCATCGCCGGCTGGGCGATCGGTGCTCGCTACGGCGTTGTCTACGTGCGCGGGGAGTACTATCTCGGCTACCAGCGCGTCGAGGCCGCCATCGCCGAGGCGCGCGCCGCCGGCCTGCTCGGCAAGGACGCGCTGGGCAAAGCGGGCTTCGACTTCGACCTCATCCTCCACCGCGGCGCAGGCGCCTACATCTGCGGCGAGGAGACGGCGCTGATGAACTCCTTCGAGGGTCTGCGCGCCAACCCCCGCCTCAAGCCGCCCTTCCCGGCCCAGGCCGGCGTCTACGGCCGACCCACCACCATCAACAACGTCGAGAGCATCTGCAGCGTCAGCCACATCATCGCCAAGGGTGCCGCCTGGTACGCCTCCATGGGCAGCGAGGACAGCAAGGGACCCAAGCTCTTCCAGCTCAGCGGCCCGGTGCGCCGCCCCGGCGTGTACGAGCTCCCCATGGGGGCCAGCTACCGCGAGCTGATCTACGACCTCGGCGGCGGGCCGACGGAAGAGATCAAGGCCTTCATCCCCGGCGGCTCCAGCACGCCCATGCTGCCTTGGGACGACGCCCACCTCGACATGAGCATGGACTACGGCACGCTGAACAAGGCAGGCAGCATGTTCGGCACCGGCGGTGTCACCCTGCTGCCCAAGAACGTCTGCATGGTCAACGCCATGTACAACGTGGCCCGCTTCTACGCCCACGAGTCATGCGGCAAGTGCACGCCCTGCCGCGAGGGCGTGGCCACCTGGCTGCCCAGGATGTTCCAGAAGCTGCTGGCTGGCCTAGGCACCCATGAAGACATCCGCCTGATGGAGGAGATGGTGCGCAACCTGCTCGGCACGGCCTTCTGCCTGCTGGCCGACTCCTGCGCCATGCCGGTCGGCGCCTCCTTCAAGCACTTCCGCCACGAGTACGAGTACCTGGTCGACCACGGCCGCTCCATGTACCCGCGCCAGCCGAGGTGGTTCGAATGAAGGTCATCGTCGACGGACGCATCCTCGACCTGCCGGCCGGCACCAGCGCCATCGACGCCGTCTTCGCAGCCGGCGAGGACGTGCCATACTTCTGCTCGCAGCCCTACATGTCGCCCATCGGCGCCTGCCGCATGTGCCTGGCCGCCGTCGGCTCCCCGCGCCGCGACGCCAGCGGCCAGTGGCTTCTGGACGAGGAGACGGGTGAACCCAAGGTCTTCTGGTTCCCCAACCTCATGGCCACCTGCACCACCATGATCAGCGAGGGCATGGTCATCGACACCCGCAGTGAGCGGGTCAAGAACGC
This sequence comes from uncultured bacterium, assembly GCA_964465355.1. GTDB lineage: Bacteria > Deinococcota > Deinococci > Deinococcales > Trueperaceae > JAABTL01. The sequence continues at coordinate 4,132 of CAYXJZ010000112.1, read as the reverse complement.
CCAGAACGCCATGGTGGAGTTCACCCTCATCAACCACCCGCTGGACTGCCCGGTCTGCGACAAGGGCGGCGCCTGCGAGCTGCAGGACCGCGCCTACGAGTACGGCACCGGCGCCTCGCGCTTCCAGTTCACCAAGCGCCACCAGGAGAAGCACCACGCCCTCAGCGAGCTGATCACCCTCGACCGTGAGCGCTGCATCCACTGCAAACGCTGCGTGCGCTACTTCGAGGAGGTGCCTGGCGACGAGGTGCTCGACTTCATCGAGCGCGGCGGCCACACCTACATCGGCACGCTCGACACCGGCCTGCCGTCGAACTTCACGGGCAACATCACCGACATCTGCCCGGTGGGCGCCCTGCTCGACGCCACCAGCCGCTTCCGCGGCCGCAACTGGGAGTACGACCACACCGCCACCACCAGCATGGACGACGCCTCCGGCAGCGCCATCGTGGTGGACGCCCGCACCGGCCGCATCGAGCGCATCAAGGCCGGCCATCACCCCGGCATCAACAAGACCTGGATCCACGACGGCGCCCGCTTCGGCCACGAGCACGGCCACGCCCCTGACCGTCTGACACGGCCGTTGTTGCGCAAACACGGTGTTCTGACCGAAGTCTCTTGGCCTGAGGCGATGGCCCACCTGGCCGGCCGCCTGGCCGAGGGGCCTGGCGAGGCCTTCGGCGTGGTGTTGCGTGCCGACGCCACCCTGGAGGAAGGGGAGGCGGCCAAGGCGCTGATCGAACGCTTCGGCGGCGGCCGCCTCGACCATGCGCCGCGGCCGGCCGGCGGCGTCGTCGCCCCCGGCGGCCAAGCCCGCTTCGACGAGCTGGCCACCGCCCAGGCCATCCTGGTGGTGGGCGACGTCAGCGAAGAGGTGCCCATCGTCGACCTGCGCATCAAGGACGCGCTCAAGGGCGTGAGCCCGGCCGAGATGATGCAGCACGGCGCCCCCATCGCCGACCTGCGACTCAAGGAGCGGATGCCCCTGACGGCCGCCGACCTGACGGTGGCGGCGCCCTACCGGGTCGACCTCATGCGCCACGCCGGCCGCGCCGCCATCTACCCGGCCGGTGGCGAGGCGCAGCTGTTCCGCACGCTGACGGCCCTGGCCAACGGGCAGGAGTCGGCCGGTGACCGGCCGATCGCCGGTGGCCGGCCGATCGCCGGTGACCGGCCGATGGCCGATGGGGCGGCGCCTGCCGAGAACGACCTTGGCATGGACATGGTCGGGGCCAAGGCCACCGTCGAGGCCCTGCGACAGGCCAAGACGAAGGTGGTGGTGCTGGGCGGCTGGGTGCTGGCCGACGCGGCCGCGACAGAGGCCGCCTACGCCTTCTGCCGCGCGGTGGGCGCCAAGCCCATGCCGCTCGGCCCCATGGCCAACAGCTACGGCCTCGAGCTGGGCCGCGTGCTGCCAAGCCACGCCCGCTACGGCTACGCCGGGATGATGGGCGGCGAGGCGCGCGCCATGCTGCTCAGTGGCCTCGATCCAGCCACCGACCCAGAGAACGCCAAGCGCCTGGCAGAGATCGAGCTGCTGGTGGTGCACACGCCATTCATGACCGCCACCGCCGAGCTGGCTGAGCTGGTGCTGCCGGCCAAGACGGGCCTCGAGAAGGATGGCAGCGTCGTCAACCTGGAGGGCAGGGTGCTGCCCGTGCGGCCTGCGCCGGTGGACGTCGGCGAGGCGCAAGACCTGCACGGCCTGGTCAAGGCCCTCGGCGAGGCCATGGGGGAGCGCTTCGAAGGGCGCAGCGTGCGCAGCGCGAGGCGCCGGCTCAAGAAGACCATGGGCCTCGACCTTGACGCCCTGCCCGAACTGGGTGCCTGGGCGAAGGCGCCGACCTCCGGCACCTCGCGTGTCAGCCTCCGCCCGGCGGCTGGTCAGGCGCCTGCGGTCGGGCAGGCCGGTGGCAGCAGCGCTAACGACGAGGTTGGCGAGACCGGTCCCGTCCTGCGGGTGCCCACCATGGTGCGAGCCGACCTGCTGTCGCGCAACCCGCACCTGCTGAGCGCCACCGGCGGTCTCAAGCTGCGCCTGCACCCTAGCGACGCCGAGCGCCGCGGCCTGCGGCGCGGGGACGAGGTCACCGTGCCGGTCTCTGGCGTGCTCCAGCGCCTGGTCGTCGAGCCGAGCGAGGGCGTGCCTCCTGGTCTGCCCACCGTGCCGGCCACCCCCGACCAGCCCGTCGGCCTGGCCACCCTTGCCTGGTCGCAACTGGTCTTCGAGCGCCACGCCCTCGAGGTGGCCTGATGGGCGAGGCCCTGTGGATCGTCTTCCTCAAGGCGCTGGTCTTGTGCGCGGTGCTGCTTGGCGCCTTCGCCTACATGACGGTCATCGAGCGCAAGCTGCTGGCACGCATGCAGCACCGGCCCGGTCCCAACCGCGTCGGGCCCTTCGGTCTGCTGCAGCCCATCGCCGACGCCCTGAAGTCGGTGTTCAAGGAAGACATCATCCCCACTGCGGCCGACAAGGTCGTCTACGTGCTGGCGCCGGCGATCTCGATCGTCTTCGCCCTGTCCGCCTTCGGCGCCATCCCAGCAGGACCGGCCGGCAGCCTCTTCGGCCTCGACCCATGGATCATGGACCTCGACGTCGGCCTGCTCTACATCCTGGCTGCCACCTCGGTGGGCGTCTACGGCATCTTCCTCGGCGGCTGGGCGGCCAACAGCAAGTACGCGCTGCTCGGCTCGCTGCGTTCATCGGCGCAGATCATCAGCTACGAACTCGGCCTCGGCCTGTCGGTGCTGTCCATCATCATGATCGCAGGCACCCTCAACCTGCGGCAGATCGTCGAGCTCAACGTCTGGTCGGTCAGCCCCTGGCTGTGGCCCGCCCTGCTGGTGGCTTTCGCCACCTTCCTCATCAGTGGCATCGCCGAGGTCAACCGCACCCCCTTCGACCTGCCAGAGGCCGAGCAGGAGATCGTGGCCGGCTACCTCACCGAGTACTCCAGCGTGAAGTGGGCGCTGTACCAGATGGCCGAGTACGTCAACATGTTCACCGCGGCCGCCTTCATCAGCACGTTGTTCCTTGGCGGCTACCGTGGGCCGGCCTTCCTGGACGGCTTGATCCCTGGGATCTCTGAATGGCCCATCGTGTGGCTGGTGGCCAAGATGGCCATCTTCATGTTCCTGTTCATCTGGCTGCGCGCCACCCTGCCCCGCTTCCGCTACGACCAGCTCATGCGCTTCGGCTGGCTGGTGCTCTTCGAGGTCGCGCTGTTCGCGGCCCTGCTCACCGGGGCGGTGATCGCCTTTGTGCTCTGAGGCCCCGACCCGCATCGGGCGTGCGCCCGGCGCCTTGCAGGCGCGAAGCGCCTGCCCCTGTCGCCGCCCCTCTGAAGGAGGCAAGGCATGAGCCTGCTCGACATCGCCAAGGGCATGGGGGTGACCCTCGGTCACCTCTTCAAGAAGCCGGTGACGGTGCAGTACCCCGAGCAGCGCGCCACCGTGCAGGCACGCTTCCGCGGGCGCCACCACCTGCTGCGCCACCCGGACACCGGGCTGGAGAAGTGCATCGGCTGCAGCCTCTGCGCCGCCGCCTGCCCGGCCTACGCCATCTACGTCGAGGCAGCCGAGAACGACCCGCAGGACCCGACCTCGGCAGGGGAGCGCTACGCCTCCATCTACGAGATCAACATGCTGCGCTGCATCTTCTGCGGCATGTGCGAGGAGGCCTGCCCCACCGGCGCGGTGGTGCTCGGCCACGAGTTCGAGCTGGCCGACTACCGCTACCAGGACTTCGTCTACGGCAAGGAAGACATGCTGGTCGGCGTCACCGGCAGCAAGTGGCAGCGGCGCGAGGCCGCCGCCAAGGGCAAGGACGTGCGCCTAGGCTGGCAGGGCGACAGCCGCCCTGAGCTCGAAGGCGTGGAGGACCAGTGATCGGCTTCGTGGTGTTGGCTGTACTGATGGTGGTGGGCGCCTTGGGCGTGGTGCTGCTGCGCCAGCCCATCCACGCCGCCCTCTCGCTGGTGGCCACCCTGCTGGCCCTCGCCGTGACCTACCTGACGCTGCAGGCGCACTTCATCGGCATCGTGCAGGTCATCGTCTACGCCGGCGCCATCATGGTGCTGTTCCTCTTCGTGCTCATGCTGCTCAACGTCGGCAGGGTGGTCGGGCAACAGCG
>CAYXJZ010000111.1:0-9411 GCA_964465355.1 uncultured bacterium | reverse complement strand
AGACGTTCATATGGCCTGAGATCCGTGCCTCACGCACGCCATGGCAATGACGAGCGACGGCCTGTTTCCCATGACACGCAGAAACTTGGGCGACTAGTCGCCCGGTATACTAGAATCCCATCCAACCCCAAGTGGCTCCCCTGCCGCGATCGGAGGCCCGCGTTCGTCGCCTGATGTCGCTATCGCTTCAGCAATGAATGGAGATGAGGAGTCGATTTGCCAAGGAAGACTGAACTAGCAAGGATGACCTGGCAGGAGATCGCCGAACTCGCGCCGAGCCAGCCCGTGGTCCTGATCCCGGTGGGCGCCGTCGAGCAACATGGACGGCAGACCCCCGTCGGCATGGACAACTTCGTCGCAGACGCCGTCTGCAAGGGCGTGGCGGAGCGGACCGAGAGCGTGATCCTGCCTGCCATCCCCTTCGGCTGTTCGCAGACCTTCAGCGGTTTCCCCGGCACGATCGTCATCCAGCCGTCCTCGATGCGCGCCTACCTGCGCGACGTGGTGGACTCGCTGGTCCGGCATGGCTTCAAGTACCTGGTCTTCGTCGACAACCACGGCGGCAACGCCGCCATCATCGAGCACCTGGCTTGGGAGGTCCGCCAGGAGCATGGCCTGGTGCTGGCCAGGGTCCACCCATACGGCCTTGGCAAGGAGGTCGGGCGCGACCTCTACACCGAGGGCACCAGCCACTGGGGGCATGGATCGGAACCGGTCGTCACCCTGGCGCGGGCGGTGGTCCCCGACGACGTCCGCATGGACTTAGCCGCCCCCGACGACTTCAAGCGCTTCGAGGGCTTCGCCGACTTCCCTGGCCAGGCGGCCGAGCTGCTCGGCGCCAACGCCAAGGTCTACCTCCACCAGAGCGACCTGTCGGACTCCGGCACCAAGGGCGACCCCACCCGCGCGGACGGCGAGCGGGGCAAGGTCTACCTCGGCCGCATCATCGACGCCGCCACCGCCTTCGTGAAGGCCTTCCGCCAGACCGAGACCCTGGTGCCGGCCAGGCACCGTCAACATGCCAGCTGAGCAGATTAGCGCCTACGTCGACGCGCACCGCGAGCGCATGCTCGCCGAGCTACAGGCCTGCCTGCGCCAGCCCAGCTTCGCCGCCACCGGCGAGGGCATCGCCGAGGGCGCGCAGATGGTCCGCGACATCCTCGAGCGCCGCGGCATGGACACCCAGGTCATCGAGGCAGGCGGCCACCCGGTGGTGCTGGGCGTGGCCAAGGGCGCGGCCGAGCGGTCGCTGCTCCTCTACCAGCACTACGACGTCCTGCCGCCCGGCGACCTCGGCCGCTGGGACTCGCCGCCCTTCGCTGCCGAGACGCGCGACGGCCACATCTACGCCCGCGGGGTGGCGGACCACAAGGGCAGCTTCATGGCCCGCGTCCACGCCATCGACGCCCTGCTGGCCCAGGGTCCGCTGCCGATGTCGGTGAAGTTCCTGGTCGAGGGCGAGGAGGAGATCGGCAGCACCCATCTCCCCGACCTCATCGACAAGCACCACGACCTCCTCCAGGCCGACGCCGCCCTCTATTCGGGCTGGTGGCGCGACGAGGAGGGCAGGCCGAGGATCAACTGCGGCATGAGCGGCTCGGTCAAGGTGAGGATCACTTCCCGCACGGCCACGCACGGCCTGCACGGCCGCCACGCGCCGGTGGTCCCCAACGCCGCCTGGCTGCTGACCTGGGCGCTTGCCTCGATCAAGCGCCAGGACGAGCGCGTGCTGGTCGAGGGCTTCTACGACGACGTGGAGCCGCTCAGCGAGGCCGACCAGGCGGCCCTGGCCAGGATCCCCTTCAACCGCGAGGTGCTGGCCAAGCAGCTCGGCCTCGACAGCTTCCTCGGCGACGGCAGCGATGCCGACATCGTCCGCCGGCAGGTGTTCGAGCCCACCGTCTCCGTCAACGACATCAAGGTCGGCGACGGCAGCGTGGCCAACATCCCCTGCATCGCCCATGCCGACCTCAACTTCCGCCTGGTGCCCAAGCAGGACCCCGCCAAGATCCTCGCGGCCCTCGAGCGCCATCTGGCCGGCCTTGGCTGGGGCAGCTTCGAGGTCGAGCTGCGCGGCCGCATGAGCGAGCCGGCGCGGGTGGCCCTCACCCACCCCATCGTGCAGGTGGTCCAGCAGGCATCGGCCGCCGTCTACGGCGTCGAGCCCGTCAACGTGCCCATCTCGGCCGGCACCGGCCCCCGCCACCTCTTCGTCAACCAGTTGGGCGTCCCCATGATCGCCGACCCCGGCGTGGGCCACGACGACCAACGCGACCACGGCTTCAACGAGAACATCAAGCTCGAGGACTACTTCGACGGCGTGAAGGTCATGGCGAACATCATCGAGCGCTTCGCCAGCACCTGAGTCCCTCCCTAGATTTGGAGCGAACACCATGATCGTACGGAGAACCACTGCTCTCATCGGCGCGCTGTGTTGCATGTTGTTCCTTGGCCTCGGCCTGGCACAGACGACGCTGACACACGCCCTCGGCATCGAGGGCGACTCGCTCGACCCCAACGACTTCGTCAGCGGCGGCAGCACCACCCCCGTCATGCACATCTTCGACCGCCTGGTGGAGCTGCGCATCGAGCACGAAGACCTCCTCGTCCCCGGCCTGGCCGAGTCATGGTCCGTCTCTGACGACGGCCTGCGCTGGACCTTCGAGCTACGGCAGGGCGTGTCCTTCCACGACGGCACCCCCTTCGACGCGGCCGCCACGGTCTACGCCGTCCGCCGCATCCTCGATCCAGAGAAGGGCCTGCGCGCCCACGGCGAGCTGGCCAGCGTGGTCCGCGCCATCGAGGAGGTGGGCAGCCACACCGTGGAGTTCGAGCTGCTCGAGCCATACGCTCCCTTCCTGAACCTGCTGTCCATCCCGACGATGGGCATCCCCAGCCCCGCCTCCATCGAGTTCTACGGCGAGGACATCGCCTTCAACCCGGTGGGCACCGGTCCCTTCAAGTTCGTGAGCTGGATCCGCGACGAGCGCATGGTGCTCGAGGCCAACGACGACTACTGGGGCGGCCGCCCGCAGATCGACCGGCTGGTCTTCCAGCCCGTCATCGAGCCAGCCACCCGCCTGATCATGCTCGAGCGCGGCGAGGTGGACGTCATCCCTGGCATCCCCATCGAGCTGATCTCCCGGGTGGAGAACAACCCGGCCCTGCGCGTCATCAACGTGCCGTCCGCCCGCTTCAGGGTCGTTGGCATCAACATGCTGATCGAGCCCCTGAACGACGTGCGGGTGCGCCAAGCGCTGAACTACGCCCTCGACCTCGATGAGATCAACGAGGTCCTGCTCTCCGGCACCAAGCGCCTCGCCGACTCGCCGCTGCCCCCCACCGACTTCGGCTACCGGCCCACCTTCCGCTACACCTACGATCCAGAGAAGGCCAAGGAGCTTCTGGCCGAGGCCGGCTACCCCGACGGCCTCACCCTGAACTTCGTCATCCTGCTGCAGACGCGCGACGCCGGCCTGGCCGACGCACTGCAGGCGATGCGCGACTACTGGAGCGACATCGGCATCGAGACCACGGTGACCAACGTCGAGATCGCCGCCTACTCCAACATCGTCGACAGCGAGCCGGACTCCCAGGTCGCCCGCGAGCTCAAGCACCTCTACGCCCAGGGCTTCAACTCCAACACCACCGACGCCGACTTCACGCTTCGGCGCTCCTTCCACTGCGCCAGCCAGGCGCCCGTCAGCTCCAACCGCGGCTACTACTGCAACCCAGTGGTCGACGACCTGATCGACAGGGCCGCCTCCTCCATGGACCCGGAGGAGCGGCTGGAACTCTACGCCGAGGTGCAGGAGCTGATCATGGCCGACGCCCCTTGGGTCTTCAACTACACCGAGCCCCTGCTCTTCGGCATCCGCAACGACTGGGAAGGCATCGCGACCTACCCGCAGGACGTCCTCCTCTACCACCAGGCGCGTCGAGCCGGCCAGTGACCCAAGGCCCGGACCGAGTGACAGGGGCTCGGGCGACAGGCGCTCGAGCGACAGGGGTTGATCCATGACGGCCGGCCGCATGGTGGCCCAGAGGCTGCTGTGGACCATCCCGCTGCTCCTGGTCGTGAGCTTCCTGGTGTTCGGCATGGTCTACGTGGCGCCGGGCGACCCGGCCCGCATCATCGCAGGCGAGCAGGCAGACGCGGCCACCGTGGCCCTGCTCGCCGCCCGGCTCGGCCTCGACCAGCCGCTCCACGTCCAGTACGGGCGCTTCCTCGGCCGGTTGGTGCAGGGCGACCTCGGTCGCTCGATCAACACCCGCCGGCCGGTGGCCGACGAGCTGATGACGCGCTTCGGCGCGACGGCGAAGCTGGCCTTCGCCAGCATGGTCTTCGCCGTGGTCTTCGGCCTGGCGCTTGGCGCCCTGGCCGCCGTGCGGCCCCATTCCTGGCTGGACTACCTCAGCTCCCTGATCTCGGTGTTGGGCATCTCCCTTCCCGCCTTCTGGCTGGCGCTCATGCTCATGTACCTCTTCTCCCTCCAACTGCAGTGGCTGCCCACCGCCGGCTACGGCAGTTGGGCCCACTACGTGCTGCCGGCGATCACCCTTGGCTCTCGCAGCCTGGCGGTGATCGCCAGGCTCACCAGGGCAGAGATGCTCTCCAGCCTGGCCGAGGACTACGTCCGCACGGCCAAGGCCAAGGGCCTGAACCAGCTCACCGTGGTGGTGAAGCACGCCCTGAGGATCGCCATGGTCCCGGTGGTGACCGTGATCGGCGTGCAGATGGGCCAACTGCTGGCCGGCTCTGTGGTGGTGGAGGTCATCTTCAACTGGCCAGGGCTGGGCAGACAGCTCATCCTGGCCATCCTCGGGCGCGACTTCCCCGTCGTCCAGGGAGGCATCCTGCTGATCGCCTTCACCTTCGTGTTCATCAACCTCTTGGTGGACCTCAGCTACCGGCTCCTCGATCCAAGGGTGAGGTACTGATGGCCATCTCCACATCCACGCCACCCGATGGTGGCCCCCATGGCATGACCGTTCACAGGCGCTCCCCCCTGCGCGCCCTGATGTCGAACCGAGCCGCCCTGGTCGGGGCCATCGTCATCGGCCTGTTCGTCGTCACGGCCCTTGCCGCACCATGGCTGGCGCCCCACGACCCGGAGCGGGGGCAGTTGCGGCATCGCCTGCAAGGCCCCAACACCACCTACCTCATGGGCACCGACTCGCTCGGCAGGGACATCCTCAGCCGCATCCTGTTCGGCGCCCGCGTCTCGCTGATGGTGGCCGTCACCGTCGTCGGCGGATCCATGGTGATCGGCTGCACCATCGGCCTGGTCGCCGGCTACAAGGGCGGCGCCGTCGACAACGCGCTCATGCGCGTGATGGACGTCGTGCAGGCCTTCCCTGGGCTGCTCTTGGCGATCGGCATCGTCAGCATCCTCGGGCCGGGGCTGGCCAACGCCATGCTCGCCGTCGGCATCTCGCGCATCCCGCAGTTCGCGCGGGTGCAGCGGGCGGTGACGATGGTGGCCAAGGAGCAGCAGTACGTCGAGGCCAACCGGGCCACGGGCGCCAGCCAGTGGCGCACGGTGCTGAGGCACATCCTGCCCAACACCCTCTCTCCCATCGCCGTGCTCGTCACCATCGACATGGGCACCGCCATCCTCGTCACCAGCACCCTCGGCTTCCTCGGCCTCGGCGCTGTGCCACCCACCCCCGAGTGGGGCGTCATGCTGAGCGACGGAAGGGACATGCTGCTCTTCGCACCGCACGTCGTGTTCTTCCCCGGCTTGGCCATCGCCCTCGTCGTCCTCGGCTTCAACCTCCTTGGCGACGGCATCAGGGACGTGCTGGACCCGCGGATGATGAGCCGCCAAGGATGAGCAGTGAACCGGAACGGACGGCGTCCATCCACCTGACACGCATATGGGATACTCGTATTCCAAACGATATGCGGAGAAGGTGAAGATGTCGACGAAAGATCTCTACGCCGAAGCCCTTCACGGCTCGCTGGCCGGGTTCGCGCCCACCACCATCAAGGACGTCGTCTTCGATTCCCTGAAGAAGGCCATCATCACCGGCGCGCTGCGCCCCGGCCAACGCCTGGTCGAGCACCGCATCGCCCCGCTGCTCAACGTCAGCCGCACCCCCTTGCGGGAGGCCATCCGCCTCCTCGAGCAGGAGCGGCTGGTGGAGCGGCTGCCCCAGGGCGGCGTGCGGGTGGCCTCCGTCTCCGCCGACGAGGTGCGGCAGCTCAACGACGTCCGCTCCGTGCTCGAGGCCTACGCCGCCCGCATGGCGGCAAGCAACGTCGCAGCAGGCGAGCTGTCGGCCGAGGAGGAAGGCAGGCTCCAAGAACTGCGCGAGCTCCTCGGCCACATGAGCGAGCATCTCGAGGCCAACGACCTCGTCAAGCTCCTGAACGACGGACAACAATTCCACAAGACCATCCATCGACTCGCCCGCAACGCGGTCAGCGAGGAGATGCTCACCCAGACCATCGGAGCCATGGAGCGCTACCGCGCCCTCGTGCCACCCTCCAGGAACCTGGCAACCGTCGACGAGCATCGCGCCATCGCTGACGCCATCATGCAGGGGCAGCCCGACCGGGCCGCCGCGCTGATGACGAGTCATGTCGACGCGGCAGGCCGCCTGTACGTGGCCACCATCCGCGACCTAGAAACGGAAGGCAACCCAACATGGAACGAATCCTCATGACCAGAGGTGCAGGCCGCATCCTGGACGATTGCGCCGGTCTGCAAGCCGGGGAGACGGTCGTCGTGCTGACCGACTTCCTCAAGTCAGACCTGGCCGAGATCGTCGCGGCCGCCGCCACCGACCGGGGTGCAGAGGTGGTGCTGGTCAGCATGCCCCCACGCAAGTACGACGGGGCTGAACCGCCGCGCGCCGCCGCCAAGGCGCTGCCGGAAGCCGACCTCATCGTCTCCCTCGTATCCCAGTCGGTCACGCACTCCACCGCCATCCGGCAGGCCATCGAGGCGGGCGCGCGGGGCATCATGCTCTCGGCCTTCATCAAGGACCAGCTCATCGGCGGCGGCATCGACGCCGACTTCGAGGCCATCGCCCCCCTGTGCAAACGCGTGGCCTCGCTGCTCGGCGAGGCCAAGGAGGCGCACCTCACCACGCCGGCAGGCACCGATCTGCGCCTGAGCCTCGAAGGCAGGCCGGGGAACGCCCACTCTGGCATCGCCCGCACGGCGGGGCTGTTCACCACCGTCCCCAACATCGAGTCGAGCGTCTCGCCCGTCGAGGGCAGCAGCCGCGGCACCATCGTGGCCGACGCCTCCATCCCCTACTACGACATCGGCCTGCTGCGCGAGCCCGTGGTCTACACCGTCACCGATGGCAGCATCACCGCCATCGAGGGCGGCGAGCAGGCGAGGGACATCGACCGGATGATGCGCTCGAGCAACGACCCGGCCGTCTACAACATCGCCCAGCTCTCCTTCGGCCTGAACCCCAAGTGCCGCATGCGCGGCGTCATGCTGGACGACGAGGGCGTGTACGGCACCTCGCACATCGGCATCGGCACCAGCACCAGCCTGGGCGGCACCATCAAGGCGGCCATGCACTACGACGCCCTGATGTGGCGCCCCACGCTGCGGCTCGACGGCCAGACCGTGCTCCTGGACGGTGAATGGCAGCTCGACGAGGCGGCCGTCATCCCGCCCATGTTGCGGTGACGCCCCCCGCCATCTCCCCCGCCGAGCGGGTGCGCCAGATCCCCTTCTCCACCATCAGGAAGATCTTCGAGCGCGCAAGGGTGATGGAGCAGGAGGGTCGCGACATCGCCCGGATGGAGATCGGCCGACCGGACTTCGACACGCCAGCGCACATCAAGGACGCGCTCAAGGAAGCCCTCGACCGGGGCGAGGTCCACTACGCCCCCAACCAGGGCATCGCGCCTCTGCGCGAGGCGATCAGCCGCAAGCTGCAGCGCGACAACGGGCTGGCGATCGGCCCGGACGGGGTGCTGGTGACGGTGGGCTGCAAGGAGGCCGTCTTCTTGGCCCTTGCCTCCTTCATCGACAGCGGCGACAAGGTGATCGTGCCCGATCCATGCTGGGACACCTACGCCCACACCGTCACCTTCCTCGGCGGCCAGCCCGTGCCCGTGGCCGCCGGGGCGGGCTTCGAGCCCGATCCAGAGGCGGTCAGGGCGGCCATCGACGCCAAGACCAAGGCCATGGTGATCGTCAGCCCCCACAACCCGACGGGGGCGGTCTACAGCCCCCAGACCCTGGAGGCGCTGGCGGCCATCGCGGTGGAACACGACCTGCTGGTCATCTCCGACGAGATCTACGAGAAGCTCATCTACGACGACGCCGTCCACCGCTCCATCGCCACCTTCCCCGGCATGGCCGAGCGGACGATCGTGATCAACGGCTTCTCCAAGGCCTACGCCATGGACGGCTGGCGCCTCGGCTACGCCGCCGGCCCCGACCACCTCATCCGCCCCATGCTCAAGGCGCATCAGTACACGACCAACTGCGTCGCCACCTTCGTGCAGTGGGGGGCCGTGGCCGCCTACGAGGGCAGCCAGGCACCCGTCGAGGCCATGCGGGCGGAGTTCGACCGGCGTCGCGGGCTGGTGGTCTCGCGACTGCTGGCTCTGCCCGGCGTCGAGCTGGTCGAGCCCAAGGGCGCCTTCTACGCCTTCCCCCGCTTCGCGCTGCCTGGTGTGGCGGACGAGCAGCTGGCCGAGTTCATCCTCCAGGAGGCGGGCATCGCCTGCGTGCCTGGCGAGACCTTCGGCGAGGCGGGCCGCGGGCATCTGCGCTTCAGCTACGCCACCTCATACGAGAGCATCGAGCGGGGGATGGATCGGCTGGACGCGGCGGTGGGGCGTCGATGAAGCGGTAGTCCGACACGCCGTCGGTCGGTCGTTCGAGGACACGAGCCGCCCTGTCTCGAGTCAGGGCGGCTCGATGGTGGAGTCGCCCGAAGCACCCCTCGCCGCGGCCGATGGGGGCGGCTAGGGCCTACCGTCAATGGGCTCCGGCCCAATGCAGCGACCTTGGCCAGGTTGACCGGACGTATACCCGGTCACGGTGCCGGAGTTCGAGTTCGATCCAGTCAAGAGCGAGGCCAACCTGGCCAAGCACGGGATCGACTTTCGGGAAGCACAGGAACTTTGGGAAGACGAGGATCTGCACCCGGAGATCACCACCTTCGGGCAGGAGCTGCGATACAAGCTCGTTGGAAGGATCGGTGACAGGCACTGGTCAGCCGTCATCACCCGTCGCAACACACGAATCCGTATCATCTCGGTACGCAGAGCCAGGAAGGAGGAGGTGGCCAGGTATGAAGAAGCTCGAGATCGACGCAGAGACATTTGACGCCCTGTTCGACAGCGGTGAGGTCGACATGGAACCGTACATGGTTCCCGGCACGGGCTACCGCCCCTACCTCCAAGACCCCCCCGCCGCCGCCGTC
>CAYXJZ010000110.1:0-9584 GCA_964465355.1 uncultured bacterium | reverse complement strand
GGTGGCTGCCGCCGGCGCCATCGTGCTGCTCGTGCTGTTCAGGCTGCTCCGAAGAACCTGAGCAGAGCCCTACAGCACCACCTCTAGTCCGTCGCAGCCCCGGCCGCCGCATCGTCAGCAGCCGGGGCTGTCCTCGTCCTGGCGGCCACCTCACGTCGCACCAGCGGTGCCACTTCCGTGCCGAACAGCTCGATGGACCGCATCATGTCGGCGTGCGGCACGGTGCCGACGCTGAACTGGGCGAGGAAACGCTGGTTGCCGAAGACCTGATGGATGGCCAGGATCTTCTCGGCCACCTGTGCCGGATCGCCCACCAGCAGGTGGCCATGCGGACCAAGGGCGGCCTGGTACTGCTCGCGACTGATGCCCGACCAGCCCCGCTCGCGGCCGATGCGGTTCATGGCTGTGGCGTAGGGAGGGAAGAAGACGTCGGCAGCCTGCCTGGCGTCCTTGGCCACGAAGGCGTGGGTGTTGATGGCAAGCGGCACCCGCGCCGGATCGTGCCCGGAAGCCGCTGCCGCCCGACGATGGATCTGGGCGAAGGGCGCGAAGCGCGCCGGCGTGCCACCGATGATGGCCAGCACCATGGGCAGGCCAAGGCGTCCTGCGCGGTCGGCCGATGCAGGCGTGCCGCCCACGGCGATCCACACAGGCAGCGGCTGCTGCAGCGGGCGCGGGTACACGCCTTGGCCGTTCAGCGGCGCCCGGTGCTTGCCTTGCCAGGTCGGCCGCTCCTGCTCCCGTAGCTGCAGCAGCAGATCCAGCTTCTCGTCGAAGAGTTCGTCGTAGTCCTGCAGGCCATAGCCGAAGAGGGGGAAGGACTCGGTGAAGGAACCGCGGCCCGCCATGATCTCGGCTCGGCCGCCGGAGATGAGGTCGAGCGTGGCGAAGCGCTGGAAGACCCGCACGGGGTCGTCCGAGCTGAGCACGGTGACGGCCGAGCTGAGGCGAAGACCTTGGGTGCGCGCCGAGATGGCGCTCAAGAGCACCTCGGGGCTGGACACCAGGTAGTCGGCCCGGTGGTGCTCGCCGATGGCGAAGACATCGAGGCCCAGTTGGTCGGCGAGCTGCGCCTCTTCCAGCAGGTCCGCCAGCCGCTGCCGCGGGCTGCCGCCTTGGCCGGGCCCTGGGATCAGCTCCCCGAAGGTGCTCAGCCCCAGTTCGAAGGGCGCTGCCGTCTGGGGCTCCGTCCGAACTGTGGCGGCAGGCTCCGGCAACGCCGTTGTCTCGGGCTTGGACATAGGGACTCCTCCGGCGCCTGCACGCGGCGATGCGGCAGCTTAACCAAGCCCTGCGCCGAGCCCCGCTTCCGGCCCGACCTGAAGCCCCTTGCTCACATGAGAGCATCTCGCGCTGCACCCCTTCGGATGAGGAGCGCATAGGCCGACGGTCAAGGGTTGCGGGCGTCGCGCCTCCGGGCGCGTTCTCATCCGGCGAGGGTGGGTCACATCCAGCCATGGGTGGCTACTCACCTGGGGTGACTACCTTCGAGGTGCACCGACCCACCGCCCTCGGCATCTGTCTTGTCGATGCCTCATCCGAAAGAGCTTCGATCGTCCCAAGTCCCTAAGGAGGAGCCATCGTGAACAAGAGAACCCTCATCCCCTTCAGCCTGGCCTTGTCCCTGCTCGTCTCGCTCGCCTGGGCGCAGATGGACGATCCGGTGCCGCTCCAGCCCCTCGACGTCCCCCAGGAGGCATGGGTGCGCTTCGTGCAGGCCGCGCCCAACGCCACCCTTGAACGTTGGCGGTTGGACGGCGACAACGGCTTCGTCGACGCCGTGGCGGGTGACGAGTTGGCCTTCATGGAGGTCGGCGAGTACATGACCATCGACGCCGGCCGCTACAGCCTTGACGCGGTGCTCCGCATCGGCGGTGCTGATCCGGTCGGTCTGCCTGCCGGTGAGCCGGCCGAGGATGCTGAAGACGCCGAGGACGGCGAGGCCTCCTCTGACGCCGAAGAGACACCCCTCACCCCGCTGCCGCAAGCCAGCTCCTTCGGCCCATCCGAACAGGTGAACGTGGAAGCCGAGTTCTCCTTCGACGCCGGCCGTAGCTACACCATCGTCCTCAGCGGCCTGATGGTGCCGGCTTCGCTGGAACAGGGTGACGAGGCGGAGGACGCCTCCAACGGCGGCGGCTTCATGGGCTGGCTGCGTGGCCTGTTCGGCGGCGGTGGCGGCAACGCCGACCGCGACGCCTTGGCGCTGCGCGCCCAGCTCCTCGAGGACAGCGACACCTTCTGGGAGAGCGAGTCCGGCCGTCTGCGCGTCGTCCATGCCGCGCCTGGCACCGACGCCATCGACCTGGTCCCCCGTGACGGCAGCGCCGCATGGCTGCGCGGCATCTCCTTCGGCGAGGCAAGCAACTTCCGCGACCTGAGCGACCTCGGCGGCGGCCTCGACCTGCGCATCGCCGGCTCCGAAGTCGTCCTGTTCGGCCTCGACGAGGTGCGGTCCAGCCCCAACACCACCTACACCGTCATCCTCGTCGGCACCCCGGTGGAAGCCGTACCCTTGGCCTTGATCACCACCTCTACCCGCTAGACCACGCTTGCGTGGGGTGGGAGAAGGGGCCGGCAACCTAGAACGCATGTTCTCACGGTTGCCGGCCCCTTCTCCCACCCCGTTTGTTTGCATCGGGGTGTGGGGCGACGCACGTCGCGACATGGGGCGACTGAACTTACGTAGTGAGGTGGGGTGATGCGCCGGCTAGCAGGTCCTTGTCCAGGAAAGCGTTGACGACGGCGTGGACCATGGGGAGGCTCATGAGGCTGGGGCGGACGCCTAGGCCGAGGTGGCGGGGGACGGGGCGGGGGAGGGCGTGGAGCTGGATGCCGGGGGGCAGGGGCTCGACGGCCAGGCGGGGCATGACGGCGTAGCCGACGCCCCTGGCCACGGCGGCCAGGATGGAGGAGTCCTCGGACATCTGCAGCAGGGGGACGGGGTTCAGGTCTTGCGCCTCCAGCAGGTCGACGATGTCGGGATGCGTGGCCTCCCCACCGTGCTGGATGAGCGGCAGGCGCCTTAGGCGGGCCCAGACGTCAGCCGGCTCCGGCGAGGTCGTGGTGGGCAGGACGATGGCGTACTCGTCCCGGGCGAACTCGAAGGTGAGCAGGTCGGTGCTCATCGGCAATCTGCCGAGGCCGACGTGGGCCTTGCCGCTCAGGACAGCCCGCTCGGCGTCCCTGACCTGCAGGCAGCCGTCGTCCACCTCGAAGCGCAGGGCCGGGTGACGTGCCCGAAGGCGAGCGAGGACGGCAGGCAGCAGGTGCGCCGCGATGCTGCGGAAGGAGGCGATGCGCACCGTGCCCGCCACAGCCTCATCTGTGCCCACCATGCCATCCTTGGTGGTCGCCTCTGCGCGGAGCTGCTGCAGCAGTGCCAGCACTTGGCGGGCTTGCGCCGCCACCCGTTCACCAACAGCGGTCGGCTCGGCGCCACGTGCACTGCGCAGGAACAGGTGGGTGGCCAGCGAGGACTCCAGCTGCTTGATGGCTTGGCTGACGCTGGACTGGCTCAGCCCCAGCTCGGTGGCGGCGGCGCTGAAGCTGCCGTGGTCGACGACGGCCAGGACCGCACGCAGCTGGGCTGGGGTCGGCAGCTTCTCGAGCGGTGGCCAGGTCGCGGCCAGCGCCTTCGTCTGGTGTGCTGCAAGCTCGCCGGTCGCCGACCCCTTGATCATAAGTGAAGCTTATACCCCTCCCCGAGGCATCGTCCCCGGCGATGGACGCGCGTAGGGAGAACTGGGCTATCCTCCTGCCACGCGGTCCACGTCGGATCGCGCAGACGGCCACCCCCAACATCCTCGTCGACAAGGAGAGACCATCATGCCCTCGAAGGTCCGCCTAGCTCTCTACCTCCTGGCCTTGGCCGTGCTTGGCACGGTGTCAGCCGCCATGGCCCAACGCGGTGTTCTGCGGGTGTCGTACACCTCCATCCAGCAGCTCGATCCCTACAAGACCGCTGGCAACGACGAGATCAACGCGGCCTCCTTGGTCTTCGACCCCCTCTTCGTCCTCAGTGACGAGGACTTCCAGCCCGTGCCCCACCTGGCCGAGCGCTGGGAGGCGGCGGACGACACCACCTGGCTGCTCCACATCCGCCAGGGCGTCACCTTCCAGGACGGCAACGCCGTGTTCGCCGAAGGGGAGGGCCGCGAGGTCACCGCCGACGACGTGGTGTACTCCGTGCAGCGCTTCCTCGACGTGTCCACCTCCTTCACCATCGGCGACGTGACCTCGGTGGAGGCCGTCGACCGCTACACCGTGCGCATCGAGACCGCGGCACCCGATCCCTTCCTGCTCACAGACGTCAACCGCCTCGCCAGGGTGGTCATCGTGCCGCGCGAGGCCGTTGAGCAACTGGGCGAGGAGGGCTTCGCCCGCAACCCCATCGGCTCCGGCCCCTTCAAGCTGACCTCCTTCACCCCCGATCGCAGCCTGACCTTCGTCGCCAACGACGACTACTGGCTGCCCGTGGGCCTTGACGGTGTCGAGATGGTCTTCATCCCAGACCCCACCGTGCAGACCATCGCGGTCGAGGCAGGCGAGGTCCATGTGGTGCCTTACCTGTTCAACATCGACTCGGTGCAGCAACTGCAGGACGTGCCTGGCATCAGCCTCTACGGCCGCGGCGGCTCCTACCGTGGTCTCGGTTTCAACGTCAGCACCCCGCCCTTCGACGAGTTCGCCGTGCGCGACGCCATCGCCAAGGCCATCGACATCGACGCCGCCGTGGCCGCCGTGGTGGCGCCCTTCGGCGAACGGGCCTACGGCCAGGTCCCACCATGGGCCGGCTTCCGCGCCGACCCCGAGTTGGCCGGTCTGTGGAGCTACGACCCCGAGGCGGCGCTGGCCATCCTGGCCGAGGCCGGCTTCAGCGACAGCAACGGCGACGGCATCCTCGACCGCAACGGCCAGCCGCTGAGCTTCCAACTCAAGACCATCCCCGGCTCCCAGGTGCGGGTGCTGACCATCCTCGTCACCCAGCTCCAGGCGCTTGGCATCGACGCCCAACTGCTGCAGCAGGACGTGGCGGTGTGGGCAGAGGACCTGCAGACCGGCAACGACACCGGCCTCTTCTTCGACTACAGCTTCGCCGGCACCACCGGCCTCTACTCGCTCTTCCACGGCAGCAACGGCGGCCGCACCAACACCCACTTCTACGTCAACGCCGAGGTGGACGCCCTGCTCGACGAAGCCAGCCGCACCGTCGACTTCGACACCCGCGACCGCCTGTGGCTCGAGGCCCAGCGCCTGATCATGGCGGACCGCGCCGGCATCCCGCTGTACTTCGAGAACGGCTACTCGGTGGTCAGCGACAGCGTCAACGGCTGGGTGGTGCCATGGGGCGGGATGCACCTCGTGACCTTGCAGAACACCGTCACGCTGGATTGATGGCGATCGAGCCGATGGGGCAGGCTGCTGCCTGCTCGACGAGGGCTGGCTGGGGGAGAATCCCCCAGCCAGTTGCCGGTCAGCGATGCTGAGCTACCTGCTGCGCCGCCTGCTCGTCTCGGTGCCGGTGCTGCTCGGCATCAGCTTCATCACCTTCGCCCTCATGGCCTTCGCGCCAGGCGACGCCATCCGGCTGATGCTCGGCAGCGAGACCGTCAACGTCGCCAATGTCGAGCGGCTGCGCCTCGAGCTGGGCTTGGACGACCCTTGGTGGGTGCAGTACCTGCGCTACATGGGCGGCCTGCTGCGCGGCGACATGGGCAACTCCATCGTCACCCGCCTGCCGGTGGCCACGGCGATCGCCGAGCGCTACCCCATCACCCTGACGCTCACCCTCTCGGCTCTCTTCATCGCGCTGGCGGTGGCGCTGCCGCTTGGCGTGCTGTCGGCGGCGCGCCGCAACCGCATCGAGGACTACCTGGCCACCGCCTTCACCATGGTGGCCGTCGCCATGCCCAACTTCTGGCTCGGTCTGCTGCTGCTGCTGTTCTTCGGCCTGGAGCTGCGCTGGCTGCCCATCCGTGGCATCGGCAACCTGAACGACGGCCTCTGGGCCTACGCTCGCCATCTCATCCTGCCCGCCGCCACCCTGGCCACCTCGCTGGCCGCCATCCTCACCAGGCTGACCCGCAACACCATGCTGGACGTGCTGGGCGAAGACTACGTGCGCACCGCCCGCGCCAAGGGCCTGCGCGGCAGCCGGGTGCTGTTCAAGCACGCCCTGCGCAACGCACTGCTGCCGGTGGCCACCACCGCCGGGATGCAGTTCGGCGGCCTGCTCGGTGGCGCGATCATCGTCGAAACCATCTTCTCCCTGCCCGGCATGGGCCTGCTGTCCATCAGCGCCATCCGCCAACGCGACCTGCCCATGGTGCAGGGGGTGGTGTTGGTGTTCGCCCTCAGCTTCATGGCGGTGACCTTGCTGACCGACCTCCTCTACGCCGCCATCAACCCCAAGATCCGCTATGGCTGAGGCGCCCATGACCACCGTCTCGCCCGCGACGCCAGCAAGGCGTCAGCGCCGCTGGCTGCAGGTGCTGCGGGTCTTCAGCCGTCACCGCCTGGCTGTGGCGGGCAGCGTCATGCTGCTCGTCCTCATCGTGGTGGCGACCTTCGCCGACCGGCTAGCGCCGTACGACCCCTTGGCGCTGGGCCTGCTCAACACCTACGCACCCGCCGGCAGCCCCGGCCATCTGCTCGGCACCGACAACTTCGGCCGCGACATCCTCTCGCGCCTCATCCACGGCGCGCGTATCTCGCTGGTGATCGGCATCGTGGTGGTCTCCATCGCCGCCACCATCGGCACCCTGCTCGGCCTGCTGGCCGGCTACCTGGGTGGCTGGGTGGACCAGCTGGTCATGCGGGCGGTGGAGATCTTCTACGCCTTCCCCTTCCTGGTGTTGGCCATCGCCGCCATCGCCGTGCTCGGCCCCAGCATCTTCAACGTCATGCTGGTGCTCGGCATCGTGAGCTGGCCCATCTACGCCCGGCTGGTGCGCGCCCAGGTGCTGGCCCTGCGCGAGGCCGACTACGTCGAGGCGGCCAAGGCCAGTGGCGCGAGGGCGGGGCAGATCATGCTGCGCCACGTGCTGCCCAACTCCCTCACCCCCGTCATCGTGACGGCCACCTTCGGCATCCCAGAGGCCATCCTTGCCTCCGCAGCCCTTGGCTTCCTCGGCCTCGGCGTGCAGCCGCCGACGCCGGAGTGGGGGGTGATGGTCAGTGAGGGCAAGGACCTCATCCGCCGCGCGCCCATGCTCATCGCCTGGCCTGGCTTGGCCATCATGCTGGTGGTGCTCAGCTTCAACTTCGTGGGGGACGGGCTGCGCGACGCCCTCGACCCCAAGTCCAGAAGGGACCGGTGACCCACACCATGACCGAGTTCGACGAGGCCATAGCGCGCGTGCCCGCGCTCGACGCATCAGGGATCCCGACAGGTTCTCTAGACGGAGCGCTCGCGCGCGTGCCCGACTACCAACGCTTCCTCACTGTGGATGAGATGTACGAGCGCGCGCGCTCGGTGGCCGAACGCAACCCGGGCCTGGCCAGCCACCAGGTGGTCGGCCGCTCCACCGACGGGGTCGAGATCCCCATGGTGCGCATCGGCGACGGGCCGCAGAAGCTGCTGCTCTTCGCCTGCCCTCATCCCAACGAGCCCATCGGCGCCATGCTCATCCAGTTCCTCTTCGACGAGCTGATCGCCAACGAGGAGCTGCGCCGCGGCCGAAGCTGGTACCTCATGCCATGCGTCGATCCCGACGGCACCAAGCTCAACGAAGGCTGGTTCGCCGGACCCTTCACCGTCCGCAACTACGCCCGCCACTTCTACCGGCCGCGCTCGCAGGAGCAGGTGGAGTGGACCTTCCCGATCCGTTACAAGGACTACGCCTTCGACAGCCCCATCCCCGAGACCCAAGCCCTGATGAGGGCGCTGGAGCAGGTCAGGCCCGACTTCGTCTACTCGCTGCACAACGCGGGCTTCGGCGGGGTCTACTACTACATCACCAACCACGTGCCCGAGGCCGTGCCGGCCTTCCACGCCCTGCCGAAGGACCGAGGTCTGTTCCTCTCGCTCGGCGAGGCCGAGATGCCATGGGCCAAGACCTTGGCGCCCGCCGTCTACCAGGCGCCCACGCTGGCCGATGCATACGACCACCACGAGCGCTTCGCCAGCGAGCCACCGGCCTCGCTGATGCAAGGAGGCGCCTCCAGCTTCGACTACCTGCGGGACCTCGGGCTGGCCGACACCGTGGCGCTGATCACCGAGATGCCCTACTTCCAGGCGCCGCAGATCGCCGACCAGAGCCCCACGCAACGGCAGCGGCGCGAGGTCATCCTGGAAGGCGCCGAGCAGACCAGGGCCATGGCCCAGACGCTGGCCGACCTTCTGGAGCGCATCGCGCCCCACATGACGCTCGACACCCGCTTCTATCGCACGGTGTCTGCGTTCACGACGTACATGCTGAAGTCGGTCGACGGCACCAAGGCCTGGGCGGAGAAGGGCGAGGACATGGACCGGCCGGCCACCGTGGCTGAGCTGACCGACGAGCTCTACGTCGGCAGCTTCTACCGGTTGCTCATCGCCAGCATGCTGCGGCGGGCCATCGAAGCCCAGCAGGCGGACCTTGGCAGCGGGGAAGGGGAGGCTGCCGAGACCTTGGCGTCGGCCTTGGTGGACCTGGAGGCCCAGCTCGAGGCATGGACCCGCCGCATCGAGGACAACCTTGCCCATGCCCCCATCCCCATCAAGACGCTGGTGGAGGTGCAGTACGGCGCGATGCTGGCCGTGTTGGAGAGCCCACGCTTCGCCCGTGAGCCGGCAGACGGGTAGGCTGGGCGCAAGGAAGCCATGCCCAGACTCCTGCTCACCGACCTGATCGTCTACCCACTGAAGTCCGCGGCCGGCAGCCACGTGGCCTCCGCCGAGGTGGACGCATGCGGCTTCCGCCGTGACCGGCGCTGGATGGTGGTGACCCGCGACGGCCGCTTCGTCACCCAGCGCGAGGTGCCGCGCATGTGCCTGCTCAAGCCCACCATCGAGGGCGACACCATGCGGCTGGACGCACCAGGCATGCCCAGCCTTGACCTGCCCCTCGCCCCCACGGCCGAGCAGATGCCCGAGCAGCGCCGCGTGACCATCTGGGACGACGAGCCCCTGGCCAGGGTGGCGCCCGCCGACGCCAACCGCTGGATCAGCGAGTTCTACGGCGCCCCGCACCAGCTCGTCTACCTGCCAGAGGAGGACGCAAGGCAGGTGGACCCGCAGTACGCCCAACCAGGCGACAAGGTGGGCTTTGCCGACGGTTACCCCTTCCTGCTGGCCAACGAGACTTCGCTCGATGACCTCAACACCCGGCTCGACGAGCCCCTGCCCATGAACCGCTTCCGTCCCAACCTGGTGCTGCGCAGCGAGCAGCCATGGGAAGAGGACCAGTGGCGCCTGCTGCAAGTGGGAGGCATCCGCTTCCACCTCGTCAAACCCTGCGCCCGCTGCCCCATCACGACGGTGGACCAAGACAGCGGCCGCACCGCCAAAGAGCCCCTCAAGACCCTGGCCACCTTCCGCCGTGTCGGCAACAAGGTCATGTTCGGCCAGAACCTCACCCACGAGGGAAGAGGCTGGCTGA
>CAYXJZ010000109.1:0-9648 GCA_964465355.1 uncultured bacterium | reverse complement strand
GGGCGGTACCCTGGATGCGAGACGGGCCTCTTCGTCCCCACCATGACCTCGAACATGGACTGCACCCTCTGCCTGAACTGCCTGCGAGCCTGCCCATACGACAACGTCGCCCTGCGTCTGCGTCCACCTGGGATCGAGGCGAGCCGCGACGGCTGGGCCCGTCGTGGCCGCCGCAGCGCCCTGCTCATGGGCGTGCTGTTGGCCTTCTGGGGGCTGATGAACGCCTTCGCCATGGTGCCGCCCTTCTTCGCGGCCGCCGACCTTGTGGCCGCCACCCTCGGCACGCGTAGCGAGGCGCTGGTGCTCGGCGTGCTCTACGCCGTCGTCACCGCGGCCGGCCTCGGTCTCACCCTCGGCGCCTCCGCCTTGACCGACCTCGCCGGTGGGCGCTACCAGGGTGCATGGGCCGCCTTCGACCGCTGGGCCTACGTGGTGGTGGTCCTTGGCGTTGGCTTCTGGGCAGCGCACTACCTCTTCCACTTCCTCACGGGCGCCCTCGCCATCGTGCCGGTGACGCAGCACTTCTTCGAGATCCGCGGCTTCGCCGTCGACGCCAACTGGCGCTGGGCGCAGCTGGTGCCTAGCCGCTGGCTCTTCCCCATCGGTGCAGGGGCGGTGTCGCTGGCGGCCGCCCTCGCCTGGGTGGTCACAGCGCGCATCGCCTTGCGCGACTTCCTTCGCCCGCGCGCGCTGCTGGCCATGTGGGTCATGGGGGTCTTCGTGCTGCTGCTCAGCCTCTTGCAGTTGCTCGTCCTCGGCCTGCCGATGGAGATGCGCGGCACCCTCTTGGGGCCGGCGTGACGCCTAGGCAGCCGTGGCGCGCAGGACGGAGCCGACTCGTCTTGATCACCATGGCCCTCCTCGCCTGCACCGCCCCATCGGCCGGCGCCCAAGACCAGACCTCGGCCCTTACCGCTCCACCGCCTTGCGAGGTGGGTGAGTCGGTGCTGGCCGGCGATCCCATGCAGGACCACGCCACCCTGGTGCTCGACCTGCTGTGGCGTCTGCCACCGGGCTTCGAGCCGACCGACCTGGTGCGCCTTCGGGAGGCGGGCTTCGATTCCGACCTGTGGGTGCGGGCCGTCGTCATCGACGACCTGCGGGCCATGCGTGAAGCGGCCGAAGCCGAAGGCCTTGGCTTGGCGGTGCAGTCGGCGTACCGCAGCGAGACCTACCAGGATCAAGTGCATCGCGGCTGGGTGGCTCTGCTCGGTGCGGATCAAGCAGCCATGACCAGCGCGAGGCCTGGGCACTCGGAGCACCAGTTGGGCACCGCCATCGACCTGCGAAGCGCCGATGGGCCACCGGCCTGGGATCTGGATGACTGGGCCCTCACGCCAGAAGGCGCGTGGGTGGTGGCCCATGCACATCGCTTCGGCTTCCTCGTCAGCTACCCCATGGGCTCGCAGGCCATCACCTGCTACGACTACGAACCATGGCACCTGCGCTGGGTGGGCAAGGCACTGGCCGCCGAGGTGCATGCCACCGGCCTGCCGCTGCGCGCCTACCTCTACGCTCATCAGCCACCCGTCGAAAGGACCGGACCGTGACCAGGCTGCGCACCGATCGACCATCGCCGCTTGCCATGCTGGCCGTCGCCCTCTGCCTTGCACTCGCCATGGGCTGGGCCGGCGCCCACGCCACCCTGGTCTTCGGCCACTTGGACTTCAACCCCGATCCGCCGCTGCCTGGCCAGGCCTTCGAGCTCAGCCTCAGGCTGGAGGACCCCAGCCTCGCACCGGTCGAGGACGCGATCGTGAGCATCGAGCTGCGGCCCATGGCCACCGCCGACCTGCCCCTGCCCGCCTCCTCCACCGAGGCGCCCGACCTGCCGCCTGCGCTGCGCAGCGCCGAACTCAGCGAGGTCTCGCCCGCCGTCTACCGGGCGACGCTCGAGCTGCCGGAGGCCGGCAGCTACCACCTGCTGGTGCGTGACCAGACCTACCGCTGGGAGGAGGCCAACGCCTCCTTGGTGCTGGAGGTCGGGGCTGAGGCCGTCGGCAGCCTTCCCTTCGTGCTCCCGCCCACGGCGGTGGCGCCGCGCAGCCTGGTGACCTGGATGCTGTGGCTGATCGGTCTGCCGCTGCTTGCCGGCCTGGTGGTGACCACCATGGTGCTGAGCTCGGGCAGGAAGAAGGACAAGGAAGCCGTGGGCGGCAGCGCGTGAACCCATTCGACGCCCTCTCAGGCACCTTGGTCAACGTCCTGACTGTGTGCCTCGGATCGGGCGTCGGGCTGCTGCTGCGAGGGCGGATGCCAGCCCGGGTCCAAGGCGTCGTGCTGCAGGCCGTCGGCCTCGTCACCCTCTTCATCGGCATGAGCACCGCCTTCGACCTCGGGCGCGTCAGCGACCCACCCGGTGTGCTGCTCGGTCTGGTGGCCCTTGCGCTGGGTGGCGCCATCGGCGAGTGCCTTCGCATCGAGGCTGGCCTCGAGCGGCTTGGCCAGGACATGCAACGACGCTTCAAGGGCAAGGGTCGCTTCAGCGAGGGCTTCGTGATGGCCTCGCTGGTGTTCTGCGTCGGGCCCATGACCTTGGTGGGCAGCCTGCAGAACGGGCTGCTCGGCGATCCTTCCTTGCTGCTGCTCAAGGCGACCCTCGATGGCATCACGGCGGTGGCCTTGGCGGCCACCTTCGGCTACGGGGTGTTGGCCTCTGCGCTGGTGGTGTTGCTGCTGCAGGGTGGTCTGGCACTGGGTGCCGGCGCCGTGGCCGCCTTCCTGCCCGACCCTGCCGGCGATCCACGCGTGCTGCTCGTCAACGGCGTAGGTGGGTTGATGATCCTCGGCCTCGGCCTCGTGCTGCTGGAGATCCGCAAGGTCTCGGTCGCCAGCATGCTGCCCGCCCTTCCGCTGGTGGTGTTGCTCTACGAGCTGGTGCGCTGGCTGTCCTGAGCCCGGTGGTAGGCTCGAAGAGATGCCCGAGCTGAGCGACGAAGCACTGCGGCAACTTGCCGACCTTGCCCGCCTCGACCTTGACGCTGCCGAGCTCCCTGGCCTACGGGCCGAGCTGGGCAAGCTGCTGGCCTACGTCGACCGTCTGGCCGACTTCGACGACCCGAGCGTGCCACCACTGCGCCATCCCAACCGCGAGGGTGGGGCCACCGGTCTCGACACCCTGCGCCAGGACGAGCAGCGGCCGGGCCTTTCGGCTGCCGAGTTGCAGGAACTGTTACCCCTGCACGATGGCCGCGTGTGCGTACCACGCACGATCGACCGCGACGGCTGAGCCTCGACCCATCTGGCCTTGGCCTCAGTCCAGGTAGTCCCGACCCACGTATGGCACAAGCACATCAGGCAGCCGCACCCGCCCGTCCTCCGTCTGATGGGTCTCCAGCAGAGCGGCGATGGTGCGCGGGAACGGCAACGCAGAGCCGTTGAGGGTGTGGACGTAGCGGGTCTTGCCCTGCCCCGCCGCCCCGCCCGGCCGGCTGCGAGCACCGAGCCTGACGGCCTGGAAGGACTCCATGTTCGACACCGACGAGACCTCGAGCCAGCGCTGCTGCCCTGGGCTCCATGCTTCAAGGTCGTACTTCTTGGCCTGCGTGAAGCCCATGTCGCCGCTGCACATCAGCAGCCGCCTGTAGGCAAGGCCCAGCTCGTCCAGCATGCCCTCTGACAGCTCGGTCATGGTCTCGAGGGCCTCGTAGCTCTGTTCCGGCGAGGTGAACTGCACCATCTCCACCTTGTCGAACTGATGCACGCGGTTCAGGCCTCGCACGTCCTTGCCGTAGCTGCCCGCCTCACGGCGGAAGCAGGGCGTGTAGGCGCAGTACTTGATGGGCAGCTGCGCCTCGTCGAGCACCTGGTCGCGGTGCAGGTTGGTGACCGGCACCTCCGACGTCGGGATGAGGTAGAAGCCTTCGCGCGTCACCTCATACATCTGGCCTTCCTTGTCGGGCAGCTGACCGGTGGCCGTGGCCGAGGCGGCGTTGACCATCAGGGGCACGGTGACCTCCTGGTAGCCCAAGGAGCTCAGCTTGTCGAGCAGGTAGCCGGCCAACCCGCGCACCAGCCGCGCGCCCTGGCCGCGGAAGACGGGGAAGCCCGCGCCGGTGAGCTGGGTCCCTGCGCTGAAGTCGATCCATCCCCTTGCCTCTGCCAGCTCCCAATGGGGCTTGAGGCCCTCGCCCATGCGGCGCTCGCCGCGCTCGAAGAGCACCACGTTGTCGTGCTCGCTCTCGCCGTACGGCACGCTGGCGTGCGGCAGGTTGGGCACCTCGAGCGAGAGCTGCTCCACCTTGGCGGCCAGGCTGCGGTCCCGCTCCTCCAGGCGCTTGACCGCGGCGGAGAGCTCGGCCACGTCACGCATGAGCGCATCGGCGTCGTCTCCCCTTCGCTTGAGCTCACCGATCTCGCGGCTACGGGCGTTGCGGTCGGCCTGCATGACCTCCAGCTCCTGCCGCAGCAGTCGCCTCTCCTCGTCGGTCAGCAGCAGTTCGTCGAAGCTGCGCAAGGCGTCGGGGAGCTGCTTGGCACGGATGGCGGCCCGGACGGTCTCGGGCTGGTCCCTCATGAGGCGGAGTTCGAGCATGCCTGCTACTGTAACCGCGTTGAGGCGGGCTGGACCGCCGAAGTGGGCAGGGCCCGTGATAGCGTGGGCCACGATGCCGGTCGAATCCTTGACCTTCCGCCTGAGCGCGCGGGGCCGCCCCGCCGGTCGCCTCGTCCTGCGCAGCGGAGAGCGCGGGCGGGTCACCCTGAGCGAGGCGCGCATGCAGCTCCAAGGCGCCCTCGGCAACACCACCATCGTCCAGACCAGCCGCAGCCACGCGGCTCGCCATCACAGCCTGAGCTGGCGCGAGGAGAAGGAAGGCCAAGGCGATGGCCGGGTCTTCGAGGTGCGCTTCGATCCGGACAGCGGCCTTGTGACCGCCAGCCGCGGTCGACAGAACAGCGCAAGCATCCCCTACCTGCTGCCCTACCGCGACCCCTTGTCGCTGCTGCGTGAGCTACGGGCCTTCGCCGCCACCGAGTACCGGCCGGACGCACCCCTGCGTATCCCCATGCTGGGCAAGGAAGTGGTGGTGGCGCGGGTGGTCGAGACCGAGCTGGAGGTCGCCGGCCAACGCAGGCGGGCCAAGGGCTTCTTGCTGCACCCCGGCGGCAGTTGGGTCTATGTCGATGCGGCTGCGCCCCATACCTTGCTGAAGCTGGTGCAGCGACTGGACGACCAGAACCTC
This sequence comes from uncultured bacterium, assembly GCA_964465355.1. GTDB lineage: Bacteria > Deinococcota > Deinococci > Deinococcales > Trueperaceae > JAABTL01. The sequence continues at coordinate 4,465 of CAYXJZ010000109.1, read as the reverse complement.
GAGGCCTTGCTGGTGGACGTCGCTGAGGAGCAGAGCATGCCTGGCTGGGAACAGTCCGAGCCTTCCGAGTCGTCCTCCGGGCGTGGCGGGCGTCGGCGCCGCCCACGCAGGCGACGCAGCCGCGGACGTGGCTGAGACCGCATCGCCGCTCTGGCCAGTGCCTCTGGCAGCCGCCCCCCTTCCCACACTCGACCCGCCGACCCAAGCCGCATTCGATGAGGCTGGGCGGTGGCTGGGGGAGCGCCGACGTTCCGGACGACCACGCGACCCCTCGGTGGCCACAGCGCTGCTGCAGGCCCTGCGGCTCAGCCCTCCGCCGACCATGCTGCACGTGGTGGGCAGCAACGGCAAGGGCACCGTCACCCACCTGCTGGCCGCCATGGCCCAGGCCCAAGGCCTGCGCAGCGGCCGCTTCACATCACCCCACGTCGAGGACCTGCGTGAACGCATCGCCGTGGACGGCGTCGCCTTGGCCGCTGAACGCTGGATCGCTTGGCGCCAGCGAGCTGAGGGAGAGCTGAGCGGCCCAGCGGCGGCCGCTGCGACGGCCGCCGGCTTCTTCGAGTGGTGCCTGGCCTTGGCGGTGCATGGCTTCGCCGAAGCCGGCGTCGAGCTGGCGGTGGTCGAGGCCGGTGTCGGCGCCCGCTACGACGCCACCATGGCGCTGGCCGACCTGGTGGGGGCGGGCGTGGTCGGGACGGTGCTGACCAACGTCGACTTGGACCACCTGGAGACCCTGGGCCCTGGTCTGCTCGACATCGCTGCCGACAAGGCCGCCGTCGCGCGGCCTGGCGTCCCGTTGGTCACCGCCGCCAAGGGCGAGGCTCTAGAGCTCATCACCCGAAGGGCGCAGGAGGTCGGCGCCCCGCTGCACGTGATCGGGCCAGACGGCGAGCTGGGGCGTTGGCCCGTCGGCGCGCTCCCGCCCGACACGATGTGGCCGGCCACCCGTAGGGAGAACGCCCGGTTGGCCCTGGCCATGGGCAGGCTGCTCGGCTGGGACGAGGAGGCACTTGCCCGCGGTCTCGCCTCGCCACCGCCGCCGGCACGCTTCGAGTCCTTCGTGGTGCCCAGCCATGCAGGCCCCGTTCGGGTGCTGCTCGACGGCGCCCACGACCCCGCAGCAGCCACCCGCCTTGCCTCGGAGCTGGGGAGCGGCTACGTGCTGCTCTTCGCCGCCTTGGCCCGCAAGCAAGGGCTGGCCACCCTCATGCCCTTGTGGGCAGGGGCGAGCGACCTCTTCATCAGCAGCGCGGTGGCGGGCGAGACCCCGCTGGACGGCGCCGACGGGGCTCGCTCGCGCTTCGACGACCCCCTGCAGGCCCTCGACGCAGCCCTGTCGCTGGCTGGCAGCGAGGGGCGGATGCTGGTCATCGCGGGCTCCCTCTACCTCGCAGGCACCCTGAGGCCACGGCTGCGCGCGCTGGCGGCAGAGGCGGGTGCTATGCTGCCCGGTCGATGGCAAGAGTCGGGTTCGTCAGTCTAGGTTGTCCCAAGGCGCTGGTCGACAGCGAACGCATCCTCACCCAGTTGCGCACCGATGGCTACGACCTGGTGCGCAGCTTCGAGGAGGCCGAGTTGGTGGTGGTCAACACCTGCGGCTTCATCACCCCGGCGGTGGAGGAGTCGCTGTCCGCCATCGGTGAGGCCTTGGAGCGCAACGGCCGCGTGGTGGTCACCGGCTGTCTCGGTGAGCGGCCAGAGGAGATCATGGCCCGCCACCCCAGCGTGCTGGCGGTGACCGGCCATGCCGACGTCGCGGGCGTCATGCGCGCCGTGCGCGAGGCCTTGCCGCTGGCAGGCCATGACGAGGCCTTCGCCGGCCTGCTGCCCGTGCTGGGCGACGGCCGCGGCGGCGCGCTGCAGGATCGCGGCGTCAAGCTCACCCCAAGGCACTACAGCTACCTCAAGGTGGCAGAGGGCTGCGACCACAAGTGCAGCTTCTGCATCATCCCCCAGATGCGCGGGCTGCAGGCCAGCCGCGACGCGGCAGACGTGCTCTTCGAAGCCACCCGCCTCGTGGCCACCGGCACCAAGGAGCTCATCGTCATCGCCCAGGACACCAGCGCCTACGGCAGCGACCTGCGCTACCGCCCCAGCGACTTCCAGGGCAGGCAGGTGCAGGCGCGCCTGGTGCCGCTGGTGCGCGAGCTCGCCGACCTGGGCGCCTGGGTGCGGCTGCACTACGTCTACCCTTACCCGCACGTGCGCGACCTCATCCCCCTGATGGCCGAAGGCAAGCTCCTGCCCTACCTCGACGTGCCGCTGCAGCACGCATCGCCGCGGGTGCTGAAGGCCATGCGCAGGCCCGGGGGCGCCGACAGCCATCTGGCCACCATCCGCGGATGGCGCGAGGTCTGCCCTGAGCTGGCCATCCGCTCCACCTTCATCGTCGGCTTCCCAGGCGAGACCGAGGAGGACTTCGGCCTGCTGTTGGACTTCCTCCAGGAGGCCAGGCTGGACCGCGTGGGCGCCTTCACCTATTCCGAGGTGCCGGGCGCCAGCGCCAACGCTCTGCCTGGGGCGGTGCCGGAAGAGCTGAAGCAGGAGCGCTACGCCCGCCTGATGGAGACGCAACAGGCAGTGGCCGCCAGCGTGCAGGCCGCCAAGGTGGGGCGGCGACTGAAGGTCATCGTCGACGACGTGGGTGAGTTGCCTGGCGAGATGGTGGGTCGCAGCGAGGCGGACGCGCCCGACATCGACGGCCAGGTGTGGCTGGAGACCGACGGCACGGTGGTCATCGGCGACATCGTGGAAGCCGAGGTGCTGAGCGCCTCGCACTACGACCTGCGCGCCCGCGCCCTGCGCACGCTGCCGTGGCGCCCGAACGTGCCCATGTGGGGTGGACCGATCCATCACGGTTGACGGCGCCCGCCCAACCGCAAGGCCTGCAACCGTGCCAAGGCCTGCAGTTCGGCACCTCCGGTGCCGAACTGCCAAGTCCGTTCGGGGCTTTCAGCCCCGAACGGGCCCTCTTCGAAGCGCCAGCTTCTCGAACTCCACCTCGTTGACCTCTTCGCGGCCACCGGAGCGTTGGGTGATCATCAGCCTCAGCTCGTGCGGGCTGGTGGCGGCGTAGACGGCGTCCTCCAGGCTGATGGTGCCGCCAAGGTAGAGCTCCACCAGGTGCTGGTCGAAGGTCTGCATGCCGCGCAGGTTGTCCTGCATGAGCGCGTCCTTGATCAGCGGCGTCTTGGTCTCGTCCTTGATGTAGTCGCGGATGAGCGGGGTGTTGACCAGCACCTCGACGGCCAACTGCCTGCCCGGCCCGTCGGCGCGCGGCAGCAGGCGCTGCGAGAGCACGCCGAGCAGTGACTCGGCCAGCAGGATGCGGATCTGGTTGCGCTCGTGCGGCGGGAAGAAGTCGATGATGCGGTTGACCGTGCGGATGGCGTCCAGCGTGTGCAGGGTGGACAGCACGAGGTGGCCCGTCTGGGCGGCGGCAAGGGCCGCCTCCACGGTGGCCTTGTCGCGCATCTCCCCCACCATGATGACGTCGGGGTCCTGACGCATGGCGTACTTCAGCGCGTCGGAGAAGTCGGCCGTGTCGAGGCCGATCTCGCGCTGGATGACCAGCGACTGCTGGTTGCGATGCAGGAACTCGATGGGGTCCTCGATGGTGATGACGTTCTTGGGGAAGCGCCGGTTGATGAAGTCGACCACCGCCGCCAGGGTGGTGGACTTGCCCGAGCCAGTCGGCCCGGTCACGAGGACCAGACCGCGCGGCTGGCTGGCCAGGTCGCTGATCACACCGACGGGCAGGCCAAGGCTGTCGAAGCTGGGGATGGCGTCGGCCACCACCCGCATGACCAGGCCGACCGAGCCGCGTTGACGGAAGACGTTGCAGCGGAAGCGGGCCACCAGAGGGATGGTGAAGGCGAAGTCCAGCTCGTGCCTGTGCCTGAACAACTCGCGTTGGCTCTCGGTCATCATGGCCAAGGCGATCTGCTCGGTCTGCTCCGGCGTGAGCGCTGGCACGCCCTCATAGGGGACCAGATCGCCGTCCAGCCGCAGGTGCGGTGGCGCCCCTGCTTGGAGATGGATGTCGGAAGCGCTGCGCGCGACCATGCTCTTGAGCAGGTCGGCCATGCGTAGCCCCCGTTGGCTGGGTTCGCTCATCGCCTCACCTCTGATGGGGTCCAAGCTGACAGGGACCGATGCATGACGCACTGTAGCCGCCACGGCTCACTTTGGCTGTGAAGCCAGTCGCGCCGACCAAGGTGGCTCAAAGGATCTTCGAGAGGAAGTTGCGGGTGCGTTCCTCGCGCGGTGCGCTGAAGAAGTGCTGGGGCGTGCCCACCTCCACGATCTGGCCCGCGTCCATGAACACCACCCGGTCGCCCACCTCGCGGGCGAAACCCATCTCGTGGGTGACGACGATCATCGTCATGCCCTCCTTGGCCAGGTTGACCATCACCTGCAGGACCTCGCCCACGATCTCCGGGTCGAGTGCCGAGGTCGGCTC
>CAYXJZ010000108.1:5336-9722 GCA_964465355.1 uncultured bacterium | reverse complement strand
GAGATCGCCGAGGCCCTCGGGGTGTCGGAGAAGACGGTGCGCAACCGGCTGTCGGAGATCTTCTCCAAACTGAGGCTGAACAACCGCACCCAGGCGGCCCTCTACGCGCTTCGCGAGGGCATCGCCAGCTTGGACGCCAGCGGAGACGAGCGTTGAGCCGCCATCGTGCCTTGTCGGCACGTGGGCGGCGGGCGTGAGCACCGCCGTCGACCTCGACACGCAGCTGCGCGCCCGCCTGCGGGCCATCACCGAACGCGCTGCGCCACCCTTCGCGGAGGAGGCGCGCGGCGAGCTGGTGGCCGGCATGTGGGCAGGCCTCGGCCTGGAGGTCCACCGAGACGAGCTGGGTGACCTCAGCGCCGAGCTGCCCGGCGGCACTGGCCCAAGGGTCATGCTGGTGGCGCACCTCGACACCGTCTTCCCGGCCGCCACCGACGTCACATTGCGCGAGCTGGATGACGGGCGCTGGGCTGCGCCCGGTGTTGGCGACAACAGCGCCAGCCTAGCGGTGCTGACGGTGATGGCCGAGGTGCTGCTGGCCGACCCTGGCAAGTCGCGGCCACGCATCACGCTGGCGGCCTCGGTGGGCGAGGAAGGCCTTGGCGACATCCGTGGGGCAAGGCGGCTGGCCGCCGATCACAAGGACCGCATCGACCTGTTCGTGGCCATCGACGGCCAGCTGGGCAGTGTGGTGGTCGAGGCGGTGGGCTCGCGGCGCTTCGAAGCGCGCTACCGCGCCAAGGGTGGCCACTCCTGGGGCGACTACCCATCACCCAGCGCGGTGCACGCCGTCGGCGACGCCATCCATGCCCTGTGCCACATCGACGTGCCCAAGTCGCCGCGCTCCAGCCTGAACGTCGGCGTGGTCGGTGGCGGCACCTCGGTCAACGCCATCGCCGAGGAGGCCAGCCTCACGCTCGACCTGCGCAGCGTCGACCCAGCCACGTTGGCGGCGCTGAGCAAGGAAGCCGAGACGCGCATGTGGGCGGCGGCCAAGCGGCACCAGGCCACGCTGGAGCTGCGCCCGGTGGGCGACCGGCCGGCAGGCAGCAGCGCCACGCCGGAACTGGTGCGCGCAGCACGCACGGCCTTGGCCAAGCAGGGCATCGAGTCCCGCAGCGAACCGAGCAGCACCGACGCCAACGCCGCCGTCGCCTTGGGCATCCCGGCCATCTGCTTCGGGGTCTACCGGGGCGGGGACGCGCACCGGTTGAGCGAGTGGGTGGACCCCACCTCGTTGCGTGCCGGCCTGACGGCGCTGCTCGATCTTGTGGCCGAGCTCAGCGCCTTGCCGAGCAAGCCGGACTGAGGCCGATCACGCGGTAGCTCGGTCGCGCCCGCGTGATCGCGAGGATTCGGTCGGCCGAGGCCGGCAACTTCGGTGATCGTGAGTCTGTCGGGAAGGGCATCTCGGAGATGCGGATTCACGTCGGACCGGGTTACAGGGTGTACTACACGCGTAAGGACAACTTGGTCTATCTGCTTCTATGTGGCGGTAGCAAGTCGACCCAAGCCAAGGACATCAGGCTAGCCCACGCCCTCCTCACCGATTTGAAGACCTGACATGAAGAACCTGGCTGCTTTCGATGCTGCGGACTACCTCGACAACGACGAGGTCATCGCCGAGTACATCAACGCCGCGCTCGAGGACGAGAATCCCAGCGTGTTCCTTCAGGCGATCGCCGACGTGGCCAAGGCTCGTGGCATGACTCAGTTGGCCAAAGAGACTGGCCTGGGGCGCGAGAGCCTGTACAAGGCCTTGGCCCCTGGCGCGAAACCTCGCTACGACACGGTTCTCAAGCTCGTGCGAGCACTTGGGGTGGAACTGCATGCGACGCCCTTGCAGATTCGGCAACCTTGACCTTCTAGGATGCCCGCCGCTGCACCGTCCTGCTGCCTCGCCGTTCGCGCCTGGCGCGTAGCGCCATGCTGTCCACCGCCTCGTTGTCGCTATGCCCGGCATGGCCCTTGGTCCAGCGCCAGCTCACCTTGTGCTTGGCTGTGAGGTCGAGCAGCAGCAGCCACAGGTCCTGGTTCTTGACCGCCTGGCGGCCGCTGGTGCGCCAGCCGTTGCGTTGCCACTTGTCCAGCCAGCCGTCGGTGAAGGCCTTCTTGAGGTACTGGCTGTCGGTGACCACTTCCACGTCGCATGGCTCGTTCAGCGCCTCGAGGGCGCGGACCGCCGCGGTGAGCTCCATGCGGTTGTTGGTGGTGGCCGCCTCATAGCCGCTCTCGCTGAGCACGGCGCCGTTGTAGGTCAGCAGGTAGGCCCAGCCGCCCTCGCCCGTCTGCGTCTCACAGGAGCCGTCGGTGGTGGCCACCACCCGCTTGCGGTCGGCCGGCTTCCTGCCCTTGTCGGCCTCAGCCATGCCCGCTCGTGTCGGCTTCGCTGCGTCGCTCCAGCACCACCACGGCGGCCGCGTGGGTGCGGGTGTGGGTGAGGGACAGGTGGGCGACGTAACCATCGACCTGCATGCGTGCCAGCAGGGCGGGGGAGAAGGCCAGCCGGGGGGCGCCCTTGGCGTCGTGCTCGACCTCGGCGTCGTGCCAGCCGAGGCGCTGCGGCCAGGTCTTCTGGAAGGCTTCCTTGGCGGCGAAGCGGGCGGCCAGCGAGGGCACCGGGTCGCTCTGCCTGGCCACGTAGGCCCGCTCGCCCTCGGTGAAGCAGCGGGCAAGGAAGCGCTGCGGATGGCGCTCCAGCACCTGGCGCAGGCGGTCCAGGTCGACCAGGTCGAGGCCGACGGAGGCGATCACGGCAGCTTGACCGGCGGCGTGGCCGCCCGCAGCTCCTCCACGCCGTCTGGGCCGGCCAGGTAGGCGCGCTCGGCCATGGCAAGGAAGAGGCCGTGGGCCACCACGCCGGGGAGTCCATCGACGGCGGCGGCGAAGGCGGGCGCGTCGAAGCCGCCTGGCATGTGGCAATCGATGATGAGCTGACCGTTGTCGGTGACCGCCAACTGGCCGTGCTCCCGGCGCAGCTCGGTGCGGGCGCCAAGGTCCTGCAGCAGCTTCTCGGTTCGGCGCCAGCCGAAGGCCAACACCTCGACGGGCACCGGTGCGCGGGTGCCGAGGAAGGTCACGCGCTTGCTCTGGTCGCCGATGAGGATGAAGCGCTTGGCGCTCGCCGCCACCACCTTCTCGCGGCTGAGCGCACCGCCAAGGCCCTTGATGGCGTCGAGCGTGGGGCTGAGCTCGTCCATGCCGTCGATGGCCACGTCCACCCCGCCGGCGGGCAGGTCGGCGATGGGCACCTGCTCACGGCGGGCGAGGGCCTCGGAGGCGTGGGAGGTTGGCACGCCGCGCACGTCGTGCAGCTCGCCCACCTGCAGGCGCCTGCCCAGCTCACGGATCATGTGGACGGCCGTGCTGCCAGTGCCGAGACCGACCACCATGCCTGAGCGCACCTGCGACAGGGCGCTCATGGCAGCGCGTTGCTTGAAGCGTTCGACGTCGGACATCTGCTCCTGGTGCTCCTCGTGCCCGGCCGGTGCCGGTGGGCGCTCGATCATACCGGAGCACCGTTGCGTCGGGGCCGCGGCCAGGCGAGCCGGCTGTGGCTAGCCGCGTGGGTACACTGGCCGGGTGTACGACGGACGGCTCATCCTGGCTTCCGCATCCCCGAGGCGGCGGGAGCTGCTCGCGTCGCTTGGCCTGCGTTTCGAGGTCGTGGCCCCTGATGTGGACGAGACCCAGGCGCCAGGCGAGGATCCCGACCAGATGGTCATGCGCTTGGCGCGCAGCAAGGCCAAGGCGGTGGCCGAGGGCCAGAACGGCGCGCAGGACGACCGGACGCCGTTGGTCATCGCCGCCGACACCACCGTGGTGGTGGAGGGAAGGAACCTCGGCAAGCCCCGAGACCGCGAGGAGGCCGCCCACTTCCTGCGCCTGCTCTCTGGCAGGGCGCACTTCGTGCACACCGGCCATGCGCTGCGCCAGGCTGGGCGCGAGGCCACGGTGCTGCGCAGCACCGTCGTGCGCTTCAGGGAACTGGAGGAGGACGAGGTGCAGGCCTACGCGGCCGCTGGCGAGGGGCTGGACAAGGCCGGCGGCTACGCCATCCAGGGTGTTGGTGCCACCATGATCGACGGCATCGATGGCTGCTACGGCGCCGTGGTCGGCCTCTCGCTGCCTGCGGTGCTGCTGGCGGCTCGGCAGATAGGGGTCCGGCTTGTCTAGCTTCGTCCGGGCCTGGTACGTCTTCGTCGGCCTCGCCCTGTTCACCTTCGCCTTGACGGCCTTCGTCGGCAGGGTGCCCACCGAGTTCTCTGCCTGGGTCGCGCTGCCGCAGAACGTGCTCTACCGCGCCGGCGTGCACCTGCGCCTGACGGCCATCGCCATGGGCGACCGCCGCGACCTTCGTGAGGAGCTTCGCTGGCAGACGGAACG
>CAYXJZ010000108.1:0-5236 GCA_964465355.1 uncultured bacterium | reverse complement strand
TCAGCGAGGTGGCCAGCCGCTCGGCGGTGGTGCGCACGGTGCTGGACCCGCAGTCGCGGGTGGGGGTCACCGTGCGCGGCAAGGGTGGCCAGGGGGTGGCGGTGGGCGAGGTGGACGGGCGCATCCGCGTGGACCGCTTCGTCACCGAGCAGCCGGTGGAGGTGGGCGACATCATCGAGACCAGCGCCGTCGGCGGCCTCTTCCCGCGTGGGCTGCGGGTGGGCGTGGTCAGCGAGGTGCTGCCGCAGGACCCCAACGAGCTGCGTCGCAGCTTCCTCGTCACGCCGATGGTGGACCTGGCGACCACGCTGGACGTGGTGCTGATCGCGCCGCCCTGACCCCGAGGAGCGTCAGCCGGGCTGAGCCCGGCGACCTCCGGCTCAGCCCTGCGGCTTCACCACCAGGTTGACCAGCCGGCCAGGCACCACGATCTCGCGCACCACCTGCATGCCTTCCAAGTACTTGGCCACGTTGGGCACGGCCTTGGCGGCCAGCAACAGCTCGTCCTTGCTGGCGTTGGTCGGCACCGTCACGTCGCCGCGCAGCTTGCCGTTGACCTGAACCGCCACCACCACCTCGTCGCTCACCACCGCAGAGGGATCGGCGTCTGGCCAGGCCTGCAGGTGCACGGAGCCATCGCCACCCATCCGCGACCACAGCTCCTCGGCCAGGTGTGGGGTGATGGGCGCCAGCAGCAGCGTGATGCTGTGGCGGGCTTCCTCCCAGGCAGGATGTGCCGCCATGGCGGGTGACTTGGCCTTGGAGATGGCGTTCTGCAGCGTCATGAGCTCCGCCACCGCGGTGTTGAAGCGGAAGGCGGCCAGGTCGTCGCCGACCTTGGCGATGGCGCGGTGCACGGCGCGGCGCAGGGCCTTGACCTCGGCTTCGAGGTCAGCCGGATCGGCGGAGGCGGGATCGATGGGCTCAAGCAAGGCGGTCCACACCCTGTGCAGGAAGCGGGTGACGCCTTCGATGCCCTTGGGGTTCCATGGCCCGCCCTGGTCCCACGGCCCGATGAACATGAGGAAGGCGCGCACCGCGTCGGCGCCGTAGTTGGCCACCAGGTCGTCGGGGTTGACCACGTTGCCGCGGGACTTCGACATCTTCTCGCCGTCCTCGCCCAGGATCATCCCCTGGTTGAAGAGGCGCAGGAAGGGCTCGCGCTGCTTGGTCAGGCCCATGTCGCGCAGCACCTTGGTGAAGAAGCGGGCGTACATCAGGTGCAGGATGGCGTGCTCGACGCCGCCCGTGTAGCGGTCGACGGGCGTCCACTGGTTGGCCATGGCCGTGTCGAACGGCGCGTCGTCACGGTCGTTGGAGAGGTAGCGGAACCAATACCAGGACGAGTCCATGAAGGTGTCCATGGTGTCGGTCTCGCGCCGAGCCGGCCCGCCGCAGGTGGGGCATGTGGCGTTCAGGAAGGGCTCGTGCTGGATCAGCGGCGACTGGCCGGTTGGCATGAAGGCCACGTCGGTGGGCAGCAGCAACGGCAACTCGGACTCGGGCACCGGCACGATGCCGTGCTCCTCGCAGTAGACGATGGGGATGGGGGTGCCCCAGTAGCGTTGACGGCCGAACAGCCAGTCACGCAGGCGGTAGGTGACCTTGCGGCGGCCAAGGCCTTCGGCCTCCAGGTGCTCGATCACCCGCTGCAGCCCTGCCTTGCCGTCCTCGCCCTTGCCGGCCGGCGTGCCGTCGAAGACGCCGGAGTTGACCATCACACCGTCGCCGCTGTAGGCCTCGTCCATGGTCTCTGGCACCTCGTCCACACCGGGTGGACGGATGACCATGCGCACCGGCAGGTCGAAGGCGCGGGCGAAGGCGAAGTCGCGCTCGTCGTGCGCCGGCACAGCCATGATCGAGCCGGTGCCGTAGCTCATCAGCACGTAGTCGGCGATCCACACGGGCACGCGTTCGCCATTCACGGGGTTGACCGCGTAGCCGCCGGTGAAGACGCCGGTCTTCTCCTGAGCATCCATCTGCCGGTCCAGTTCGCTCTTGTGTGAGGTGGCCTTGACGTAGGCCTCCACCTGCTGGCGCTGCTCTGGCGTGGTCAGGCTCGCCACCAGCGGGTGCTCGGGCGCCAGCACCATGAAGGTGGCGCCCCACAGAGTGTCTGGGCGGGTGGTGAAGACGGTCAGGGTCTCGCCTGCCTCGGTGCGGAAGTCCACCTCGGCGCCTTCGGAGCGGCCGATCCAGTTGGTCTGCATGACCCGCACCTTCTCGGGCCAGTCCAGATCGGAGAAGTCGAGCAGCTCGTCGGCGTAGTCGGTGATCTTCAGGTGCCACTGGTGCATGAGGCGCCTCTCGACCAGGGCGCCTGAGCGTTCCCCACGGCCGTCGACGACCTGCTCGTTGGCCAGCACCGTCTGGTCGACCGGATCCCAGTTCACGATCGAGGCCTTGCGGTAGGCCACGCCGCGCTCGAGCATCTTCAGGAAGAACCACTGGTTCCAGCGGTAGAAGGATGGGTCGCTGCTGACCACCTTCTTCGACCAGTCGATCATGGTGCCCATGCGGCTGAACTGTCGCTCCATGTAGGCGATGCGCTCGTAGGTCAGGGTGGCCGGGTGCACCTGCTGGCCCTCGCGTGCGGCCTTCACGGCGGCGTTCTCGGCCGGCAGGCCGAAGGCGTCGAAGCCCATGGGGAAGAGCACGTTGTTGCCGCGCATGCGCAGGTAGCGGGCGGCGGCGTCGGCCGGCGTCGTGGCGTACCAGTGGCCAACGTGCAGGTCACCCGATGGGTAGGGGTACATGGTCAGGAAGAAGAACTTGGGCCGCGAGCCGTCGGCTAGGTCGGTCTCGTAGATCCCCTGCTCGCGCCAGCGGGCCTGCCAGCGCGGTTCGATCTCCTGGGGGTCGTAACGCGAGACGCGTTCCTGTTGTGGGCCTGCGGCAGTCAAGGTCATGACCGCACCAGCTTAGCGCAAGCCACCAGCGCTGGGCGGGCATCCGGCTTGCCTGAGACCGCGGGGTAGACTCTGACCATGACCGGCGCCCAGAGCGCCAGGAGGACGCATGGACTTCGATCTCATCGTCATCGGTTCCGGCCCGGGCGGCTACCACGCCGCCATCCGGGCGGCTCAACTAGGCCTGAAGGTGGCCTGCATCGAGAAGGACGAGGTGGGCGGTGTCTGCCTCAACATCGGCTGCATCCCCACCAAGGCCCTGCTGCATGCCAGCCACACGCTGGAGGAAAGCCGCCACGCCGGCGAGTACGGCATCGTCTTCGGCGAGCCCAAGGTGGACCTCAAGGCCTTGCAGGGCTGGAAGGACGGCGTGGTCAAGAAGCTCACCGGCGGCGTCAAGCAGCTGCTCAAGGGCAACAAGGTGGAGCTGGTGAGCGGCGAGGCCAAGTTCGTGGAAGCGAACGCCGTGCAGGTCGGCGACCGCCGCCTCAGCGCCAAGAGCTTCATCGTGGCCACCGGCTCCCGCCCCATCCAGATCCCCGGTTTCGAGCCGGACGGCGAGAAGATCGTGGACTCCACCGGCGCGCTGCTGCTGAGCGAGGTGCCCAAGCGCTTCATGGCCTTGGGCGGCTCGGCCATCGGCCTCGAGTTCGCCGACGTCTACCACGCCCTCGGCTCGGAGGTGACGGTGGTGGAACTGATGGACCGCATCGTGCCGACGGCCGACGCCGCTGCATCGGCCGCCCTGGCCAAGGCCATGGAGAAGCGCGGCATCAAGCTGCGCACCGGCACCAAGGCGCTGTCGCAGAAGAGCGGCAAGAAGGGCATCGAGGTGCTGCTGCAGACGCCGGAAGGCGAGCAGGAGACGGTGGTGGTCGACAAGCTGCTGGTGGCCGTCGGCCGCAGGCCCAACGGCCATGGCCTCGGCCTCGAGGAGATCGGCGTGAAGGTGGACGAGCGCGGCTTCATCCCCACCGACGCCGCCATGCGCACCAACCTGCAGCACATCTACGCCATCGGTGACGTCGCCGGCGGCGCCCTGCTGGCGCACAAGGCCATGAAGGAAGGGCTGGTGGCCGCCGAGCACGCAGCCGGCAAGCCCGCCGCCTACGACACGCTGGTGCCGGCCGTCATCTACACCCACCCGGAGTTGGCCACCGTCGGCATGACCGAGCAGGAGGCCAAGGACGCAGGCTTCGAGGTCCGCACCGGCAGCTTCCCGGTGACCGTCTCCAGCCGCGCCGCCACGCTGGGCGGCTCGGAGGGTGTGTTCAAGGTGGTGGGCGACGCCAAGACCGACCTGCTGCTCGGCGTGCACATCGTGGCGCCCAACGCGGGCGAGTTGATCTCCGAGGCCGCACTGGCGCTGGAGATGGGTGCCACCATCGAGGACCTAGGCACCACGCAGCATGCCCACCCCACCATGGCCGAAGGACTGATGGAGGCCGCCGAGCACGCGCACGGCAAGGCCATTCACATCAGCAATCGCCGACGCTAGGCGGCCAGGCCCCCCCCGCTCACTCCCCGAGCCGCTTGAACGGCTCCAGCGAGAACACGACCTCCAGCGGGACGTCGAAGTAGGCCGCGATGCGCAGAGCAAGGTGGAGCGAAGGGTTGAACTCTCCGCGTTCGAGGTAGCCGATCGTCTGGTAGTGCACGCCGAGCGCTTCGGCCAGCTCGCGTCGCGAGATGCTGCGTTCTGCACGCAGCATCGCCACGCGGTTGTGGACGGCGTCGCCGTCGCCTGATCCCACGGCTCAGTAGCCCCTTGTCATGACGCGCTCTCGGGTCGCGGCCACCTTGGATCCCGACAGGCGCCTGGCCATGCGGCGTAGCAGGATCGGTGCGAGCACCATCCCGATCACTGCCCACACACCGGGGACGGCGAGCATCTCGACCGTGCGCCACGACTCGCCGATCTCGGCTACCACCCGCTCCGCCGGGAACAGTGCGGCACGTGCGCCGAGCCCTATCCAGTAGAACGGCAAGGTCTGGGCCACCCACTGCAGCCAGGCCGGCAGGATCGTGAGCGGAACGAAGATGGACGGGCCGATGACCAGCGAGGCCGCGATGGACAGCAGCCCGGCATGCATCGAAGACTTCATCAGCGAGCCGAGTGCGAGGCCGACGGGGACCGTGGCCACCATCCCGGCGATGAAGGTCAGCGCCAGCAGCAGCAAGGCCCGGGCGTCGAAGACCAGGTGGTCCGCGACCATGACGACGGGAAGGACGACGATCACGAGGCCGATGAGCGCTTTCAGAGCCAAGGTCACGATCTTGCCGACGAGGTAAGCGAGCATCCCGTTCGGCGTGGCCTTGGCGCGCAG
>CAYXJZ010000107.1:0-9887 GCA_964465355.1 uncultured bacterium | reverse complement strand
GGCCGCCTTGGTCCCGGAAGGTCTTGAGGCCGGACTCCGCCGAGATGCCGGCACCGGTGAGGATCACGGCTCGCATGGGGTCATCTTGACCTGGGGGCGGGCCCGACTGACGAGGCTGCTTAGAAGGGATCCCAGATGGCCATGAGCCTGGCGGAGCCGACATCGTCCGTCAACCGCTTCACGTCGGCCCCATTGGCGTCGATGCTCCAGACTTCCATGGTGGTTTGCTCATACTCCTGGCCGCTCCAGGCAATGCGGGTGCCGCCGGCGTAGTAGGTGGGGTTCATCGGAGGCGCAGACTCAGGTGATGGGTCCGGGAAGATGAGCTGAGGTCCGCCCCCTGCCGTGGGGTGGATGCGGTAGATGCCGCTCTCACCAGCGGGCTCCGTCTGGCTGGCGGCGCGCCACGAGAAGATGATGTCGCGGCCGTCGGGCGACCAGTCGATCCCGTCCACCGGAACGTAATCCCCCAGGTACGCTAGCGAGTGAAGCGGTCCGCCGCCCGCTGGCATGGTGACGAGGTGGTAGTCGTACACGAAACCGACACCCCATCCGCCTTTGGCAGCCTTGAGGTGTTCGAAAACGATCGTTTCACCGTCCGGAGAGATGGCGAAGTTACCTTGCGCGCCTTCGGCGTTCGCGTTGAAGTTCGTGAGTACGCGACTCACTCCGGTAGCAACGTCGACCACTGCGAACTCGTAGTAGCCTGGGCGGCCTTCACCGGGGTAGAGGACGTTCTCGTCGGCGCTACGGCGCCGGAAGTAGATCGATTGACCGTCAGGTGAGAACGTTGGGCTCTCTTCGTAATGCTCCCCACTGGTCAGCAGCCGGCGTCCGCTGCCGTCACACCGCTGGATGAAGACATGTGACCGGCCGCTACCTGCGCCCTGGAGGCCAGTGAGCCAGTTCCCGTCGCGCGAGACGTCGTTGACCAGCGCGTACGCGACGGTGGTTCGCTCACCCGTCTCCAGGTTGATGGTATCGGTGTACCACGTGCCCCATCCGTAGGCCACGACGAGGGTCGTGGCGTCGAAGCAGGCCGAAGGTGTCGCGCTTGGGGACGTGATGTCGAAGGCGAGCGTGCCCACACCGATGGTGGTGTCGGTGCTGGCGTCTACGACCGTGACGCGCACCGTCTCTGCGCCCGCCACATCACCCCGCAACCGCAGTGAGGAGGAGGTGGTCACGACCTCGGTTGCTTCTGCGTCTCCGTCCAGGAGGTACGTGCCGCGCTCCTCAGCTAGGGACCAGTGGTACCTGAGGTCCTCAGCCTGGTGGAGGCCGTTCGGGTCTTGAACGGAGACTGCGAAGGTAGCCGTTGCGTGCAGCGACAACTGCCCTTGAGGAGCGACCGTGGGCGACGTGACCCGAACGCTGGAGTCGGCTGGCCCTGCTGGGCTGCAGGCCGACAGGGTCAGAAGCGCGGTGAGGACGAGAGCGAGACCTGAGCCTGCGAAGGTGCGGGGCGCCTCGGCTGTCTGTCGTGCGCGAAGGCGGGTCGGGACGTCTTGCCTCACGGTGGTCTCCCCTTGCGCGGCGGTCGGTGGTCGTGGCTTGCGATGCCGGCTTGAGGGACATGTTGTGGGGAGGGGCATTAACTGGCCTTTAAACCAGGGCGGGGCGCCGCTGTCCGTGATGGGCCGTCCATCCCCGACCTGGCCGGCGATGGTCGCCCAACGTTCGTGCCCCCGGGGAGACCCGGGGGCACGAACCACGTCCTGGACTTGGTGGGCGGCGCAGGGATCGAACCTGCGACCCCTCGCGTGTGAAGCGAGTGCTCTCCCGCTGAGCTAGCCGCCCGTGCCGTCAGCGTCCCATAGCCTACCCACCATGCCCCCGCCTCGTCAACGCGCGCGACACGGCCGGCCGTACCCGATCCTCAGGAGCCCCCACCCCGCAGCAGGTCCGCCTCCTCCGGGTATCGCCTGAAGTACGCCGCCACGAAGGGACACTCCGGCCGGATCAGCACGCCGCCCATCGCCCTCACCTGGGCGACGGCCCCTCGCACCAGCGCCATGCCCACGCCCTTCCCCTGCCAGGCTCCCGGCACCTCGGTGTAGCCGAAGACCCATTCCGTTGGTCCCGGCTGGACCTCGATGAAGGCCGCTTCGTCGCTTCCCTCGATGGTGCCGACGAAGCGGCCCTCCTCGGGCCGGTAGCTCACCTCGACCGCAGGGCCACGGCCTTCTCCCGCGCTTGGGTTCATGCCCCACCATAACCAAGGCCGTCAGGCCGTTCCTCCACAGCGCCATGGGGTGCCAAGATGCCTCATGGCCAAGCCCGTCCTCACGCTGAGCGAGATCGCCCTTGTCGCCCACGACATCCCCGCCATGGTGTGCTTCTACGACGCCTTCTTCGGCGCGGACCTGCGGCCGGTGGCCGCCTTCGGCACCACCCTCTACCATGGCAGCCTCCACGGCGCGCTGCTGATCATCTGCCCCAACGCCATCGCCGGCGTCGACGCCAAGCAGAGCCGCCACCAGTTCAGCTACCAGACGCCCGACCTGGCTGCCGCCCTGGAGGCCGCCAGGCAGGCCGGTGGCACGGTCCGTGACGAGGAGGGCGCCACCGCCACCGTCGTCGACCCAGACGGCAACACCATCGTGCTGCGGCAGGCGGGCTGAGCTAAGCCACGCCGCTGGCGTCATCCGGGTCGACGACAGGCCGCTCCAGACGCACGACGAAGGCCGGCAGGAAGGCCTGCGTCAGCGGGCCGATGGCCAGCGCGTAGAGCAGCGTGCCAAGGCCCACCACCCCGCCAAGCAGCCAGCCGACGGCCACCACCGCCACCTCAAGCCCTGTGCGCATCAGCCGCAGGCTGCGCCCGCTCACCCGCGCCAGGCCCGTCATCAACCCGTCGCGCGGGCCCGGCCCCAGTTGGCTGCCGATGTACATGGCGGTGGCCAGCCCGTTGAGCAGCACGCCGCCGAACAAGAAGGCCAGCGTCCAGGGCAGGCCGCTCACCTCGGGCAGGTAGCGCAGCGCCACGTCAAGGGCGAGGCCGATCCACACGGCGTTGGCCACGGTGCCGACGCCCGGCGCTTGGCGCAGCGGGATCCAGCCCAACAGCACCAGCAGGGCGGTGAGCACCACCACCGTGCCGATGCTCAGCGGCAGATGGGAGGCCAGGCCGTAGTGCAGCACGTCCCAGGGCAGCATGCCCAACTGGCTGCGGATGATCAGTGCCATCGACAAGCCGTAGATCGACAGCCCCACGAAGAGCTGCGTCAGGCGCCTTGGCAGCCGACCGGCCCGCCACTGCTCCGCTGGGGAGAGGTTGAGCAGGCCAGGGCGTGCCGAAGTGGTCTGGGGGATGGAGGCCATCGCCCGATGATGCCAACGATTGGCCTTCGAGTCTATAGCCACTTATGAGATAGTGGACCTCATGACGGTGCGCCGTATCTCGGCCGAGCGCTTGGCTGCCTTGCTGGCTCCCAGCTCAGGCGGCCGGCCGGCCTACAAGGCGTTGGCCGATGGGATCCGCGGGCTGATGGCCGACGGCCGCTTGCTGCATGGCACGCGTCTGCCAAGCGAGCGTGAGCTGACGGCGGCACTGGCCGTCAGCCGCACCACGGTGAGCCGCGCCTACGCCGAGCTGCGCGACCTCGGCTACCTGGCCACGCGTTGGGGCTCGGGCAGCGTCGCGCTGCTGCCTGGCGGCGGGCGCGGCGGCCACACGGCCAGGCTGCTGCCGGCGACCGTGGCGACGCGGCTGATCGACCTGAGCTTGGCCGCCCCGGCCGCCCTGCCCGGCATGGCCGCCGCCTTCCGCGCCGCCGTCGAGGAGTTGCCCGCCTATCTCACCCACCACGGCTACCATCCGCTTGGCCTGCCTGGGCTGCGCGCGGCGCTGGCGGAGCGCTACAGCCTCCAAGGCCTGCCCACCGAGCCTGAGCAGGTGCTGGTCAGCAGCGGCGCCTTGGCCGCCATCGTGGCCGTGGCCACGGCGCTGCTGGGGCCGCGCGACCGGGTGCTGGTCGAGAGCCCTGGCTACCCCAACGCCATCGCCGCCGTTGCCCGCTCGGGTGCCCATGTCATCGGCCTGCCGATGGAGCCGGACGGCTGGGACCTTACGGCCATCGAGGCCTCGCTGCGGCAGGCCTCCCCACGCATGGCGCTGCTGGTGCCCGATTTCCAGAACCCCACCGGCGCGCTCATGTCGGCGAGCGATCGCGAGCGACTGGCTCAGGCGCTGGCCCACACCCAGACGGTGGGCGTGGTGGACGAGACCCTGCGCGACCTGGCCCTGGACGTCACCGCCATGCCGCCACCCCTGCCCGTCTTCCATCCCGAGGTCATCGCCGTCGGTGGCGCCAGCAAGAGCCACTGGGGCGGCCTGCGCATCGGTTGGCTGCGCGCCCCGGCCCGGCAGCTGCCACGACTCACGGACGCGCTGCTCAGCCTCAGCCATGGCCCGCCTCTGCTGGAGCAACTGGTCCTCCTGCGTCTGCTGGAGGCGGGCCAGCAGGCGGCCGAGGCCCGCCAGCAGGAACTGCGCGCCACGCGCGACGCCACCGCCGCCGCCTTGCAGGAGCGGCTGCCCGAGTGGACCTTCACCCTGCCGAAGGGTGGCTTGACCCTGTGGTGCCGCCTGCCTCGGCCCTTGTCGGCGCAGATGGTCGTCGCCGCCGAGAGGGAGGGTGTGCTGATCGCCCCAGGTTCCGCCTTCGCCGCCGAGGGCGACCTGGCCTCCTACCTGCGGATCCCCTACACGCTCGAGACCGAAACCATGCGCGAGGCCGTCGACCGGCTGGCTCTGGCTTGGGCCAGCCTGCTGCAGGGCAGGGAGCTGGATGACCGCCACCCGTCGATGGTGGTCTGAGGATCGGCTAGTCCCTACAGAACCCGTGCAGGACAGCGATGCATCCGGTCCCTTGACAACGCTCAACACCGTTGGGCGTGAATCTGAACCGGATGCGCGCCCCAGGTGTGCTAGGTTCCCGGCAAATCACCACCTACGTCGCCCCGACAGGCGCCCATGGACCTGCATGAACGCCAGCCGAGAGCACCGAGAGGAGTTGCACATGAAGCACTTCCGACTCAGGCAGGCCGGGGTCATCGCCCTCACCCTGCTCATGCTCATCGCCGGCTGCTCGCAACCGCAGCCGGGCGACGCCATCCCACCCGTCATCAGCGTCTTCACCGCGGCCTCCACCCCCGCCGACCACATCACCGCCACCGTCACCGCCACCGACAACGTCGGTGTGACGAGCGTGAGGATCAGCGTGAACGGTGGCGCCCCGGCGGCGGCGACCCAAGGCGCGGGCAACACTTGGACCTGGACCAGCCCGGCGCCCTTCCCGGCCGGCAGCCACACGGTCACCGCCACGGCCGCAGACGCCGCCGACAACGCCACGACCAGCGACCCCATCACCGTCACCATCACCAGCGGTCCATCGGGGCAAGCCGTCGCCACGCAGGTTGCCGCGGGCCTCTGGTCCTCCATCGCGCTCGACGAGGATGGGCAGGTCTACAGTTGGGGATCGAACCTCGACGGGCGGCTCGGCCTCGGCGAGGAGGCCTCTGACCACGACACGCCACAGCATGTCACCACCCTCGGCGGGATCGTCCAGATCACCGTGGGTGCGCTGGCTTACGCCTTCGCCGTCGACGCGGACGGCAACGTCTACAGCTGGGGATCGGACGGCGCGCTTGGCCACGCTGACGACGAGGATCGCTACCTGCCGGAGCAGATCGCCGGCCTCGTCGACATCGTGGGCATCGCGGCGGGAAGCGGCCACGCTCTCGCCGTCGACGCGGCCGGCGACGTCTACGGCTGGGGGGACAACTTCTACGGGCAACTCGGCCTTGGCTACACCATCCCCAACTACCATGCGACGCCGCAACAGATCACCGCCCTCAGCGACATCGTCCTCGTCGCAGCAGGCGGGGTCCACTCCCTTGCCCTCGACGTGGATGGCAACGTCTACAGCTGGGGACGCGGCAGCTCAGGGCGACTCGGCCTTGGCGACAACGACAACCGCAGCACACCGACCCTGATCCCCGGCCTCGTCGACATCGTCCACATCGCCGCCGGCGGGACCCACTCGCTGGCGGTCGACAGTTCAGGCGACCTCTACGTCTGGGGGGACAACGGCGAAGGGCAGCTCGGCCTTGGCGGCTTCGCCACCCAGGACACGCCGCAACTCGTCAGCGCCCTCCCCGCCATCGCCTTCGTCGCGGCAGGCGTGAACGACTCGATGGCCATCGACGACTCGGGCAACCTCTACACCTGGGGAGAGAACAACGTAGGGCAACTCGGGCACGGCGACGACGACGAGCGCGATGAACCGGAGCAGGTTGCCGGCCTCAGCGACATCGCTTGGGTGGCCGCGAGCCGGTTCCATACCCTCGCCGTCGACAGCGATGGGCGCGTCTATAGCTGGGGGCGCAACGACGATGGGGAACTCGGGCTCGGCGACGACGTCGGCCGCGACGTGCCTACGTCCGTCCCCTTCTTCGCGAGCGAGTGAACGAATCCGAGGCCTTGCGCAAGGAACGCCCGATCACCCACTGAAGGCCCGATCCCCCCATGACACCCACTGCCCCCGTCGCCACCGAGCACGGGGGCGTTCCCACATCCCCTCTTGACAAGACTTAACACCGTTAAGCATGATAACGGCGATGAGCGACCAGCCTCCCCCCGCCGACGCCCGCATCAGCAAGCGCAGCGCCGAACGCCGCGAACAGGACAAGGAGGCGCTCCGCAGCGCCATCCTGGACGCCGCCAGCGAGCTCTTCGTCGAGAGCGGCTACCAAGGCTTCTCCATGCGCCGGCTGGCCGAGCGCATCGGCTACACGCCCACCACCATCTACCTCTACTTCGCCGACAAGGACGCGCTGCTGCTCGAGGTCGTGCACCAGGGCTTCGCCTCCTTCGGTGATCAGCTACGCGACGCCTATGACGGTGGTGCCGACCCGGTCGCGCGCATGGAGGCCATGGGCAGGGCCTACCTCGCCTTCGGCCTGGCCCATCCCGCCTACTACCGGCTGATGTTCATGGAGCGCGGCGACTTCCTGCTGCGCCCCAAGGCCGATTGGGGCGATCCGCCCATCCGCGCCTTCGAGATCCTGCAGCGTGCCGCCTCCGAGCTGGTGGAGGGCGGCTGGGTCAGAACCCGCGACGCCGCCACCCTGGCCCAGACGGTTTGGGCCGGCGTCCACGGCATCGTGGCCCTTGCCATCGCCACCCCGGCCTGCGACGAGGTGCAGGCCTGGAAGATCGCCGACCTCTACCTGCCCGCCATCTTCCGCGGCCTCAGCGACCCGAGCTAGGCGCGACCCGAGCCAGGCGAAGAGAAGGAGCACGCCATGAGCACCCACCGCCTCGACCGACCCAGCGGCCCCGTCGACCTCTTCCGCGACCTGTGGCGGCAGCAGCCGCCGCTGATGGTGTTCAGCGTGGTCATGGCCCTGTTCAGTCTGCTGCTGGTCGTGGGCGTGATGGCCGACGGTCGCCTGATCGGCGGCCAGCCGGCCTGGATGAAGCCACTGAAGTTCGCCCTCTCGATGGTCATCTACACCATCACCATCATCTGGCTGCTTGGCTTCGTGCGCAGCCAACGACGCTGGATCCAGCGTGGGGTACGGGCCTTCGGCTGGCTGGTGATCGTCGTCTTCGTGGTCGAGATGGTCGTCATCGCCGGCCAGGCTGCGCGCGGCGTCACCAGCCACTTCAACGCCGCCACCCCGCTCGACACCGCCCTCTACAGCGTCATGGGGACGGCCATCTCCGTCCTGTGGGTGGCCAACGGGGTGCTGGCCGTCGTCCTGCTCTTCCAGCGCATCGAGCCGCCTGCCATGGCCTGGGGACTGCGGCTTGGTCTGATCCTGGCCGTCGTCGGCATGGGCCAGGCCTTCCTGATGACCTCGCCCACCGCCCAGCAGATGGCCGGCTGGCAGCTCGGCGAGCCGGTCACGGTGGTCGGCGCCCACAGCGTCGGGGCATCCGACGCCGATGGGCCCGGCCTGCCCATGCTTGGCTGGCGCACCGACGTCGGCGACCTGCGGGTTGGCCACTTCGTCGGCATGCACGGCCTGCAGGCGCTGCCCTTCCTCGCCTGGTTCCTCGGCCGCCGGCGGCGGCTGGGCGAGGGCCAACGAACAGGGCTGGTGTGGACCGGTGCGGCCGCCTACCTTGCCCTTGTCATCCTGCTGACCGTCCAGGCGCTGCGGGCTCAGCCGCTGATCCGGCCTGACGCGCTCACCTTGGGCGCCCTTGCGCTGATCGTGGCGGGGACGGCGGTGGCAGCGCTGATCATCCTGCGAAGGCCGGGCGCAGAGGCCAACACGGCCGAGGCCACCGCGTGAGCGTCGATCGGCTCTTCGACCTCAGCTTCCTGCTGGTCGCGCCCTTCTGGTTGCTGATGATCTTCGCCCCGCGCTGGCGCTGGACCCGCCGCATCGTGGCCTCGCCCTGGATCGCCGCGCCGGCAGCGCTGCTCTACGTGGTGCTGGTGGTACCCGGCATCCTCGAGATCGTCCCGCTGCTGCTTCGCCCTGAGCTGGGCGCGCTGTCCGGTCTGTTGGCCACGCCGACGGGCGCCACCATCGCCTGGGTGCACTTCCTTGCCTTCGACCTCTTCGTGGGTCGCTGGGTCTACCTAGACGGTGACGACCGCAAGGCCTCCCCATGGCTGATGGCGCCGATCCTCTTCCTCACGCTCATGGTCGGCCCGCTTGGGCTGCTGGCCTACCTGCT
The DNA here is from genome assembly GCA_964465355.1 of uncultured bacterium. Lineage (GTDB taxonomy): Bacteria > Deinococcota > Deinococci > Deinococcales > Trueperaceae > JAABTL01. Next base: position 1,186 of record CAYXJZ010000107.1, on the reverse strand, counting down.
GCTGCGCCGCAGCCTCGGTCCTCGCCTCGGACCCCGCCCCGTCGGCACTCGGCGACCAGGCGCCGCCGGCACCCCCGACGCCGCCTGAACGCAGCTTGCCAGGGGCGAGGTGCGACAGGACCCGGTCCCACATGAGGATGAGCAGCAGGTGGCCGGCCTCCGGCACCATCTCCGTGCGGGCGTCGGGCAGCCGCTGCTGCCACCAGCGAGCGTGCCGCGAACCGATGCTGTCGGCGGCGCCGTAGAGCAGCAGCGTCTTGGCCTGCACCTCACCGGGCTCGAAGCCCATGGGCCTCAGGGTGTAGCCGGCCAGGTCGGAGGCCATGCCGGCTGCACCCTGGCTGAAGGCCTGGGCCAGCATCGCCAGCAGGCGGTCGCGCGCACCTGGCATGGCCAAGGCCGCCACGTCCGCCTCGCCAGCGCCCAGCATCCCCAACGACTCGTCGGCCCGGGCATCGTCGGAACCGGCCGGCGTGTCCCCCGGCACCATCGCAGCGAACATCCCCGCCAGGATCCCGTGCACCTGCTCAGGCGGCAGCCCGCGCATGGCCTCCAGACCGGCGGCGTGCTCCTCGGGGATCCAGGGCACCTCCTCGTGCGGTGCAGGCGTGCCGATGACGGCCACCCTGTCCACCAGCTCGGGGTGCCGCGCCGCCAGGGCCAGCGCCACCCGCCCACCGGCCGACCAGCCGGCCACGCCGACGGGGCCGTCGCCGCGCTGCATCAGCACCTCGGCCAGGTCGGCGGCGGCCGAGGCCACGTCGGCCCAGGCGCCTGGCTCCACTGGGTCGGAGCCCCCGTAGCCGGGTCGGTCCACGGCGATGAGGCTGATGTCGCGTCGCGCCGTCTGAGCCGGATCGGGATCGAAGGCGCCTGAGCCGGGCGCCGGGTGGCAGAGGACCACCGTGCGGCTGCCAGGGGAGCCGGCGGACAGGGTGTGGACGGCGACTCGGCGGCCAGAGGCGAGTGGGATGAGTTCGGCGGTCGGGTTCATGGTTCGCTCCTCCTCCCCACCAAGGTCGGTGGTGGGGTGATGCGGGCAGCCTAGCGATAGACATGGACAAGATTTGACCGCTTTCATCCCGCGCCGGCCTGGTGGTGCGCCGGCAGGGTGGCGATCGCCAACTCGGCTGCAACGACCATGCAACGCCGGGTGCTCAGACTGGGTCCATGCCACGCCACCTGC
>CAYXJZ010000106.1:0-9895 GCA_964465355.1 uncultured bacterium | reverse complement strand
CGGCGTTGGTGAAGGCCTTCTCCAGGTAGATCTCGCTGCAGCTGCCCGAGAAGCAGGGCACGCCGGCCTCGGCGACCTCTTGCATGATGCGGTCGCGATCCCAACCTGCCTTCAATGCCTGGGGCTCGACGAAGGTGTAGTACTTGTAATACGAATGGAACACGTGCGCCGGCGGAATGGTCAGGCGCAGGGTGGGCAGATCGGCGAAAGCCTCGTTGAGGTGTTGGGCGTGCGCCCGGCGGATGGCGACCCAGTCGTCCAACTTACGGAGCTGGGCGCGACCGATGGCGGCCTGCGGTTCGGTAAGACGCCAGTTGGTGCCGAAGGACTCGTGCAGCCAACGGTAGCCTGGCGGGTGGTCGCGGTGGTAGACGGCGTCATAGCTCTTGCCGTGGTCCTTGAAGGACCAGGCGCGGTTCCACACATCGTCGTCGTCCAGAAGCACCATGCCGCCCTCGCCGCCTGTGGTGATGATCTTGTCCTGGCAGAAGGAGAGGCCGGCCGCGTGGCCGAAGGTGCCGAGCGGCTTGCCGTGCAGCAGCGCGCCGTTGGACTGGGCGCAGTCCTCGATGACCAGTAGGTCGTGGGCCTCCGCCAAGTCCATGATCTCGTCCATCTCGCAGGGCCAGCCGGCCAGGTGCACCGGGATGATGGCCTTGGTGCGCGGGGTGATGAGCGGCTCGATGGTGGCGGCGGTCAGGTTCTGGCTGTCGCGGTCGACGTCGGCGATGACCGGCGTGGCGCCGCGCATGACGGCCACGCTGGCAGAGGCGATGAAGGTGCGGCTGGTGGTGATGACCTCGTCGCCCGGCCCGACGCCGTAGGCCTGTAGCAGCAGCTCGAGCGCCAGCGAGCCGTTGGCCACGGCGATGCCGTGCTTGCGGCCGGTCGCTGCGGCGTACTCGCGCTCGAAGGCGCGCGCCTCGCCGCCGGTCCAGTAGTTGACCTTGCCGGAGCGAAGCACCTCGGTGACGGCGTCGATCTCGTCCTGGGCGTAATGCGGCCAGGGGCCGAAGCTCACTTCGGGCTTGGTGGCGGCGCTGCTCGTGGCTGGGGGTTGGATGGTGGTGGCCATGGGACGATGCCCTCCTCGGCGTGGCGAGTATAGCCGCGAGGCCTGGAGCGGTGCTGTGACGGGTGGCGCTTGCGAGGCGGGAATGAGGCGGTGGCACCCCCGGTTCAGGGGATGCCACCGCAGTCGCGCTCAGGGTTGTGGAGCCTTCGCCGCCGGCCTCAGAAGGGGGTGATGGCGAAGGGGATGTAGGTCACGCCGCCTCCACCGTCGAGGAGTTGGCCGCCGCCGCCGGGGGGGAGGGCGTCGCCGGAGGGGCCGTCGGCTGCGCCCCACCAGTTGTTGGTGGCATCGACGGTGGAGGCGACGTTCACGAGGGCGATGGGTGTGAGGAGGTTGTTGCCGGCGATCGTGTGGGTGGCGCCGGAGGCCACGTTGATGCCGGTGACGCCTGCCGGTCCTTGGACCTGCACGCCCTGGATCGTCACCGCATCGGCATCGACCGTGAGGACGGTGCCGATGCCGGCCGAGATGACCGTGGCTGCGCCGACGCCTTCGATGATCAGCCCATCGACGTCGATGACCACGTTGCCTGGTTGCGGGCTGGAGCCTGGCACCAGCGGCTCGTCGACGTCGCCGTAGGTGCCGGCGCGGATCTCGAGGAGGGCACCCGGCTCGGCGGCGTCAACGGCGGCTTGGATGCGGTGGCTACGGGTGATACCCCAGCCGTAGAGGTCGTCGAAGACCTCGCCGAGGACGAAGTGGTTGAGGCGGATGGACTGGTCGACAACGTCGAGCATCTGGATGGTGGAGTGGATCCAGGCGTAGTTCTGGGTGAAGTTGAAGATGGAGTCGATGATGGCGCGGTCGACGCTCTCCTTGTAGAAGAACCAGTTGCCCGAGCCGTAGTAGGGGTCGATGTTGCCGACCGCCACCACGAACTGCGGTGCGGTGAGGTCGCTGACGGTGCCGATGCCGTCGTAGAGGATGTTGAGCTTGTTGACCTCGTTGAATGTGCCCTGGATGGAGATGTCGGAGAGCATGGCGTCGCGCGGATCCAGGGTGAGGCCGGAGAACTCCTCGTGCAGCGCGGTGGTCACGTTGGCGATGGTCACGCCGGTCACGGTGCCGAGCTCGCCGGAGACGCGCACCCCGGTGCCGATGTGGTCGCCGACGGTGGTGGGGGTGATCACCACGTCCTGGACGGTCACGTCGCTGCTCAGCAGGATGTTGATGCCGTGCGTGCTGGCGCCTGCGTTGGTGTGCGCGATCACCAGGTCGTCGAGGCTGATGTCAGCCGAGCCGCCGCGCACGGTGATGGCGGCGACGGCTGGGCCGGGCGCCACGGTCTCCACTGTGAAGCCGCTGAGCCGGAAGCCGTCGACACCGACGATGTCGATGGCGCTCTCGGAGAAGGGGTCGGGGGCGTCGCTGTCGACCACGATGAAGGTCGACGCCGTACCGGCGCCGATGAGGTCGAGAGACTTGGTGATGTAGAGCCCTTCCTCGTAGTCTCCGGCCGCCACGTTCACCGTGCCGCCTGCGTTCACGGCGTCGATGCCTTCGGTGATGGTCTGGAAGGGGAAGTCGACGTGGCCGTTGCCGCCGGCATCGGCGGAGCCATCCACGTAGATGTCGTCCAGATCGGGTTCAGGCAAGCTGACGTTGACGGTGGCATCGTCGCTGATGCCAAGTGCGAAGGTGGAGGTGGCGGTGATCGTGGCGCTACCGACCCCTATGGCAGTGACAAGGCCTGCCGCGTCTACTAGGGCCACGTCCTCGTCCGAGCTTGTCCAGGTCACGGTGGTGGGGGCGCCGCCCTCGGCGGTCACGGTGCCAGTGAACTGTTGGGTGCCACCCACGGTCAGGTCAGCGGTGGAAGGTGTCACGGTGACGTCGGTGACGGCCGGCGGCACGTCGACGTTCACGGTTGCGCTGCCGCTGACCGTGTCGTTGAAGTTGGAGGTGGCGGTGATGGTCGCCGCTCCTTGGCCTACCGCAGTCACCAGGCCGCTGGCAGCGTTGACGGTGGCCACGTCCTCGTCCGAAGTCGTCCAAACGACGGTCTCGTCGGCGCCGCCAGCAGCAGCCACGATGGCACTGAACTGCTGGGTCTCACCAACGATCAGATCTGCGCTGGTCGGGTCCACGGTCACGCTGATGACGACTGGGCTGTCGCTGACCTGAACGGTGGTGTTCCCGCTGACCGTGTCGTCGAAGTCGGAGGTCGCGGTGATGACTGCGCTGCCTACGCTGACGCCGGTGACCAGGCCGGTGGCGTCCACGGTGGCGACCGCATCGTCGCTGCTGGTCCAGATGACGGTCTCGTCAGCGCCCCCCACGGCGGTCACGACTGCTGTGAGCTCCACGGTCTCGCCAACCAGCACGGCAGCCGGTGACGGAGACACCTCGATGGCAGTGACAGCCGGTGTGGGCGCGGTGACCTCGAGGCTGGCGCTGCCAGAGACGGTGGGGGTGAAGTCGGAGGTGGCAGAGATGGTGGTGCTGCCGGCCCCGACAGCAGTGACCAGACCAGTAGGGTCGACGGTGGCCACGGCTTCGTTCGAGCTGCTCCAACTGACCGTCTCATCGGCTCCACCCACGGCGGTCACGGTGGCCGAGAACTGCTGGGTGTCACCTACTTCCAAGTCGACGGAGGCTGGCGAGACCTCGACGGCGGTGACAGCAGGGGCAGTGTCTTCCGCCTCGGTGACGAAGCTCCAGCTGTAGTCGCCGCTGATCGGCAGCCGGCCGCCGACGGCGGAACGCACGGTTCCCGCCAGGGTGGCGGTGTACTCGGTGCCGTAGATCAGCGGTGCGGAGGGGGTGAAGCTGGCCCGGCGCAGGTCGGCGTCGTAGGCCAGCACACCATCGACGCCACCTGTAGGTGATGACAGCACGAAGGCATCATCGAGTGTGCTCTCGTTCATGGCTGCAGAGAACAGGGCGGTGATGACGACTGTGACCGGCACATCGACGGTGTCATCGGCGGGCGACACGGTCACCGAGATCGATGGGGGAGCGGTCGGTGTGCAGGCCGCCACCACCAACAACAGGACCAGGGGGCCTAGGAGCCTCTTCAGCATGCGTTTCCTCCTGCGACGAGGACGCCATGAGGCGTCGTCACCTCGTATCATGGCAGGCTGCCGTACCGAAGTTATGTGAAGGCCTAGGCTATGAGAAGCGGCGGCTCCCGAGGGGAGCCGCCGTGATGGGTGATGCAGAGAGTGCTCTCAGTACGGCGTGATGGCGAAGGGGGTGTAGGTGACGCCGCCGCTCTCCGCCAACAACTGGCCGCCGCTGCCGGGGGGGAGGGCGTCGCCGGAGGGGCCGTCTGCCGCGCCCCACCAGTTGTTGGCGGCGTCGACGGTCGAGGAGGCCACGTTGACCAGAGCGATGGGGGAGAGCAGGTTGCTGCCGGTGATCGTGTGGTTGTCTCCGGAGGTCAAGTTGACACCGGTGACGCCGGCCGGTCCTTGGATCTGTACGTCTTGGATGGTGACTTCGTCGGCGTCGATGGTGAGTACGGTGCCTGTGCTGGCGGAGATGATGGTGCCCGCACCCGCGCCTTGAAGGGTGATGTCGGCTAGGTCGATGGTGACGTTGCCTGGTTGTGGGGTGGAGCCTGGGACGAGGACTTCGTCGACGTCGCCGTAGGTGCCGGCGCGGATCTCGAGGAGGGCACCCGGCTCGGCGGCGTCAACGGCGGCTTGGATGCGGTGGCTACGGGTGATACCCCAGCCGTAGAGGTCGTCGAAGACCTCGCCGAGGACGAAGTGGTTGAGGCGGATGGCCTGGTCGGTGGTGTCGAGCATCTGGAGGGTGGAGTGGATCCAGGCGTAGTTCTGGGTGAAGTTGAAGAGGGAGTCGATGATTGCGCGGTCGACGCTCTCCTTGTAGAAGTGCCAGATGCCGGAACCGTAGTAGGGATCGATGTTGCCGACGGAGATGACGAACTGCGGCGCCACCAGGTTGACGATGCTGCCGGTGCCGGCGTAGATCACCGTCATCTTGTTCACCTCGTTGAAGGTGCCCTGCAGGCTGATGTCGGTGAGGGTGTTGTCGCGCGGGTCCAGACTCAGGCCGGCGTACTCCTCGTGCAGCGAGGTCGTGACGTTGGTCAGGGTGACGCCGGTCACGTCGCCGAACTCACCGGAGATGCGCACGCCGTTGCCGAAGTGGTCGCCGACGGTGGTGGGGATGATCTCCACGTCCTGGATGGTGACGTTCGTGGTGCGCAACACGTTGATGCCGTGGGTGTCTTCGTCGGTGTTGGTGTGCTCGATGAGCAGGTCACTGAGGTTGATGTCGTTGGACTGGTTCCTGACGGTGATCACCGCCAGGACGGGACCGGGGACCTGCGCCACGATGGTGAAGCCGCTCATGGTGAAGCCGTCCACGCCGACGATGTCGATGCCGCTCTCGGAGAAGGTCTCGGGGGCGTCGGCGTCCACCACGATGGTGGTGCTGTCGGAACCTGCGCCGACGAGGTTGAACGACTTGGTCACATAGAGCTCTTCACCATAGACACCAGCGGCCACGTGAACCGTGCCACCTGGGTTGACGGCGTCCATGCCCTCGTTGATGGTCTGGAAGGGGAGGTCTGGATGACCGTTGCCTCCCGGGGCGGCCGCGGCATCGACGTGAACCTCGTCCAAATCCGGGTCCGGCATGATCACGGTCACCGTGATCGTGTCGCTGGCACTGCTGTCGACCACGCTGGTGGCAGTGACCTGGGCCGAGCCCGCAGCGACGCCGGTGATCAGACCGGCTTCGCTGACGGCGACCACACTGTCGTCGGAGCTGCTCCATTCGACCGCCTCAGAGGCACCGCCCGTGGCGGTGACGTCGGCGCTGAGTTGGGCGGTGGCGCCAACGCCGATCGTGCGGTCGCCGCCGGTGATGGTGACGTCGCTCACGCTCGGAGTGAGAGGTGGCTTGCAGGCCGCCAGCAGCAGCGCGGCTGCAACCAGGATCGAGAGCCGGAGGGTGCTCTTGGACGAGATTCTTTTCACGTGTAGGTCTCCTTCTTCCGCATTCTGACGTGTGGCCCACTGCCTGACCGATGGCCTACTACGCCGCCATTCGGCGGCACTGCCTCTATTCGGTCAAGCTAGCACGCATGCGAGAGGTGCCGCCGTGCGCATGCACTCAAGCAGCGAAGGGGTGCCGAGCAGGTCTACCAAAGGGGCCTAGGCTTGGCAGGATTGCCGGCCGCTAGCGTGTTGGGGGGAACGGTTCGGTACACCACTGCTCCCGCGGCGACCTTGGCTCCTTCGCCGACCGACTGCATCGGGTTCACCACGGCGTGGGCCCCCAAGAAGGCTCGATCGCCGATGCGGCTGCCTCCGTTGGTGACCGAATGTGGCGAGAGCGCGCAGTAGCGCCCTACCTTGGCGTCGTGGCCGATGGAGGCGTAGAAGGTGAGCACGCTGTGATCGCCGATCGAAGCGTGGGCGCCGATGGTGGCGTATGGAGCGATGATGCATCCCTCGCCTACGGTAGCGCTGGCCGATACATAGGCCAATGGGTGCACCACCGACAAGAAGCGTGCGCCCTGAGAGCCGAAGCGTTCAGCCATCATGGCCCGGAGTTTGGGTTCGCCTAAGGCGATCACAAGCCGGTCGTCCTCCTCTGGGTGGTAGCTGCGGGTGTCACCCAGGATGGGGTAGGCCAAGCCGAAACTGGACAGGTCGGGCGGCCGATCGTCCAGGAAGCCCTTGACCTCGTAACCTGGGTCGGCGTCATAGGTATCGAGTACGTAGCGCAGGACCTCGCGGCCGAAGCCGCCGGCACCCACGATGACGACGTGCTGCGTGCTCAAGTGTCCGTCCTCCTATCGAGTAGCGCCTGGTACAGCGCCAACCAAGCGTCCACCACGGCCTCCAGTTCGTAAGTGCCGAGTACGTGCTGCCGCCCGACCTCGCCCATGATCTCGCGCTCGCTGGGTGGTGTCTCCATCAGGTCGACCATGGCCTCAGCCAGTGCCTGTGGATCGCGTGCCGCCGTCAGATGACCCGACCGCCCGTGCAGCACGACCTCCCGGTTTCCACCTACGTCGGTAGCAGCGATGGGCAGGCTGGCGGCCGATGCTTCGAGTAGAACCATGGGCAAGCCCTCCCAGGCAGAGGACATGAGGTAGCCGTTGGCCGCGCTCATCAGTGCCGGTACGTCCCGGCGGATGCCGAGGAAGCGTACGGCCCCGCTCAGCCCCAGCGCCTCGGTCTCCTGTTCCAGTGCCTGTTGCAGGGGCCCGACGCCGACCACAAGCAGACGTGTATCAGGACGCTGCGCCACAGCGCGCACCATCGCCGTCAGCATGTTGGGGTAGTCCTTCTGTTCCTCCAGCCGACCGATGGCCAACCACAGGAAGTCGCTGGTCGCCACCCCTAGCTCGGCCCTCTTGGTGGCGCCGACGGCGGGATCGCGTGCGAAGCGAGCGAGGTCGAGGCCGTTGGGCATGTAGCGAATCTTGCCGGGGCGGCTCAGCCCCACGTCCAGGTAACGCTTCACTGCGTCGTGGCTGACGTTGGTGGTGAGGGTGGCCATGCGGTCCGTCCAGCGGTAGAAGCGCTCCAGCCTCGGCCCTGCCTCGATGGCGTTGTGGGCGGTGTTGATCAGCACGGGTACGCCCAGCAGCGGCCGGGCGAAGCGGGCAACCAGGTTGGCGTGGATCAGGTGGCTGTGCAGGACCTGGCTGCGGTGGGCGCGCACGGCCTGCGCCAGACGCCATAGTGCGCGGGGATCGGGCGCGCGCCTGGCCATGCCGAGGTGACGGTAGGGGACGCCAAGGTCGGCCAGCTCGGCCTCGAAGGCCTCCGGCGGCAGCAGGCTGAGCACCTGCACATCGTGGCCCCTTGCCTTGAAGGACTTGGCCAACAAGAAGACTTGGTTCTCCGCGCCGCCGTGCGACATGGAGGTGCTGAGCAAGGTGATCCGCATGGTGTCCCTTGGCCTCAGTCCTTGGCCCAGGTGCCGATGGCCATGACGTAACCCATGACGATCCAGTAGATGAAGTAGTCGGCGGCGTTGTCGCTGAGGTTGGCGACCACCAGTACCCAAGTGAGACCGAACATGATCAACCCCTGGGGCCCGGGAGTCCGCCAGCCCAACCACAGAAGGTAGATGAGCAGTGCGGAGAAGACGACCAGGCCGACGAGTCCGAACTCGTAGAGCACCTGGATGTAGGAGTTGTGGGTGGAGTTCAGGGTGGGGAAGTAGCGCTGTACCACCGGCTCGCTGCTGTCGAAGCCGTGTCCGAACACCATCCGCGGCACGGTGCTGGCCATGTAGGTCTGCAGCGTGATCTCCCAGATGGGTGTACGGCTGCCTGCGGACGTCACGTGCTCGTCGTCAGAGGTGAAGCGTTCGATGATGCCTTCACCACCAGGCAGCATCAGCGCACCTGCACCCATGCCGGCGAAGAGGACCAGCACGCCGATCTTGCGCCAGTCTTGGAGGACCGCGCGGAAGAGCACGGCCAACACGCCTACGCCCAGAGCGATGGTCATGCCCCGGGAGGCAAGCAGGGCCAAACCGTAGAGCATGACGGCCACGCCGATGAAGACGAAGAACACCCGCCAGCCATAGCCCCGTGCTCCTATGCGATCGATCGCCCAGGCGACTGCCGTGACCGCGCCGAAGACGATGACCAGCGCGACGGCGTTGGGGTTGAGGCCGACACCGGCACGGTAGGTGAAGCCCAGGACGGCGGCGTTGTAGATGACGTAGCCAGCGATCGCCAGGCTGGCGAGGATGGCGCCGCTGGTTGCCGTCCCAAGGCCCTTCCTGGAACGGAACTGCAAGAGCACCAAGGCGCCCACGATGTAGCCGAGCAGACGCTGGATGACGTCAGAGTCGATGGACTTGGCCAACCCAAGGAAGGAGGCCATGACGCAGACCATGAAGCCGACGTAGAGCCAGGCGATGTGCGGATGCAGGCGTAGACCCCTGCCCAGTAAAGAGAAGACCAAGGTGACCAAGAAGGCGGCGTAGAAGGGATAGAAGAAGAATTGGATGGTGATGTCGTGGAAGATGATCGAGTACACCGCGAAGGTAAGCCAATAGACGGCGACGACGACCTCGGATTGGTTGCCGCTGCGGGCGAAGAGGTAGAGGCCGAGCAGCAGGATGGCGCTGCCCAAGGCGAGCTCGAAGGACAGGGCAGCGACAACGCCGAGGGCGATCCCCAGACCGACGCCTACGAAGGGGAACCACCAGGGCAGAGCTGTCTGCCTCCACGATCCGCTAGCCATGAGACTCGCTTCTGCCTCCTCTGCCGTCGGGCCCAAACCGCATTGCAGCGTACCTCCCTGTATGGTCGTGAGGGCGTGCAGACGGCATGTTTGTGGGTCCGCCAGAGGGTGTTCCCAGTCTCATAGGGCGTTCAGGCGAAGGTGACATAATGCACGAAGCGGTTCGCTCACCTAATAGAGTAACCGCTCCCTCACGCATGCCTGTCGATCTGTGCTCGTGTTTCTATTGGAGCTTGGGGGTCTAAGCCTAAGGAGTGTCGATGCCCGATGAGCTTGGTCTTGACCTAAAGCGCAAGGCCACCCCACGTCACCTTATGGCGGATCTAGATTCGTCCAACGTGCATGCGTCACACGAGAGTAGATCACGATTTTCCGTACCGGTCATATCTAGTCTTGGCAGCTTGGGCAGCCTGCTCGTTCTGATCGTCCTCACTGTGGTTGCCTGCTCTAGTCCGACAGAAGTCGGACCTGGCCCCGGCACACCCTTGCCCCCTGTCTACGTCTGGGGCAAGAGCGATGTCGGCCAGGTCAGTGCGGCCGGGGAGACCTTGTTGGAGGATCGGCAACCTGTTCTCGTTCGTGGTTCTGGTGAGGATGTTTGGGGTCAGGAGGATGGCTTCCAGTTCGC
>CAYXJZ010000105.1:0-10076 GCA_964465355.1 uncultured bacterium | reverse complement strand
GCCACCCGCTCGGCGAAGCCCTTGGGTGCGTTGAGGCCGGTGCCGACCGCGGTGCCGCCCAAGGCCAGCTCGGAGAGGTGCGGCAGGGTGTTGCGCAGCGCCTCCATGCCCTTGCGCACTTGCGTGGCGTAGCCGCCGAACTCCTGCCCAAGGGTGATGGGGGTGGCGTCCATGAGGTGGGTGCGGCCGATCTTGACCACCTCGTCCAGCTCATCGGCCTTGAGCGCGAGGGCGGCCTCCAGCTTGGCCAGCTTGGGCAGCAGGCTCTCCACCACCTCGGTGTAGGCCGCGATGTGCATGGCCGTGGGGAAGGTGTCGTTGGAGGACTGCGACATGTTGACGTCGTCGTTGGGGTGGATGGGCGTCTTGGAGCCGAGCACACCACCCAGCTTCTCGATGGCGCGGTTGCTGATGACCTCGTTGACGTTCATGTTCGACTGCGTCCCAGAGCCGGTCTGCCACACCACCAGTGGGAAGTGGTCGTCCAACTCGCCGCTGGTGATCTCGTCGCAGACGGCGGCGATCTGGTCGGCCTTGTCCAGCTGCAGCACGCCCAGCTCGGCGTTGGTGACGGCGGCCGCCTTCTTCAGCAGGGCGAAGGCCCGGATGACGGGCAGCGGCATGCGCTCGCCGCCGATGCGGAAGTTCTGCAGGGATCGTTGGGTCTGCGCGCCCCAGTAGCGGTCGGCTGGGACGCTGACCTCGCCAAGGGTGTCCTTCTCGATGCGGTGATCGCTCATGGTGCTCCATGGTACCGCCACGCCGTCGCGCGCGGCGGCGCACCCGCCGACGCGGGCAGCCGTGCTAGAGCCGACGCTTTCTCAGCCGATGGCTGTCACGATGGTGGCATGACCACGCTCACCCAACTGCGCAAGTTCGCCCTCTCGCTGCCCGAGACCGCGGAGCGGGCGGTCGACGTCGGCGCGACCGAGTTCCTGGTCGATGGGGAGCGCTTCGCCGCCTCGTCGGACGGCCGCGTGGAGCTCCACCTGCCTCCAGCCGACGTGGACCGGGTCATCGTCTTGCGCCCCTCGGCCGAGCGGCTGCTCGGCGGCGCGGCAACGATCGGCGCTCGCCTGCCGCTGAGCGACCTGGACGGCCAGCAGCTCAACCACTGGCTGTACCGGGCCTGGAAGCACCGCGCGCCAAGGCATCTTCAGGAGCGGGCCGCCACCGTGGAGAAGGCCTCCGCCGGCGAGGTCGGCGACCTGCCCAAGGCCATCGGCAAGGCGGCCACCCGGGCCCTTGCCACCGCCGGCATCACCAGCCTGGCGCAGGTGGCCGGGATGAGCGATGCCGATCTGCTGGCCATGCACGGGGTCGGACCCAAGGCGGTGAGGATCCTGCGCGAGACACTGGAGGTCGAGCCGGACGACGGCGCGCGCAGCTGAGGGACGGCTCAACCGCCGTCGCCGTGCTGCTCCCGGCGTGCCATCGCCACGGTCTCGTCAGACCTGCTGAGCTGCAGGCTCGACCTCGACCGCCCGCCCGGTCCTCGCCGACGTTCGGGCCGCCGCGAGGATCCGGACCACCATCAGGTTGTTGGCGAGGCCGGCGAGATCGTGTTCGTGCAGGGTGATGTCGCCGCGGACCACGGCAGCTAGATGCGCGAAGGGGTCGTCGTATGGCGCTTGCAAGGGGCTAAGCGTCTCGCTGACCTCGTCGGCCTTGTCGCCGGCGCGCGAGCGCATGTGGCGGCCGTCCATCGCGATGACCTGGCCGCGCTCGGCATAGATCTCCATGTCCTTGCGGCTGACAGGCCAGTTCCAGGAGGCCTGGATGACGCATTCGGCTTCGGGGTAGGAGACCAGGATCGTCGCGTCGTCGTCCACCTTGGGGTAGAGCTGCGGCTTGAACTGGTGGGTGACGGCGAAGACGCGAAGGGGGGTGGCATCGCCCATCATGCGGGTCATGAGGTTGGCGCCGTAGCAGCCGAAGTCCGTCAGCGCACCGCCGCCGGCGAGCTCCGGATCGGTCAGCCACGCCAGGAAATGCGGCCCGCAGCCGATCTCGATCGGGCCTGGATGGCCGTCGTGGATCACCACCTTGCGGATCCTGCCGTACTGGGCGCGGTCGGCCGTGCGGGCGATGGCCTCGTGGCTGCTGGGGTACCAGGTGGTTTCAAAGTTGGTCAGGATGTGGACGCCGTGCTCGGCTGACAGCTCCGCCATCCGCTCGGCCTCCCACACGTCGACGGCCATCGGCTTCTCCACCATGACGTGGACGCCGCGCGGGGCGCAGGCCTCGACCACGGCCATGTGGTCGCGGATGGAGCCGAAGGCGGCGACCGCCTCGGGCCTCGCCGTGTCGAGCATGGTGCCCAGGTCGGTGAAGAGCAGCGCCGGGTCATGGCCGTGCACGACGCCGTAGGCGCGTAGGAGATCCGCCTTGGCCTCCTGGATGCCGACCAGCTGCATGCCCTTGAAGGTCGACCGGGGCAGGATGTTGACGTGGGCGTGGGTGATGCCCGCGATCGCGAGGCGGAACGGCCTGCTGTCGGTCGTCATGGGCCGATGGTATGCCGCGGGACGCCTAGGTGTTGACCACTAGGTGGTGACCACCTTCGGCCCCCGGTACCCCAGCAGCCGCAGCGCGTTCCCCACCACCACCAGGGTGCTGCCCTCGTGGAAGACCACCGCCACCGCCATCCCGGCCAGGCCGAAGAGCACGCTGGGGATCAGCAGCAGCATGACGCCGAGGCTGATGATCAGGTTGACGACGATGTTGCGCCGCGCCGCCCGCGACAGCCCGACGGCGTAGGGCAGGCGCCGCAGGTCGTCGGACATCAGCACCATGTCGGCGGTCTCAAGGGCCACGTCGGTGCCGGCGCCACCCATGGCCACGCCGACGTCAGCCAGGGCCAGCGCAGGGGCGTCGTTCACGCCGTCACCCACCATGATCACCGGGCCATACCGCCGCCTCAGGTCGCGCACCACCTCGGCCTTGTCCTCCGGCAGCGCCTCGGCGATGACCTCGTCCACGCCCACCGCGCGGCCGATGGCCTCGGCCACCGCCCGTTGGTCGCCGCTGAGCAGCACGATGTGCTGCACGCCGAGGCGTCGCAGCTCGCGCACGGCGGCAGCGGCGTAGGGGCGGGGCTCGTCGCGCAGAGCCAGCATGCCGAGCAACCGGTGGCCGAGCGCCGCCCACACCACCGTCTTCCCCTCCGCCTCCCAGGCCTCCTTGCGCTCCAGGGCTGCAGCGCCCAGTTCAACGCCGGCCTCGCGCATCAGAGCGGGGTTCCCGATCCAGACGGCCCGGCCGTGCAGCTCCGCGCGCAGGCCTCTGCCGGTGAGCGAGACCAAGCCGCTGGCCTCAGGCACCTCCAACTGCCGCTGGGCAGCCGCCTCCACCACGGCCGCGGCCAGGGGATGGGCGCTGAGCCGCTCAGCCGCAGCCGCCGTGCGCAACAGCTCAGCCTCCTCGGCGTCGCCACCCACCGGCGTCCACAGGTCGGTGAGGCGGGGCCGGCCTTCTGTGATGGTGCCGGTCTTGTCCAGCACCACCACGCGCGCCGAACCTGCGCTCTCCAAGTAGGCGCCGCCCTTGATCAGCACGCCGCTGCGCGCGGCGCGGGCGATGCCGGCCAGCACGGCAGAAGGCGTGGACAGGGCAAGGGCACAGGGGCTGGCGGCCACCAGCAGCAGCATGGCGCGGCGGAAGGCCTCCGTCGCCTCCATGCCGAAGAGCGGTGGCAGGAAGATCATGGCCAGCGCGCCAAGCAGCACCAGCGGCGTGAGCACCCGGGTGAAGCGCTGGGCGAAGCGGTGGGTGGGCGCCTGGGACTTGCGCGCCTCCTCGACCAGGCGGACGACCCGCGCCAGCGTGGTGTCCGATGGGTCCTTGCTGGTGCGCAGCAGCAGCACTCCGCCGCCGTTGATGGTGCCGGCGAAGACGCCGTCGCCCGGCCCCTTCTCCACCGGCAGGGACTCGCCGGTGATCGGCGCCTGGTCCACGGCGCTGTGACCATCGACCACCACGCCGTCGGCCGGCAGCCGCTCACCCGGTCGCACCACCACCAGGTCCCCGACCTGCAGCTCGGACGATGGGATGAGCACGTCCCCTTCCGGCCGGCGCACCAGCGCCTCGTCGGGGCTGAGATCCGACAGCGCCCTGATCGCCTCGCGCGCCCGCTCCATGGCCAGGTGCTCCAGGGCGTGGCCGAGGCTGAAGAGGAAGAGCAGCAGCGCGCCCTCGGCGTAGTCACCGAGCGCGGCTGCACCAAGGGCGGCGACCACCATGAGCAGGTCGATGTCGAAGCGGCCGCGGCGGGCCGCCTCGTAGGCGTGGATGACGGCCTGGTGGCCGCCGGCCAGGTAGGCGATGAAGTAGGCCACCAGGGCGGCAACATGCGGCAGGACGCCGGTCAGCTCGCCCAGCCAGCCCACGACCAGGGCGCCGCCGGCGATCAGGCTGGGCCACAGGGCCAGGGGCACGCCAAGGCGCTTAGGGGGTTGGCGCCCAGGCAAGGCCCGGCGGGTGGGGGCGGCGCTGCTGGCGATCATGGGCACATGATACATGAACGTTCGCTCATACGTTGGGACACCTGACCCGTGGGTAGGAGCATCGTAGAGTCGACGCCGTGACCGAACCCCAGACCAGCGCCTGCACCTGCACCGGCACCTGCCGCTGCAGCGGCGTCAGCACCGTGCCCGACGAGATCGTCCTGCAGCGGGTGGTCATGCAGCTCAAGGGCTTCGCCGACCCCACCCGCCTCAAGATCCTCTGCCTGCTGGGCGAAGGCGAGGTGTGCGTCCACGACCTGGTGACCGCCCTCGACATCAGCCAGTCTGGTGTCAGCCACCAGCTTCGGGCGCTGCGCGAGACCAACCTGGTGGTGGGGCGCAAGAGCGGCAGGCACGTGTACTATCGGCTGGCTGACGAGCACGTGCGGGAGATGCTGCGCAACGCGCTGTCGCATGGGGCCGAGGGCGGCTAGCCGCGGGAGGACTGCAGCACCCAGCCCTTCTCCGGTGCCACCGCGCCCACCTTCACCCAACCATCCGCGGTCCACCTCTCGACGTCCGCGAAGCCGAAGGCCAGGATCGGCGCCGTGAGGGGGTCAGGGCCGGCGTTGAGCTGCAGGTGCAGGTGAGGGGCCGCACTGTTGCCGCTGTGGCCGACGCGGCCGATCGGCTGGCCGCTGGCGACCCTCTGGCCGGCATCGACCTCGATCGAGCCATGCTGCAGGTGGGCGAGCAACACATGGCCGAACGCTGACTCGATGATCACGTGGTTGCCGGCGAAGTGGCGCAGGTCCTCACGCAGCTTCCTCGCCTGGAACAACCCCGCCAACAACACCTTCACCACGTTGGCGACCAGGTTCAGGCCCTCCTCGTCGGGCCAGCCGTCCCTAGCAGCCACCACCACGCCCTCCACCGGTGAGAAGACGGGCTGTGCCCAACTGTAGGAGATGGACACAGGTCGCCGACCGTACAGCAGCGTGGCCATCGGCACCGCGAAGGGGCCGTCCGAAGGCCCTCTGAGGGCCGCGAAGTCGTAGGCGTGGCGGTGGTGGCCCGGCGAGCGGATGGCCTTCCAGGCGCCGCGCAGGGGGAAATCGATCAGGGGGACCTCGGTCATGTCACACCTCCTGCGCCGCCAAACGGTGCAGGACCGCCACGGCTCAAGGGCCGGCCACCGGCAAGGCACCCGCCAACAGCTCCGGCAAGCCATCCCGCCACCCGCCCCAGTTGTGCCCCACCGCCCGCTCGTCGTACACCACCTCCGCGCCGCGCGCCCGCAGCACGTCACGCAGCTCGCGGTTCACCTCCAGCAGCCAATCCAGCGTGCCCACTTCCAGCAGCCAGCGCGGCGCACCAGGCTCGTCACCGGCAGCCAGCCGCTCCAGGATCCAGGACCGCTCGCTACCGTAGGGCCGCTGGTCGTCCGGCGTGCCGAGGAAGGCGCCAGCCTGGGCGATCACCGCCGACCAGGTGCCGGGGTAGGTCATGGCCAAGGTCGCCGAGGCGAGGCCACCGAGGCTGGGGCCCATGGCCACGTAGGCACGCCGATCCACCGCATGGTGCGCCTCCAGGTAGGGCCGCAGCTCCTCCTGGACGAAGCTCAGGTGCCGTGGGTCCCAGGTGTACTCGCGGTCGCGGTCACCCGGCTCGACGAAGGCAAGGTGGGCCGGCCTTGCCCTCCCCTGCGCCACCAGGGCGGCCAGCACCTCGGCCGTGCGCGCCAGTCGCTGGTAGACCACGCCGTCGTGCAGCACCACCACCGGCAGCGGCTCATCCACGGCCTGCCCGTCCACAGCGCGCCCGTCCACTGAGGGCGGCGAGACCACCGTCACCCGCCGCAGGTCGCCGAAGGCCGCCGACTGGATGCGGTGACGCACCACCGGCCACGGCGGGTCGGCCTTCGGCGGATCGGCCAGCGGGTGAGGCACGTAGGCTGGGCCACGCACCTCGCTGACCTCTGGGTACCAGATGCTCCTGCCGTTGGCGCCCACATCCGGGTCGGCCCGCACCTTGCCGTCCTGGTCGATGAAGGCGTACTCGAAGCGCACGTCGTCAGGCAGTTCCCACACCAGCTCGGGCTCGCTCGAGGCGTCCACCGGCTGCGGGTCCCTGTGCATGTCGTTCAGGTCGTTGATGACCGCCTCGGCCCACACCGGTACGCGCACCGTCAACCGCATGAGCAGCAGGCTACCAGCCTCCCGTATGGCCGCCTGCGCCCGGCTGACAGGCGCTTGGGTAACATGCCGCATGTCCACCCTCAGCCAAGCCGTCGACCCCGCCCTGGCCTTCGACATCGTCACCGAGGCCGGCATGCGCGCCAAGCCATGCGTCAAGTGGAACCACTATGATCCCGACGTGTTGCCCATGTGGGTGGCCGACATGGACTTCCCCGTGGCAGACGTCATCCGCGACGCCATGATCGACCACGCCACGCATGGCAGCCTTGGCTACCCTGTTCTGCCCGAACTGCCCAAGGTGGTGGCCGAGCGGCTGCAGCGCAGGTTCGGCTGGGCCGTCGACGCGGCCAGCGTGCAGGTGACGCCTGGCGTCATCCCCAGCCTGGTCTTCGGCGCCCAGACGCTCTGCGGGCCAGGTGAGCAGGTCATCATCCAGACCCCCGCCTACCCGCCCTTCTTCGACGCTGTGAAGCAGTCGGGCGCGCAACTCCTCGAGAACCCCCTGCTGGACGACGGCGACGGCTACCGGCTCGACATCGAAGGCCTGCGCGCCGCCATCACGCCGGCCACCCGCATGCTGCTCTTCTGCAACCCGCACAACCCGAGCGGCCGCGTCTTCAGGCGCGACGAGCTCGAAGCGCTGGCCGAGCTGGTGCTCGAGCATCGGCTGTGGGTGGTCAGCGACGAGCTGCATGCCGACCTGGTGCTGGACGGCAAGCACATCCCCTTCGCCTCGCTGTCGCCCGAGGTCGGGCAGCGCACCATCACCCTCTACGGCCCCACCAAGGCCTTCAACATCGCCGGCCTCAAGGTCGCCTTCCTCATCAGCGAGAACCCAGCCCTGTTGGAGCGCTACAAGCAGGTCGTCGGCTACCGCCTGCCTGGGGTCAACGTGCTGGGGCAGGTGGCCGCCCTGGCCGCCTACCAGCAGGGTGACGCCTGGCTGGACGGCGTCGTCGCCTACCTGCGGGCCAACCGCGACCACCTGCTGGCCCGCCTTCGCGCCGAGGCCCCGCAGATCAAGGCCTCCATGCCAGAGGGCACCTACCTGTGCTGGATGGACCTTCGCGCCACCAGCCTTGGTGACGATCCATCCGAGCGTTTGCTGCAGGACGTGCGCCTGGCGCTCAACACCGGGAAGGTCTTCGGCGAGGAGATGGGGCGCGGCTTCGTCCGCCTCAACTTCGCCACCAGTCGCCAACTCCTCGACCGGGGCATCGACCTGCTGGTCAAGGGCATCGGAGGGGCCTGAGCCATGCGTGTGATCTCACTGAACGTCAACGGCATCCGCTCCAGCGCCAACAAGGGCCTGATGGACAAGCTGGCCGAGTTCGACGCCGACGTCATCTGCCTGCAAGAGGTGCGGGCCCAACCCGAGCAGCTCCCGCCCCTGCTGCCGGGCTACCAGGCCTTCTGGCACCCCGCGCAGAAGCCTGGGTACAGCGGTGTCGGCACCTTGGTCAAGCGCGCCCCCGACCAGGTGATCGTCGGCATGGGGCAGGCCGACATCGACGCAGAGGGCCGCATCCTCCGCACGGACTTCGGGGACCTGACGATCATCAACGTCTATTGCCCTTCTGGCACCTCGGGCGACGTGCGCCAGACCATCAAGATGTCCTTCTTGGCGCGCTTCATGCCCTTCCTCACCGAGCTGGCCGCCCAGGGCCGCGAGGTGCTGGTCTGCGGCGACGTCAACATCGCCCACCACGAGA
The DNA here is from genome assembly GCA_964465355.1 of uncultured bacterium. GTDB lineage: Bacteria > Deinococcota > Deinococci > Deinococcales > Trueperaceae > JAABTL01. The sequence continues at coordinate 1,721 of CAYXJZ010000105.1, read as the reverse complement.
TCGACCTCAAGAACTGGCGGGGCAACGTCAAGAACTCGGGCTTCCTGCCCGAGGAGCGCGCCTGGGTCAGCGAGCTGCTGGCCAGCGGCTACCGCGACGTGGTGCGCGAACTGGCCGGCCCAGAGACCGCCATCTACTCCTGGTGGTCCAATCGCGGCGGTGCCCGCGAGCGGGACGTGGGCTGGCGCATCGACTACCACCTGGCCACGCCTGGCTGGGCGAGCAAGGCGCGGGCCTACGAGATCCCACGCCTGCCTGTGCTCTCCGACCACGCGCCGGTGGTCGTGGACTACGACACCGACTAGACCTGCGCCCGAGTCGAGCCCGGGCGCAGGTCTAGGTCAAGGTCTAGGTCCGACTCGCTCGAAGGATCAGCGGGCAGGCACCACCGACACGCTGAAGGGCAGGCTTGGCGTGCCGCCCATGGCGCCGAACTGAGCGTTCACCACCAGCAGCTGGTCGCCCACCAGGGCGGCCGTGGTGTTGGTCATGAAGGATGCGTCCTCGATGACACGCTCCAGCGAACCGCTGGAGAAGTCGTCGCTGAGGCTCACCACGGGGATGGCGTTGGCCGAGTTCTGCACGATGTAGAGCGTCTGGCCGTCGAGCACGAGGCCGTCGCCGCCCGGGAAGGGCCCGCCCTCGACTGCGATCTCGACGACCTCGCGGCTCTCCACGTCGACGCGGTAGAGCGCACCCGTCAAGGCCGAGACGACCAACAGGTAGCTGCCGTCGGCGCTGACCTCGACGCCGTTGGCGTTGAAGCCGGGCTGGTACTCGAAGACGGTGCCGTCGAAGTCAAGCCATGCCTCGATGTCCAGCGTGCCGGCGGGTACGCGGAAGAGGACAGGGCGGCTGGAGTCGGTGGCGAACACGTCGCCGTTGGGCGCCACCACCACGTCGTTGATGAAGGTGGCTTCGACCTCGGGGGTCTGCAGCACGGCGATCTCGTCACCGCTGGCGATGTCGTAGACCAACACGCTGCCACTGCCGCCACCGGCCACCCACAGGCGGCCTTGGTCGTCGGTGGTCAGGCCGATGGTGGTGAAGCCGGCCCTGGTGCCGGCTGGCAGGAACTCGCTGACCTCGCCGCTGGCCAGGTCGATGCGGTAGATGCCGCCCGAGCCTGCGCCACTGACGAAGGCGCTGTTGCTGCCCTCGTGGTAGGCGATGCCTTCGGGGAAGACACCGTCTCCTGGCAGCTCGTAAGCGGTCCGGTCAGCTGGGACCTGGGCCAGCGCGAAGGCGGCCAGGAGCAAGGTGGCGAGGGTGAGCACGACGATCCTGAGGGGTAGTTGGCGCATGATGGTTCGTCTCCTTCCAACCTGGGCCGCCGATGAGCGACCAGGCCTGAGCCGAGGTTAGCCCGCTGCGATGAGGGCTCCTGTTGGCTGCCGTGTGAAGAGGCGAACCGCTGTGGGGCAGGGCTGCGCGTGCTAGGGGCGACCGCTGCTGCTCGCTGGAGACCAGCCGGTTACTGCAGACCGGCCAAGGCGATGCGCGCCAGGCTCTCCCTGACCGCCTGCACCACCGAGGCATCCGAGGTCAGGCGCCAGTCGGCTTCCTTGTCCTCGTCGAACCAGACGATGGCCTCCAGCCTCGGGAAGGCGGCACTGGTGAACATGTCGCGCACCCAAGCACCCTTGTCCCCGCCATCCGGCGCACTGGCCACTTCTGCGATCCAGAGTGGTTGGGGTCCGAGGGTGGTGATGCGGTCGTAG
>CAYXJZ010000104.1:4257-10177 GCA_964465355.1 uncultured bacterium | reverse complement strand
ACCTGCGCGGCGTCGGCATGGTCTTCCAGGACTACGCCCTCTTCCCCCACATGACGGTGCAGGCCAACGTGGAGTACGGCCTGCGCATGCGGCGCAGCGACCCGGAGACCCGCAGGCGTCGCAGCCGGCAGGCGCTGGAGATGCTCGGCCTGGAGGCCCTTGTCAGGCGCTACCCACACGAACTCAGCGGCGGCCAGCAGCAGCGTGTCGCGCTCGGCAGGGTGATCGCCCTCGAGCCCGAGCTGCTGCTGATGGACGAGCCGCTGTCCAACCTCGACGCCAAGCTGCGCCTGCGCCTGCGCGCCGACCTCAAGGCGCTGCAGCGGGAGCTTGGCCTGACCACCATCCACGTCACCCACGACCAGGAGGAGGCGCTCTCGCTCTCCGACCAGGTGGCGGTGATGGACCGCGGGAGGCTGCAGCAACGGGGCCGGCCGGGGGACGTCTACCACCGGCCTGTCAACCGCTTCGTCGCCGACTTCGTCGGGCACGCCAACCTGCTGCCGGTGGTGGTGGAGGCAGCGAGCGATGCAGACGCGCAGCTGCTGGCCTTGGGGCGACCGCTGCTGGCGCGCCTGCCGGACGAGCGCCGGCCGGCCGTCGGCGCCTCGGGGCAGGTGATGGTGCGGCCCGAGCGCATCGTCATGCTGCAGCCAGGCCGATCTGCTTCCGGGGGCGGCTGGCAGGTCCCGGCCGTGGTGCGCAGCGGTGGCTCCTTCGGCGCCTTCCTGCGCTACGAGCTGGAGGTCGACGGGCTCGAAGGCGCCTGGTGGGTGGACGTGCCTGACCGCGACGGTGCCGACCCCATGCCACCAGGCACCGAACTGGTGCTGTCACTGCCCGACGGGGCCGCCTGCTGGCTGTGGTGAAGGCCGCCACCTCGGCACGGCAGGGGCGCTGCTAGGCTCCCGTCATGAACGGCCGCATCCTGCTGACCTGGCTCTGCCTCGCCGCCTCGCTGCTGGTCCCCGTCAGGGCGCAGACCCTGGTGGAGGTGACCCTGGTCACCGCCATCGCCTCGCAGCTCTACCCGGTGGTCTCCTTGCCAAGCGGCAGCCTGCGCGCCATGGGCAGCGGCACCGCTGCCGTCATCGCCAGGGTGCCCGACGCCCATGCCTGGACCGACTGGGAGGTCTACACGGCCAACGGCCTGGCCAGCAGGTTGGCGCCCGCGCTGCTCAACCAGGTGGAGACCGGCCTGGCCGCCGATGGCTACTTCCGTGTGCGCAGCGAGGAGACACAGGTGGCCGGCGAATCGCGCACCAGGGTGGAGTTCGAAGGGGACGGCGAGGCCAAGGCCCTGCTCTTCCTGATCCGCTCGGGTGAGGAGCTGGTGTGGCTGGTGGCAAGGAGCCGCTGAGCAGCCTCAGACCGCGACCTGCGGTCAGATCGCAGGCTGCAGCTCGGCCTCGTCCACCGCGGCGATGCGCGCCAGGATCGCCTTCCTCGACGCCAGCAGCGCGATCAACGCGAGCAGGCAACAGCCAGCGGCGAGGATGAACAGCCACCGCGGCCCCCATCCGTCGTAGACCACGCCGCCAAGCGGCCCGGCCACCAGCCGGGCGATGCCGAACACGCTCACCCCCATGATCAGGCTCTGCAAGGTGGCGCTCCAGGCGCCGGGCGCCATGCGGTCGATGATCTGCACGGTGAGCACCACGTTGAGGCCGTAGCCCATGCCGTACATCACACTGAAGGCCACCAGCACCCATGGCTGCTCGGCGGAGGCGTAGCCGAGGTAGCCGAGACCGCACACGGCGTAGGCGAGCAGCAGCATGCGGATGTGCCCCCAGCGACCGGCGAGGCGACTGCCCCACCGCAGGGTGGGCCACTCGCTCAGGGCGGTCACCGCGAAGTAGGCGCCCACCCAGGCGGTACCGCCAAGGTGGTCGAGATGGACACCGACGAAGGTGGCGTTCATGCCGACGCCGATGCCGATCAGCATCGAGGCCGATGCCATGCCGAGCACGGCCGCGTTCCAGCCGATCTCCCTGAAGGAGGGCCTGGCTTGGCCCGAGGTCGGCGGCAGGGGTGGCTCGGGCAGGGAGAAGGCGGCGGCCGCTGCCGGCAGCAGCAGGACGGCCGTCAGGACGAAGATGGCGGCAGGCGGCCAGACCTGCCACAGCCAGCCTGCGGCCAGCACCGCCGGTGCCCAGATCAGCGACCCCCACAGGCGCATGGCGCCGAAGTCCACCCTGTGCACCCTGGCCATGCGGGCGGTGATCGCGTCCGCCAGAGGCTCGGTGGGCGAGCGCACCACGGCGTGCAGCACCATGGGCAGCAGCATGCCGATGAAGCTGCGGGGGATCAGGAAGGTGAGCAGGGTGGGCGCCAAGGCCAGCACCGAGGCCCCGAGGATGCGCACCCGCATCCGCCGCAGGTCGGCCAGCCGCGCGACCAGCGGCGACACCACCAAGGTGACCAGCGGCAGCACCATCGCGAGCAGGCCGATCTGGGTGCCACTGAAGCCGATCTGCGAGAAATAGACGTTGAGGAAGGGGTGGTAGAAGGCCATGGCGCCCCAGAAGACGCCGTAGTAGCGTGCTCCAAGGGTGACGGGCTGGGCAGACCGCAGACGGCGGAGCACGCTCACCATGCTAAGACGGCGCCACGTGATCATGCGACATGGCCGACCTCACTCGGGTCTGCATCCACCGGAGGTCGTCTTGACACGTTCCCTATCGATCTGGGCCCTGCTTGGCCTCATCGCACTGCTGCTGACCGCCTGCCTGGGCGGCTCAGCCGAACCGGAGCCCGAACCCGAGCCCACCGAGTTGGCCCTGCTGTCCCTGACCACCGGGCTCGACCAGCCGCTCGGTGTCGCGCATGCAGGCGACGGCAGCGGCCGACTCTTCGTGGTGCAGAAGGGCGGCCTGATCCGGGTCTGGAGCGCGGCGGACGGCCTGCAGGCTGCGCCATACGCCGACCTCCGCCATGAGCTGCTCAGCGGTCAACCCGATGAGACTGGCCTCCTTGGCTTGGCCTTCCATCCAGGTTTCGCCGAGAACGGTCGCCTCTTCGTCCACTACACCAACCAAGACGGCGATGGCGTGCTGGCCGAGCTGCTGGCCGATCCGCCCTCCGCAGCCAGCGTCGTCCCCGGGAGCCTTGACCCGCTGCTTGTCGTCCCGCAGCAGAACGCCAACCACCAGGGCGGCCAGCTGGCCTTCGGCCCCGACAACTACCTCTACATGGCGTTGGGCGACGGGTCTGTGGCGGGCTGGGCTCAGGACATGGGCAGGCTGCACGGTGCCATCCTGCGCCTGGACATCGAAGGCGAGGCTCCTTATCAAGCGCCTGACGACAACCCATTCGTCGGCGTCGAAGGCAACCGTGACGAGATCTGGGTCTACGGCCTGCGCAACCCATGGCGCTTCTCCTTCGACCCCACCGGCGCCGCGCTGTGGATCGCCGACGTCGGCCAGAACTCGGTGGAGGAGGTGAACCGGCTGCCCATCGCGCAGGGCGGCCAGAACCTGGGCTGGCCGATCATGGAAGGCGACCGCTGCTACACGCCGCCAAGCGGCTGCGACGCCAGCGGCATGGTGGCGCCCGTCATCACCTACACGCACGCCGCCGATTTGGGTCGTTCGGTCACCGGGGGCTACGTCTACCGCGGCGAAGCCCTGCCCGATCTGCAAGGCCAGTACATCTTCGGCGACTTCGCCAGCGGCAGGGTCTTCGCCGCCACCGGCGCGGGCACCGCATGGACCATGCGCACGCTGCTGGACGACACCGGCATGAGCATCGCCAGCTTCGGCCTCGACGAGGAAGGCGAGCTGCTGGTGGTCGACTACCAGGGCGGCTTGTACCGTTTGGAAGAAGTGGCCGCTGCCGAGTGATGGCCTGAGAACGCGCCTCCCGGCTAGGCCACCCACCGAACGGCCCGTGCCCGTCGACGCGCGCAGCTGTTAGGCCTGCCGCAACACCCGCGCCGTGACCAACAGCTGTCCTGTGTGGCGCTGGGCGTGGTCGGCGGCGTGGAAGAGCAGGCCTAGGACGGTGGACGGCAGCTTCCTCGCCCCCACCTCGCGGACCTCGCCCAAGACGGCGTCCGGCGTGGCCCGCAACTGCTCGAGCGCCTGCTCGACCTGCTCGCGCAGCGCCTGCAGCAGCTCGGCGACGCCGGTGCCGCCCTGGGCGCTGCCGTCCTGGGGTGGCAGGCCTTCAGCCCTGGCCGCCGCCCGCTGGGCGTCGCTGATCGCCTCGCCGCGGGCGGTGGTGAACAGCCGGTCGATGACACCGGTGATGTGGCGCAGGTGGAAGCCCACCGATGCGAGGCCGGCCAGGCCTTCCCACAGCCTGTCATCGGGGAAGCCGGCCACGAAGCTCTCGGCCTCCTCCACCGTCTGGAGCAGGGCATGGGCCACCGGCTGCAAGGTGGCAGAGATGCCGGGGACGGGTCCTGCGAGCCACGGCGGGATGTGCGGGGTCGTCATGTCGGCCTCCAAGGCGGCGAGCTGGATGGGGCTTCTCTTCTTGGCGCCAAGCTACCAGGTCACAGGGGACGGGCAGCGAGTATGGTGGGCCCACCAGGAGGATCACCATGGCCACCAGCTTCGCCACCCAGGAGCCCGTGCAGGACACCGCCCAGGACCTGCTCCGCCGCCAGCAGGAGTTCCTGCTCCCCGTGCAGAGCCGCATGCTGTACTACGGCGACCAACCCCTTGCCGTCGACCACGCCAAGGGCGACTGGTTGTGGGACACCGCCGGCCAGCGCTACCTAGACTTCTTCGGCGGCATCCTCACCGTGTCGGTGGGGCACTGCAACGAGGCCGTGGTCGAGGCCACCACCGCGCAGATGCGCAAGGCCGGCCATACCAGCACCCTCTACCTCAACGAGATCACCGTCAAGGTGGCCGAGAAGATCGCCAAGCTCACCCCCGGTCGCCTCAAGGTCTCCTTCTTCACCAACAGCGGCACCGAGGCAGACGAGATGGCGGTCATGGCCGCCCGCGCCCACACCGGCCACCAGGACGTCATCTCGCTGCGGCACGCCTACTCCGGCCGCAGCGCGGCCATGATGGGCGCCACCGGTCACGCCAACTGGCGCCAGGGCGGCGTCTACGACGGGCATTTCAAGCACGTGCGCAGCCCCAACCTCTACCGCCGTCCGGAGGGCATGAGCGAGGAGGCCTACCTCGACTTCCTGGTGGAGGACCTGGCCGACTTCCTCGCCACCTGCACCGACGGCCGCATCGCCGCCTTCATGGCCGAACCCATCCAGGGCGTCGGAGGCTTCGCGGTGGTGCCGCGCGACTACTTCAAGCGCATCCTGCCGCTGGTGCGCGCGGCCGGCGGCCTGCTCATCATCGACGAGGTGCAGACGGCATGGGGCCGCACGGGCAAGCACTGGTGCGGCATCGAGCACTGGGGCGTCGAGCCCGACGTCATCACCTTCGCCAAGGGCATCGCCAACGGCGCACCGGTGGGCTGCACGGTCATGACCCCCGAGGTGGCCGAGTCGGTCAAGGGCCTCACGCTCTCCACCTTCGGCGGCAACCCCGTGTCGATGGCGCAGGCCTACGCCACCATCAGCTACATCGAGGAACACCGGCTGTGGGAGAACGCCGAGGCGCAGGGCGCCCGCCTGAGGGCGGCGTTGGAGAGCCTGGCCGGGCAGCATCCCTTCATCGGTGACGTGCGCGGCATGGGGCTGATGCAGGCCATCGAGCTGGTGAAGCCGGGCAGCCAGGAGCCAGACGCGGCGCGCGCCGACGCCCTGCTCAGGGCCGCGCGCGAGGAGGGCCTGCTGATCGGCAAGGGCGGACGCTACGGCAACGTCATGCGCATCGCGCCCATGTTGAACGTGAGCGCTGAGCTGATCGACGAGGGCGCGGGGCGGCTGGGGAGGGCCCTGGCGCGGGTGGCCTAGGTCCCACTCCACCTGTCGATGTTCCAGTGATTCTTCGACACGTCG
>CAYXJZ010000104.1:0-4157 GCA_964465355.1 uncultured bacterium | reverse complement strand
CGTCCGAATCCACCCCGTCCCCACGGTCAAGGGCGCTGAGGGATGCGACCTCCTCCTGAGCGAGGCTGAAGTCGAAGACATCCAGGTTCTGACGGAGGCGCTCCGGATCCGCCGACTTGGGGATGGCCACCAGGCCAAGCTCCAGGTGCCAGCGCAACACCACCTGCGCCGCCGTCTTGCCGTACTTGCGGCCCAGCTCGACCAGCAGCGGCTCACGCAGCAACTCCCCCGCCTTGCCGAGCGGGCTGTATGACACCGTCACGATGCCATGCGCCTCGTGGAACGCACGGTGGTCGGGCTGGGCGACGTAGGGGTTGAGCTGGATCTGGTTGACCGCGGGCACCACCTCGGTCTCCGCCATCAGCCGCCTGAGGTGGTCGGGCTTGAAGTTCGACACCCCGATGGAGCGGGCAAGGCCGGCCGCCTGCAAGCGCTCGAAGGTCCGCCAGGTCGAGAGGTAGAGGTCACGCTGCGGCAGTGGCCAGTGGATGAGCAGCAGGTCGACCTGCTCGAGGCCAAGGCGCTCCAGGGAGTGCGCCAGCCCATCCACGGCCCGGTCATCGCCTTGGAAGTCACCGTCGAGCTTGGTGGTGACGAAGAGCTGGTCGCGGGGCAGGCCGCTACGGGCGAGCGCACGGCCGACACCCAACTCGTTGCCGTAGCGCACGGCGGTGTCGATGTGGCGGTAGCCGGCCTCGATGGCGTCGGTGGCCACCGCCTCCACCTTGGCGTCGTCCAGCGGCCAGGTGCCGAGGCCGATCTGGGGGATGGCGTGGCCGTCGTTCATGGGGATGCGGGGGATGTCCATGGCGGAGGTCCTTCCTACCGGGGCCGGTGGGTGCATGGCTGGGGCGGCCTGGCTCTCATGCTCCGCTAAGCCTACCCATGTGAATCGTCGCTGACGTTCACCTTGCCGACCTAGGCTCGTCTCAGGACCCGCGAGGGAACGTGCTTCGTCCGCAAGCCGAGCGCTGCTCGCGCCGGTGGCCCCCGTGGATCCGGAAGGAGACCGGCATGCACACCGAGAAGCGAAGCGAAAGGAACCTAGGCGACCGCAGGCTCACGATGGGAAGCCATGACCTGGTCGAACGGCTCAAGCAGCGCTTCGATCGCCTGAGCGACAGCGACGTGAAGGAAGTGGCCGGCATCCGCGAGGCGCTCATCGAGAAGGTGCAAGAGGTGTACGGCATCACCCGCGAGATGGCCGAGGAGCGCGTCATGGCCTTCGAGGCCGAAGGCGAGGACGTGGCCGTCACCCACTGACCGTCCCGCACACCTCGCTCAGCCCTTGGAGCAGCCGGTCCGCTTCGGCCAGGGTGTTGTAAGGGGCGAGGCCGACACGAAGACCACCGGCCTCCCCCAAGCCCAAGCGCCTCGAGGCCTCCAGGGCGTAGAAGGACCCGGCCGGCGCCAGCACATGGCGCTCCAGCAGGGACCGGTAGACGGACGATGCATCGCGCCCATCGAAGGTCACCAACAGGGTGGGGGTGCGATCCGCCGCACGCGACCACGATCGCAGGCCTGGCAGTGCTGCCAGGCCTGCCTCGATGTGGTGGCGCAGACCGTCCTCGTGCGCCTCGATCGCATGGAAGGCGTTCTCCAACCGACGGCGGCGGACGGCCATGGCGCCATCGCGCTCGGGGATCGCTGCCTCGGGGTTCGCTGTCTCTTCGGCCGGGGCGAGGCCAGCCAGGTAGTCCACCGCGGCGGTGACGCCCGCCATCGTCTCGTATGGCAGCGTGCCAAGCTCGAAGCGTTCGGGCACCCGGTCGGTGGCCGGGAGCAGCTTGTCGAAGGGCAGGGTGTCCAGCAGTTCGGGTGCGGCCGCCAGCACCCCGCAGTGGGGCCCAAGGAACTTGTAGGGAGAACAGACGAGGAAGTCCACGCCAAGGGCTGGCAGCGACAGCGCAGCGTGGGCGGCCGCATGCACCGCGTCGAGGTAGCTCAGCGCGCCGACGGCCCTGGCCGCCTGGGCGATGGCACGCACGGGGGGCCGACTGCCGAGCAGGTTGGAGGCCGCCGTCAGGGCCACCAACCGCGTGCGTGGTGACAGCACCGCCTCGACATGCTCCAGTCGCAGTTCGGCGCTGTCTGCATCGAAGTCGGCGAAGCGCACGGTGGCGCCCTTGGCCTCGGCGGCCTGCACCCATGGCCGGACGTTGGCATCGTGGTCGAGGCGGGTCACCACCACCTCGTCGCCCGGCCCCCAGCCCTTGGCCAGCGTCCTGGCCACGTCGTAGGTCAGTTGGGTGGCGCTGCGGCCGTAGACGATGCCGGCAGGGTCGGCGTCGAGGTAGTCAGCCATGGCCGCCCGGAAGGCGGTCACGACCGCCTCGGCGTTGCGCTCGGATGGGCTGCCTGAACCGCGGTTGGAGAGCGGTCCCATCAGGGTGGCCGCGATGGCTTCGGCCACCTGCCGCGGGGTCTGCGTGCCACCCGGCCCGTCGAAGTGGGCGAAGCCGCTGGCCAGCGAGGGGAAGTCGTCACGGATGCGCGCCAGGGGGGCCGTGCTGCTCGTAGGCGGGGCCACCGCCAGATCGTGGGTCATGGCCCATCCTAGTCCAGCCGCTCGTCGGCCGGCCGCCCGGCGGGGGCGAGCGTGTGGCCGGTGGCCTAGCTGGCGTCTGGAAGGCGGTAGCGCGCCACGGGCCCGCCTAAGGAGCGGGTCACGTCGGACGCGGCCCGCAGCACGGCGGCCTCCAGACGAGGCAGGGCCTCGTCGGTGAAACGCACCGATGGCCCGGCCAGGCTGAGGGCGCCGAGGAAGGCGCCGTCTGGACCGAAGACCGGCGCCGCCACCGCCGCCGTCTGCAGGATGGTGCGGCCCTCCACCGAACGCGCCACCATGCGCCGACGCACATCCGGATCGCCGTCCTCGTCGGTGAAGGCGGCGATGACCCTGCCGGAACCGCCGGTGGTGTAGGGGAACTCGGTGCCCTCCCGCAGGAAGTGCAGCAGCTGGTGCTGCATGGAGTGCACGCGGTGCAAGCAGATGCGCCGGTCGCCCTCCCGCACGTAGATCGAGGCGCTCTCGCCGGTCTCCTCCGCCAGCCGTTTCAGCACCGGCATGACGTGATCGGCCAGCTGGAAATGCGACTGGTAGCGGGCGCCGAGGCGGAAGAGCGCAGGGCCGAGCCGGTAGGCGCCGTCGGCCTGCCGCTGCAGGAAGGCGCCCCGTTCCAGCGAAGCCGCCAGCCGCAGCACGGTGCTCTTGATCAGCCCCGTGCGCCGCGATAGCTCGGCCAGGGCAAGGACCGGCGAACCGTCGTCGAAGGCCTCCAGCAGCGACAGCGCGCGGTCGACGGCGGCGACCCCGTCCCGATGTGCCATGGATCCGTCCCCTCCGAGCGTCGGTGGTCGGCGTTGACAGCCGGGGCGCTCATGGTGTTCACTGCCAGCATATCAATTTCGCAACGACGTTGCATCTAGCGCAACGGGTGCGTGGTGGGAGGCCCCGTCCATGCTCGACCCAGTACCGAACGACAGGACCGCGCGATCCGCTCGGCGGCCACGGCCATGAGCCCGACCGCAGGACTGCCCCAACCGCTCACCCTCGCCATCCAGGAGCAGATGAGCGAGCTGGAGGCCTTCGCCCTCGACATCCACGCCCATCCGGAGACGGCCTTCGAGGAACACCGGTCCTCCGCCGCCTTGGCGGAGGCGCTGGCAGCGGCCGGCTTCGAGGTGCAACGTGGCGTGGCGGGGTTGGAGACGGCCTTCGTGGCCAGCCACCGCTTCGGTCCCGGCGGCCCGCGTGTGGCCCTCATCGCCGAGTACGACGCCCTGCCCGGCCTAGGCCACGCCTGCGGCCACAACCTCATCAGCGGGGCCGCCCTCGGCGCCGCCCGCGCCCTGCGGCGCAGCCTGCAGGCCGACCGCGGCGAGCTGCTGGTCATCGGCACCCCTGCCGAGGAGGGTGGCGGCGGCAAGATCATCATGCTGCGGGCCGGCGTCTTCGAGGGCGTCGACGCGGCCATGATGTTCCACCCCGGCTCGCGCACCATGACCAACCGCGGCGCCCTGGCCGCCACCCGCCTGACCATGGGCTTCCACGGCCGCGCCGCCCACGCCGCCTCGGCGCCGCACCTCGGCATCAACGCGCTGGACGCCTGCATCCAGACCTTCAACGCCATCAACGCCATGCGCCAGCACCTGCG
>CAYXJZ010000103.1:2765-10384 GCA_964465355.1 uncultured bacterium | reverse complement strand
CTCAACCATGCCGCCGCCTGCTGTCGCGCGGCGCCTGCTCCCGATCATCCATCCCGTAGTCACGGCGTACCTCGGCCACCCGCAGACGGTAGTGCCTGAACACCTCGCTGCGGCCGAGCGCCTGCGTGGCGCGGTGCGCTTCGGCGCTGCGCCAGGCCTGCACGGCGGCCTCGTCGCGCCAGAAGGAGAGGGAGAGGACCTTGCCAGGTGCGCTCATGCTCTGGAAGCGCTCGATGGACAAGAAGCCGTCGACCCGCTCTAGCTCCGGGAGCAGTCGGGCGGCCAGGTCAAGGTAGCGGTCGTGCTGGCCTTCGGCAGGCCAGACCTCGAAGATGACGGCCATCATGGGTTTGAGCCTAGCCACCCGGTCGAGCCCATCGTTTCACCGCTGCCTGGAAGATGGGGGCGGGCACGACCCGGCAGGCCAGAGGGCCCTGCTAGGATCACCCCTATGCACGACGACGCCGACGAACGTTGCCCCGAGTGCGGCGCCCAGGTGCCGCCCGGCGCCGACTGTCGATCCAACCTCCATGCGCTGCTTGCCCTGGAGTCCGAGATCCCTGGCGGCCCCGGCTTGCTCCCGCATTTCTACCTGGTGGCGACCTATGGCCTGCAGCATCCGGCGGGCATGGGTCACACGCAGGAGACCGCGGATGGGCTGGTCTCCGCGGTCTGCGATGCCCTGGAGGGACGAGCCACCATCGAAGACCTGCGTCGCCGGGCGCGGTATGCGGCCAAGCAGGCCGGCCGCGTGACCAGGAGGGGCGACGAGCCGGTTCCCGACTGGCAAGTGGATCGCTGGCCCATGGTCGCGACCGACGTGTTGGCCGGCGGGGTCGACGGCTACGGCGCGCGCGTCGAGCGCTGGGCCCGCTCCGTCATCACAGCCATCGCTAAGTAGCCCAGACGCTTCATGCTGGCCTGTAACGTCCGCCCCGCCTCCACCCTTAGGCTGATCCCATGCACGAGACACCCCCGGTGAGCGGCGTCGCCGCCCTGATCGCCGACCCCACCCGCGCCACCATGCTGAGCCTGCTCATGGACGGCGCCGCCCGCACAGCCGGGGAGCTGGCCCGCGCCGCGAACGCCTCGCCGCAGGCCGCCAGCAACCACCTGACGCAGCTGCTTGCGGGCGGGCTGGTGAAGGTGGCCGCCCAAGGTCGCCACCGCTACTACGCGCTGTCGGGGCCCGAGGTCGCCCGGGTGCTGGAGGCGCTCACGGTGCTGCAGACCAGCCCTGCCGTGCGGGCCGCTGGGCCGAGGGTGCCGACCGAACTGAAGGCAGCGCGCAGCTGCTACGACCACATCGCCGGCGAGCTGGGCGTGCAGATCACCGAGCGCCTGATCGGGCGCGGCTGGCTGGTTCCCGCGGCCGACGTCTTCCACCTCACGCCGGCCGGGGAGGCCTGGTTCGCCGGGATCGGCGTGGACCTGCCGGCGCTGCGGCGAGGGAAGCGCGCCTTCGCCCGCGCCTGCCTCGACTGGAGCGAACGCCGCCCGCACCTGGCCGGCACCTTGGGCGCAGAGCTGCTGCGAAGGGCGCTCGAGCTGGGCTGGGTGCTGCGCGGGGAGGGCAGGGCGCTGCACCTGACGGTGGAGGGGCAGCGCGCGCTCGAGCAGGAGATCGGCCTGCGTTGGCGGCAGGCGGCCTAGCGTGGATGTAGCATCCGCCCATGAATGACACCGAGCCGCGTGACCAGGGCTACCGCATCTCCACCGACCCATCGGCGATGGACGTCGATGCCGTCCACGCCTACCTGACGCGCTCCTACTGGGCCACCGGCATCCCGAGGGACCTGGTCGCCAAGTCCTTCCTCGGATCGCTGTGCTTCGGTCTCTTCCATGCTCAGGAGCAGGTGGGCTTCGCCAGGGTGATCAGCGACCGGGCGACCTACGCCTACCTGTGCGACGTCTACGTTCTTGAGGAGCATCGCGGCCGTGGTCTGGGCAAGCGCCTCATCGAGGCCGTCGTCGCCCATCCAGATCTGCAGGGCCTGCGGCGCTTCACCCTGGCCACCCAGGACGCGCACGGCCTCTATCGGCAGTTCGGCTTCACCCCGCTGAGCCGACCCGAGAGACAGATGGAGATCAGTCGACCGGACCTATACCTGTAGGCCGCGGAGGCGCCGGCCCCCACCCCCCATGAGCTCGACGGCAGAGAACTCTGTCGGCGGGAGGTGATGGCAGGCGTCCCGACGCCCCTACACCGGCCCGTGAAACGATCCCGCTTGCCACCGCCTTAGCCTGCGTCCGTCCCGGCTCCCTACACCAGCAGCCGACTGGAAGGACATGCCCTTGTCATCGACTCCCCACCCACAAGTCGCCACGCCCGAGCACCTGACCATCCGCCCCTCCGTGCTGTACTTCGGCACGCCCGTCGTCCTCATGACCACCCTCAACCCCTCCGGTGCTGCCAACATCACCCCCATGTCGTCGGCTTGGGCCCTCGGTGACCGGGTGGTCCTCGGCCTTGGCTCCGCCGGCCAAGGCGCAGAGAACCTGCTGCGCGATGGGGCCTGCGTTCTGAACCTGCCTTCGGCTGCGTTGTGGCCGCAGGTGGAGCGGATCGCGCGCACCACCGGCCGGGACCCGGTTCCGGCCTACAAAGCCGACGCCGGCTATGAGCATGTCGCCGACAAGTTCGCGTTGGGCGGCTTCACCCGCCTCGCCTCCGAGCTGGTGCAGCCGCCTCGCATCCAGGAATGCCCGCTGCAGCTCGAAGCCGAGCTGGTCGGCGCCTACGGCGAGCAGGCCATGGCGACGGCGGAGCAGGGTGCGGCCCACCTGATCGTCGAGACACGCGTGGTTCGCGTCCACGCCCATCGCGAGGTGGTCGTTCCCGGCACGCAGCACATCGATACTCAGCACTGGAGGCCGCTGTTCTACGTGTTCCGGCACTACTTCGGGCTCGGTGACGACCTGGGCAGGAACTTCAAGGCGGAAACCTGAGTCGGCGACACGGCAGAGGACTGACGGTCACTGTGTGATTCGATCCCGAGGACGGCGCACTGCCGAATCGCCAGCACCCGGCGGTCAGATCGTTGACATGATATATCCACCACCTACCCATGCTCCCCCAACGCCCCCGCCTCGCCTTCTTCTCTCGCCTGCTCGACGACGTCCCCGCTGCTGAGCGTTACCGCATCGCCACCGAGCAGGTTCGCTCGGCCGAGCGGCTGGGCTTCCACGCGGCCTGGGTGGCGCAGCACCACTTCTCGGCAGCGGAGGGTGGCCTGCCTTCGCCACTGGTCTTCCTGGCGCACCTGGCCACCCATACCCAGCGCATCCGTCTAGGCACAGGTGTGGTGGTGCTGCCGCTGGAGGATCCGATCCGCGTGGCCGAGGACGCCGCCGTGCTCGACCTGCTGAGTGGCGGGCGGCTGGAGCTGGGTCTAGGCACCGGCGGCACGCCAAGCGCTTTCGTCCGATTCGGCCTCGATCCGCAGCAACGCGGCCCCATCTTCGGCGAGAAGCTGGCGCGCCTTCGGCTAGCCCTGCGCGGTGGGGAGGAACTGCCTGTCTACCCGTCGGCACCGCATCTGGACCAACGCATCTGGCAGGCCACCTTCTCGGTGGAGGGCGGTCGTCGCGCAGGTGCAGCCGGCGACGGCCTGATGCTCTCGCGCACCCAACCGCGGCCGGAAGGACGGCCGCGCGCCAGCTTGGCCGAGATCCAGCTCCCCGTCGTCGACGCTTATCTCCAGGCCTTGCCTCCTGGCGTGGCGCCGCGCATCCTCGCGTCACGCACGCTGTTCGTGGCCGATGAAGCCGAGGAGGCCGAGCGCTGGACCGAGGTCGGGCTGCGCCGCGCGTTGCTACGCCGCGAGCCCATGGGTGGCGCGCCGGAGGACGACTCGTTGGAGGAGCTGTTGCGGGTCACCGACACGGTGGCAGGCACGCCGGAGCAGGTGGTTGCCGCGTTGAGACGAGATCCCTTGCTACGCGAGGCCACCGACGTGGCGATCCAGGTGCACTCGGTGGATCCACCGGCCGAGTTGGTGCTGCGCTCCTTGGAGCTCACCGCCGAGCTGGTGGCGCCGGCGCTTGGGCTCGGACTCGAGGGTGCGGCTTAGCGGGCGGGCCCAGGTGGGTGCGTGCCCGCAGGTGCCGCCCTTGCCACCAAGGCCGCCACCAGCCGCTCGATCAGCTCGAAGGGTAGCGGCTTCTTGAGCGGGAACCGCACGGTGTCCTTCGCCGCCCGGTAAGGCGTGATCTCCGCCTCAAGCGCCTCGCCCAGCCTCGGGATGGGGTAGAGGCCGATGTGGCGCTTCCAGGCTGCGAAGTAGACCAGGTACTTGCCGTGCAAGGTGATCGTCGGCATCTGGTAGCGGATGGTCTCGCCTGCACCTGGCGCGGCGGCATGGAGCCTGGTCCGCACCGAGATCGCGCGCCCGGCCACTCGCCGGTTTAGGCTCCTGCCATGCCCTCCGACCCCCCAGCCAAGCCCCGACGTCGCGGCAGGCCTCCTCGGGCCGAGGCCAAGGACCGCCGGGCCGCCATCCTCGCAGCGGCGACCGAGGAGTTCGCGGCGGAGGGATACGAGGCGACCAGCCTGCGGTCGGTGGCGCGGCGGGCAGGCGTCGACCCTGCGCTGGTGCACCACTACTTCGACAACAAGGCCGACCTCTTCGCGCAGACGGTGCAGGCCCCGCTGCGGCCTGATCGCATCCTTGCCTCCTTGGTCGAAGGACCAAGCGACGACCTGGGGCCTCGCCTGATCCGCACCCTGCTCCAGCACTGGGACGACCCCAGACTGCAGAAGCCGGGCCTTGCCATCCTCAGGCGCGCCTTGGGCCACCGGGCGGGGGCGGCGCTGCTGCGCGAGTTCCTGAGCAGGGAGGTCTTCGCCAGGGTGGCTCGAGCCGTGGGGTCGGACGATGCCGAGGTACGGGCCTCGTTGGTGGCCAGCCAGGTGATCGGCGTGATCGTGGGGCGCTACGTCCTGGCCCTGCCCCACCTGGCCGGCGTGCCGGCAGAGACGCTGGTGGAGCGGGTCGGCCCCGTCCTGCAGCATTACCTGACGGGGCCTCTGGGCGAGCAGGGGATTGACAGGCAGATGGCAGAGCACCATAATTCATCGCATGATGAATAGTGCGGTGGTGCGAGTCGAGGGGCTTAGCGTGCGTCGTGGCAGCAGCGCCGTCCTGGCCGACCTCGACCTGGAGCTGCGGGCAGGCGAGCTGACGGGCCTGCTCGGTCCATCCGGATCGGGGAAGACGACGTTGATGAGGTCCCTGGTCGGGGTGCAGCGCACCGAGGGAGGCAGCGTGACGGTGTTCGGCGAGGTGGCAGGCAGCAAGGCAGCGCGTGGACAGGTGGGCTACGTGACGCAGGCGGCCAGCGTCTACGACGATCTGACGGTCGCTCAGAACCTGCGCTACTTCGCCAAGGTGCTGGGCGCCCTCCCTGACCAGGCCGCACGGCTCATCGAAGAGGTGGACCTGGTTGGCTTCCGCGACGTCGTCGTCAGTCGCCTCAGCGGCGGCCAGCGCAGCCGGGTATCGCTGGCCATCGCTCTGCTGGCATCGCCCAAGCTGCTGGTGCTGGATGAGCCGACGGTCGGCCTCGACCCGCTGCTGCGCCGGGACCTCTGGGAACTCTTCCGCCGACTGGCCGACGACGGCCTCGCCATCCTGGTCAGCAGCCACGTCATGGACGAGGCGGTGCGTTGCGACCGGCTGCTGCTCATGCGGGCGGGGCGCATCCTGGCCGACGCCTCGCTGCCTGCCTTGCTGGAACGGACCGGCGCGCCGTCGGTGGAGGAGGCCTTCATCGCCTTGGTCGAGGCCTCGGCAGGGGTGGCGGCATGAACGCCAGGGTGACCTTGGCCACCGCCACGCGGGTGCTCGATCAGGTCCGCCACGACCGCCGCACCGTGGCCCTGCTGTTCGTGGTGCCCAGCCTGCTGGTCGGGCTGGTGGCCTGGCTGTTCTCCGACCTTGGCGGCTTCCAGCAGATCGGCCCCGCGATGCTGGCCCTGTTCCCCTTCGTCGTCATGTTCCTGATCGCCAGCATCACCACCCTGCGGGAGCGCCGCTCGGGCACCTTGGAGCGCCTGCTTTCCATGCCGCTGAACAAGCTGGACTTCATCCTCGGCTACGCGCTCGCCTTCAGCCTGCTTGCCGCGCTCCAGACGGCCATCGCCGTGACCTTCGCCATCGTGGTGTGCGGCTTCGAGGTCACGGGCTCGCTAGGCCTGCTCTACCTCATGGCCATCCTGGCCGCGGTGCTTGGCACCACCCTCGGCCTGTTCGCCAGCGCCTTCGCGGCCACAGAGTTCCAGGTGGTGCAGTTCATGCCGGCCTTCGTCTTCCCGCAGCTGTTGCTCGGCGGCCTGTTCATGCCGCGCGAGCGGATGCCGCAACCGCTTCAGCTGCTCTCCGACTACCTGCCCCTGAGCCATGCCATCGAAGCGGTGAACGGCGCGGTGGCAGGCGACGATCTGGGCCGTGCCGCCTTCCACATGGCCGTGGTGGTGGCGTTCTCGTTGGCGGCGGTGCTGTTGGGTGCCCTGACCCTGCGGCGGCGCACGCCCTAGCCTTGATGGTGTCTGCAGGTCGAACAGCGGGTCCCCGGTGGCGGCTTCGGTCCCCGCGGGCGGCTAACGCCGGCCGGCGCTCTTGAAGGTGCCCGAGTTGTGCGCGTAGCCCAAGCGGGTCAGCTCCCTGAGCACGTCCAGGTCGATGTCGTCCAACTTGTTGACGTACAGGCATGCGACGCTGCTCTTGAACTTGCCAAGCTTCGGCAGCAGCTCCGCGCTGCCTGGCGCCTCGTGGAGTCCGTAGAGCACCAGGCTCGCCTTCCTCGGCGAGAAGCCGACGCTGGCCGTGTCGCCTTCCCTGCCCGAGTCGTAGATGTAGTGGTGCAGGCCGAAGCCGACGATGGTCGGTCCCCACATCACGGCCGGCTGGCCTGTGACCTCCGTCATCAGCTCGAGCAGGACCTTGGCGTCTTCCCGTCGTCGCGGATGCTCGACCTCGTCGACGAACTGTTGGGGGGAGACCCCCGTCGGCTTGGTCTTGTTCTCGGCCATGCGATGAGTATGCACCATGCCGCCTCGCGGCAGCTGCCAACGGCTTCCGGCGGGCATGTAACGCTCAAGGGCCGTGGCCATCGCGTCGCGGTGCGTCCGGTAGCGGGCACGGATGGTAGGTACGTGGCGGTCGAGGAAGCCGTCCTTGATGACCTCGAAGACCACGCGCTGGTTGAATCCGGGCGTGTGCAGGTCGGCGGCCTGTTTGGCCTGCAGCAGCTTGGGGAAGAGCTTGGTCGGCGCGACCAGGTACCCCAGCCGCAGGCCGGGCGCTTGCACCTTCGAGAAGCTGCCAAGGTACAGCACACCGTCGGGGGCGAGGGTTGCCAGCGGAGGAGCCGGCGGCTCGTCGTACCAGAGGTCGCCGTAAGGGTTGTCCTCCAGCACCGGCAGGCCAAGACGCGGGCACTCGGGCATCAGAGCCTCGCGGCGCGTGGCGCGGAGGCAGCGGCCGGTGGGGTTCTGGAAGCTGGGCAGCATGTAGAGGAACCGCGCTCCCTTGGCCTTGGCCAAGCCCTCGACGGTGGGCCCCTCGTCGTCGCCGGCCACCGGGAGCAGCTCCGGCTCGTAGGGCGCGAAGGCCTGC
>CAYXJZ010000103.1:0-2665 GCA_964465355.1 uncultured bacterium | reverse complement strand
TGGTGATGAGCACCTGCGCGGCGTCGACCTTCAGACCCTGCTTGGCCAGATGTGCCGCCACCCACTCGCGCAGCGGGCAAGGGTCCAGGTCAAGGACGCTGGTCCTCTCCGGAGGCTTGGACCAGCGTGCCGACATCGGCATCCTGTCCGCCGTGGGCGCTCAGGCCTTCGACCACCCCTTGGCGGTCGGCCTCGTTGCGGTTCTGGCTCATCTTCCACTTGCCTTCGCTGCGCACGACCTCGATCTCGATGCCGACGATGCCCTTCATCTGCGATGCGACGAAGGCGTCGGGCGCGTCGCTCACCGCCCATGGCTTCGGGAGCCGGCCCTCCCGCAGGTCGGTGAGGTCGTCGATCTGTCGACGCAGCCATGCCGGGTCGTGGGTCACGACAGGCCTGCCCCATGCATGGACGGTGGCGTAGTTCCAGGTGGGCACCACCTTGCCGGTCTCGCGCTTGGTCGCGTACCAGGAGGGGGTGACGTAGGCCTGCGGGCCCTGGAAGACCACCAGGCACTCGTCCAGCGCCTCCAACTCGCGCCACTGCTCGTTGGCCTTGGCCACGTGGCAGCGCAGGAGCCCCAACTGGCGTTGGGGGCCCAGCGTCGGCGACCCTGGATCCAGGACGAAGGGGATGGGGTTGGCCATCAGGCCGCCTGGACCGGCGCTGATCAGCAGGCCGAGCGGATGCGCGCGGACCAGCTCCTGCAGTACCTCCAGGCGGTCCTCGCGGAAGTGGGGCGGTTGGTACATGGAGCAGAGTGTAGGACCTTGGTAGCCTCTTGGCACGGAGGGGCGTCGGATGAAGGTCATGGAAAGGCCTGGGGAGCAGGCAGAGGCAGGTGGGCTGAAGGACGCCTGGGCGATCCTGGTGTTGTACAGCGCCTCCCCCGAGGATCGCCGGCCTGGCAGCATGACGATCGATGGCGTCATGAGCTGGGCGCTGGCGTTGTTCGCCGCCAAGCCGTGGGACCTGTCCGTTGACATCATCCGGTGTGACGAGTGGGCGCCCCACGGTCGGCCCTACCGGCAGGGTGCCGGGCTCGACATCGCGAAGGTCGACCGCAGCCTCGACTCCTACACACGTGATCGCCGACGCGTGTTGGTCCTGCATGGGGAGTACCCAGGCTCCCCCGTGCCCGACCTGCTCAGGGACTGGGGCTCTAGGCGGCCCCACCTGCAGTTGAAGGTGCACCAGTGGTGGCAGGGCCCCAAGCTGCGGGCCGCCTTGGCGGCGGCGGATCCTGTGCCGTGGCACCTCGACTGGATGGACCCCCACCCTTGGATCCGGTTGGTAGGCATCGCCTACAAGAGGCTGCGGAAGTGGCCACCGACGATCGGGTGGTCGCGGCGGCCCTACAACGAGCCGAAGGATCGCTTGGCGGACGATCTGGCCTACATCGACTTCAAGCAGCCACCGGATGATGAGACCCAGCGCCTCTGGGACGTGGCCATCGACGAAGTACGTGAACTGTTGGATGTTGGATAGGTGATGCGGGTCCTAGGCCGTGATGCCAACCGTCAACGTGCCGCAACCATCGGGGCGGCAAGAAGGAGCAGCATGAAGATCAGCGAGATGAACTGGATGCAGGTCGAGGCGCGTGCCCGGCACGACGACCGAGCCGTCCTGCCCCTTGGCAGCACCGAACAGCACGCCTACCTCAGCCTGGCCACCGACAGCATCCTGGCCGAGCGGCTGGCCACCGAGGCGGCTGAGCCGCTCGGCGTGCCGGTGTTCCCGGTCCTCCCTTACGGCATGGCGCCCTACTTCCGGGCCTACCCAGGCACCGTCAGCCTCCGGCCCGCCACCTACGACGCGCTGGTCTCCGACATCCTGGACAGCGTGGTGGACGCCGGTTTCCGGCGGATCCTGATCGTCAACGGCCATGGCGGCAACTCGCCGGTGCTGGCCCAGCTCTACGAGTGGGGGTCGCGGCGGCCGGGCGTGCGACTGCGGCTGCACGACTGGTGGAAGAGCGAGAGGGTGTGGGCGGCGGTGCAGGCCACCGACCCGGTCGCCTCCCACGCCTCCTGGATGGAGAACTTCCCTTGGACCAGGCTGGCGGGTGTGCCGATGCCGGAGGGGCAGAAGGCAGCGGTTGACACGAACCGGCTGCGCCAGCTCTCCGCGGACGAGTTGCGCCCAGTGCTGGGCGACGGCAACTACGCCGGGCTGTACCAGAGACCGGACGAGGAGATGCTGCGCATCTGGGAGGTCGCCGTCGAGGAGACGCGCGAGCTGCTCGATGGCGGCTGGGCTGCCTGATGAGCTGACCTGCCTGCGCGCTCCGCACGCCCATGCCACACTCGGGCCATGGACGCCTCGCTCGACCGATTGCGCCGGCTCTGCCTGGCCCTGCCTGAGGTCACCGAGCGCCTCAGCCACGGCATGCCAACCTGGTTCGTCCGCGACAAGAAGACCTTCGTGAACTGGTCGACCGGCCACCACGATGCTCGTCCAGGTTTCTGGTGCGCGGCGCCGCCCGAGGCCCAGCTCGCGTACACGACCAACTTCCCTGAGCGCTACTTCCGGCCTCCCTACGTCGGCCATCGGGGCTGGTTGGGGGTCTACCTCGACGTGCCGGATCTGGACTGGGATCAGCTGGCGGAGCACGTGCAGGACGCTTACCGGGTCGTCGCCCCGAAGCGATTGGTGGAGGAGATGG
>CAYXJZ010000102.1:0-10776 GCA_964465355.1 uncultured bacterium | reverse complement strand
TCGGCGCGGCCGGCGGCATCGAGGCCATCGCCGGCATCCAGGCGATCACCAGCGGCGTGCTGCCGCCGACGCGCAACCTGCACGACCCCGACCCGGAGCTGGACCTCGACTACATCCCCCATACGGCCCGCGAGGCCAAGGTGGACGTTGTGCTGTCGACCAACTACGCCTTCGGTGGGCAGAACGCGGCCGTGCTGTTCGGCCGTATCTGAACGGCAGGCGTGCTGTTCGGTCGGATCTAAGGGCGCGCGGCCACCGCGTAGCGCACGGCCACGTCGATGGGCATCTGTCGGCCCTCCTCCCACAGCTCAGCCCAAGCGGCTGGATCCACGCGGCGCCGTAGCGCCTCCAACTCGGCCGTGACGACGCCGATCTCGGGTTGGAAGACTGCGATGCCATATTGCTGCTTGGCGCTGTCGCCGGCAGCGGCTAGGCGTACGGCGCGCTCATCCTCACCCGCCTTGGCCGCCACCAGGGCTGCGCCAAGGATCGCCGTCACGGTCGGCGCGTGCGCGCCTAGGGAAGAGAGGATCAGCATGCCATCGGCGACTTCGTCGACGGCCTCATGGTGCCGACCGGCCATCGCAAGGGCGATGCTGCCGGTCACGCGCGCCCATCCCTCGGCGTGGCGGTCACCGACGGCGACCGCCAGGTCGACGACCTCCTCGCACAACTGGATCGCTTCGACGAAGCGGCCACCACCCATGGCCAACCGGGCCAAGGTGGTCTTGGCGTAGCCGCGCCCCCAGCGGAAACCGATCTCCGTCGCCTTGGCGTTCGCACGCTGGGCGGCCTCGACGGCCCGGGCGAAGTCGCCACGGTAGGCGGCGACCATGGAACGTCCCAGGTCCATCATCACCAGGCCCTTGACGCCGAAGTGCTCGGTGATCATCGCCTCGCCCTCGTCCAGCACCCGCTCGGCGCGTTCGATGTCCCCCGACAACAGGGCGATGCTGGCCACCGCGACCTGGAAACCGGCGCGTTCGAAGAGCCCGATGTCATCGCGCGCCAGCATGTGCTCGAGCCATCGCGTCCGCTGCTGCGCCTCACCCTGCTCCCACCAGGTGTACCAGAGGCCTACCGCCATCCTTGCCGCGGTCGCCACCTCGCCGCGCTCCAACACCACGTGGCTGGCGGCACGAAGGTTGGGGCTCTCCTGAAGCAGGGCGCCGTACGGCAGTTCGCGGCCCAAGGCGGCCGAAGGGCCGATGCGGGAGGCCATCTCGACGAAGACCAGCGCATGCGCCATCTCCACCGTGTCGCGCTCGCCCGCTGCGGCCAGCTCCTCGAAGGCCGCCTCGCGGACCATCTCCAGCATCAGGTAGCGGGTCCCTGAGGAGCCGTCGATCCGCTGCAGCAGACTGTGATCGAGGAGCTCCGCCAGCAGGTCGACCGTCGGTGCCTGAAGCCCCGCGCCTGCCAAGGGCCTGAAGGAGGGGGGCAGCGGGACCTGGTCGTGCCCCTCCTCCCCCTCGCCCGCCAGGACCTCGACGAGGCGCTCCACCGCGTCAAGGGTGGCGCCGCCGACGAAGACGCTCAAGTAGGTCAGCAGGCGCCTGGCGTCGGGGCTGAGGATCGCCAGGCTCCATTCGATGGTCGCCCGCAGCGTCTGCTGGCGTTCCGGCATGTCGCGGGCACCGCCGATCAGCATGTCGAGACGTCGCTCAAGGCGGTCGCGGAGCTGCTCGAGCGACATGTGGCCGACGCGCGAGGCAGCCAGGACGATGGCCAGCGGCCAGCCATCCAAGCGCCTTGCGATGTCGAGCAGCAGGGCCGCGTTGCGCTCGTCCACCTGCAGGTCGGGAAGGACGGCCCGCGCCCGCCAGACGAAGAGCTGCACGGCCGGGTTCGCCCTGGCCCGGCGCAGCATCTCGGAGCCCGGCTCCTCCACCTGCTGCGGCACCGGCAGCGGCGCAAGCGGCACCGCCCGCTCGGCCGACAGGCGCAGCAGGGCGCGGCTGGTGACCAGCATCTTGAGGCCTGGCGCCACCTCGAGCAGCTCAGAGAGCAGGGATCCGGCGTCAAGCAGCTGCTCGAAGTTGTCCAGCACCAGCAGCAGCTCCCGCGGAGCAAGGAAGTCCTTGAGCGCCGTCTTCAGGTCGCGGCCCTCCCCCACCCGCATGCCGAGGGCCTCGGCGATGGCCCGTGGCACCTCGGAGGCCTCGCGCACCGCCTGCAGGCTCACGAAGGCCACGCCATCGCCTGCCACCTCCGGCGCCGCGCTCGGCCGCTGCAGCTGCTGCGCCACTTCCAGTGCAAGGCGCGACTTGCCGATGCCGCCAGGACCGAGCAGCGTGACGAGGCGAACACCGGGATCACGCAGCAGGTCGCAGGCGCGGCGCAACTCGGCGTCCCGGCCCACCAACGGCCCCCAGGCGGTCGGGACGGGCGTGAAGCCGCTGCCTTGCTGGCCGGCCGCCATAGACTCGAAGCGTTCGGAGAGCAGGGTGGCCAGGTCGTCGGCCAGCAGCTCGGCCAGTTCCTCTGCGCTGCCGAAGGCGCGGTAGCTCACCTTGTCGTCGGCGCGGATGCGCTGCAGCAGCGCTTCAAGCGCCGGCTCCCTGGCGCCGTCCTGACGCTTGATGTAGATCAGCTTGGGGTGGTCGGCGGCCAGGTGGTACTCGTCCTCCAGGCCGGAGACCTTCTCGCCGGGCGCCACCCAGCCGTAGCGATGGCCGTAGATGGCGACGAACACGTCGCTCTGCTCCAGGTAGGCGCGGTAGAGGTCGCGGGCGGCGTGCGGCCGGGCGCCCAGTTCGAAGAGCACGGGGGTGAGGCGCAGACCTTCGATGGCGCCGCGCGCAGCTGCGCGCTCCTCGGCCAGCTCCACCAACGTCGAGCTCACGAAGACCCGTAGGCGCTGGTCAGGTGTGCGGATGCGGGCGCGGGCGGGTCGGGCGTCGGCCAGGCCATGCTGTGGCTCGCTCGGGTCGGCCGCCTCGAGGTCGGCATCGCCGGGGCCAAGGTCACGTCCCCCTCCGGCGGCATCGGCTGCGCGTCGCTTCTGCCGTCTGGTCTCCAGGAAGTTGGCGATGGTGGTGGTGTTGGCGACGATGGCGAACAGCACGCCCAGACCACCGAGCACCGCGATGATCGCTTCCACGGCAAAAGCCTAGCTCAGCTGGGCCGAAGGTGGAACACTCCCCATCGCGGCGCTCCGATATGTGCTTATCTCCCTTCCATGTTGCCACGCACGGACCTGATCCATTGGCCCACCGTCGGCGACCGCGGCGTCCCCGAGGTCTTGGGACGGATCTGCGTACGGCCGCCCTACTTCGCGCTCAGCGACCTGGCGTTGGAGGGTCTGCACCTCTACGCCACCGCCAAGGCCGAGTCACCCCCCTACCTCGAGCTCGGTCCCATGCCGGCGGCCGAGCTGGGGAGACACGCCGCCATCACCGGCTTGGCGCATGCGGCGCTGTCCCAGCGCGACGACCAGCGTCGCTACTACCTTGCGCAACGGGCCGAGTGCCGCTACTGGCCAAGCGATCTGCCGTACGGCAGCCCTGTCCGCTTCCAGAGCCGGCTGGTGGAGATGGGCAGGCGCGAGGTCAGCGCTCTGGTGGAGGCCAGGGTGGACGGCCAGCCACTGGCTAGCTTCGAGCTGAGCTACGCCGTGCTGCCTGCACCCAGCTTCGAGCGCCTCTTCCGTCACCGCGGACGGTTCACCCCGCCCGCCGCCAGTCCTTACGGTCGACTGCTGATGGAGGACCACGAGCGGGGATCGGACTGGGCGGAACAGCGCATCGAGCACCTTGGCGTGGAGGCCTGTGCCGGCCACTTCGAGAACTACCCTGCGCTGCCGGTGGCCGTGCTGATGGGTCAGCTCTCCTACCTGGCCGGCCAGTTGAGCAGCGATGGGCGGCATCCCTTCAGGGTGCTGCGGGGTTCCATCGAGGCCGACGACCTGGCCTGGGCGGGTGAGTCGACGCGCTTCCTCGTCCGCCGCGCCAATGGGCCGGCCGCCGAGGAGCAGGAGGAGGAGGGCGAGCGTTACGAGTGCAGCGCCTTCTCCGACGAGCGGCGCGTCGGCAACATGACCCTCTGGCTCAGCAGGGAGGCCGTCTCGACGGCGACCGGTTCAGTTGCTGAGGCTGAGGCGCTGGCCTGAGTCGCTGCCCGTGTCGCGCGGGCGCAGGTAGACGTCGATGTCGGCCGGTGGCATGGGCCTGGCGAAGTAGAAGCCCTGGCCGGTCCGGCAGCCGAGGCTCTTGAGGATCTCGCACTGGGCGCGGGTCTCGATGCCCTCGGCCACCACGTCCAGGTCGAGGTGGGTGGCCAGGCTGGTGATGGCCTCCACCAGGGCAAGGGCGAACTGCGGCCCTTTGCGCGGGGTGCCGAGGTCCTTGATGAAGGAACGGTCGATCTTGACGGTGTCGATGGGCAGGTCACGCAGGTAGGCCAGCGAGGAGTAGCCGGTGCCGAAGTCGTCGATGGCCAGGCCGACGCCAAGGCGCTGCAGCCGGCCGAGGGTGGTGGTCACGTGCTCCACGCCGTGGAGCACCATGGTCTCGGTGAGCTCCAACTGGATGGCGTCTGGCATGAGCTCGTGGGTCTCCAGCGCCTGGACCACGGTGGCGTAGAAGTTGGGCTGGGCGAACTGCAGGGGCGAGACGTTGACACAGACCTGGAAGGACTTGACGCTGAGCCGCTGCCACACCTTGGCCTGGCGGCAGGCCTCGTTCAGCACCCAGGTGCCGAGGTTGACGATGAGGCCGCTCTGCTCGGCGATGGGCACGAACTCGGCGGGTGACACGTGGCCCCAGGTCGGGTGGTTCCAGCGCAGCAGGGCCTCGAACTTGCGGATCTCACCCGTCTCCAGGTCGTGCAGCGGCTGGTACACCAGCGACATCTGGTCCTCGGCGATGGCGTCGCGCAGGCCGCGCTCCAGGGCGCGCTCGCGCTCGAGGCGATCGTCGGTCTCACCGCGGTACTGCTGGACGTCGTTCTTGCCGGAGCGCTTGACCCGGTACATGGCGCTGTCGGCATGCCGCAGCAGGGCCTCCGGGTCCTCGGCATCGTCGGGGAAGACGCTGATGCCGATGCTCACCGTCACGCAGAAGCTCTGGTCGGCCACGTGGAAGGGCGCCACCAGCTCGGCCTGCAGCTTGCGGGCGACGAAGATGGCCACCTGGGGGTCCTCGACGTGCTCGATGAGCAGCACGAACTCGTCGCCGCTGATGCGGGAGATGAAATCGTCGCGCCGCACCAGCCGCCTGAAGCGGTCGGCCATCTGCTTGAGCAGCTGATCGCCGGCCTCGTGGCCCAAGGTGTCGTTCAGGATCTTGAAGCCGTCCACGTCGATGAACAGCAGCGCCACCTTGTGCCCCATGGCCTTGGCCTGCGACAGCGCCGTGACCAGCCTGTTCTGCAGGCTGAAGCGGTTGGGCAGCTCGGTGAGCACGTCGATGGAGGCGAAGCGCTCGGCGGTCTCCATGCGGGTCTGGGTGCGGGTGTAGCTCTCCTTGAAACCGATGAATGCCTGCGTCAGGCCGAGCAGCACGGTGTTGGCCAGGTTGAGCTGGATGATGGCGTAGATCACGCTGAGGCTGCGGTCCGGCCAGGGGAAGACGGCGTAGATGCCGCTGATCGCCAGGATGAAGATCGTGAAACCGGCGGTGACCCGCCGGCCGATGGCCACGTTGGGGAAGATGTAGCCAAGGATGTAGATGACCGGCACCCAGAAGAAGGTCTCGGTGAGTTCGGCCAGCACGTGGGGCGTCGAGAGGCCGAAGAACAGCAGGTAGATCAGCTTGGAGGAGAAGAAGACGGCCGTGCCGCAGACGATGGTGAGCACCACCGCGCGCAAGGCCTTGCCACTGATGGCCAACATGATCATCAGGGCCACCAGCACGCCGGTCATGACCGGGTAGGTCACAGCGTCGTATGGCGTGGACTGTCCGCTTGGACCATCGAGCAGCCAACCCACGGCGAAGGCCGTGATGCCAAAGGGCAGGGAGAACAGCAGTGCTCGGCGCCAGCGGACGCCGTAGTCCTCTTCCGCCCCCGAAGCCTGGACTGGGGTCAGCGGTAACACCTTCCCAGCTTAGGGAAGGGCTGTCACACCATCCTGACAAGTCGGGACTGCGCCTCAGCGCATGAGCTTCAGACGCCGTGCCAGCCCCATGGCCTCCGGCACCCGCAGCAGCACCGCCAGCGCGCCGTAGACGGCCAGCAGCACCCCACCGGCGACGATCAGCCGGCTGAGGTGGCCCAGCCAGCCTTCCACCGCCACCAGGTCAGCTGCCCACAGGGCAAGCAGGCCCGCCAGCCCGGCGGCCAGACCCAGCCGTAGCGCGCCACCCAGGGTGGCGGCCAATGGTAGGCCTTCGCCGCGGGCATGCCACAGCAGCAACACAAGCGCCAGGGTGGCCTGGGCGATGAAGGTGGCCCACGACAGGCCGGCGATGCCAAGGGGTGGCGTCAGCCACAGGTACAGGCCGCCTGTCAGCAGCGAGAGGCCGACGCTGAGCAGCACCGGCGCTCGCGCCCGCCCCCGCACGAAGAAGGGCCTGAGCAGGAAGTTGACAAGGCCGCTGGGCGCAAGGGCAAGGCCGAGCGGTGCCAGGGCGGCCACCGCCAAGGCGATGGAGCTCGCCTGGCCTTCAGCCGGCGGGAGCAGCTCGAAGAGCACGCGCACGGCCGGTTCGGCGAAGAGGTACATGGCCAGGCCGACGGGCAGGGTGAGGAGCAGGATGAAGCGCACCCCACCGGCCAGGGTGGCGGCGAAGCCGGCCTCGTCGCCGTCGGCAGCCTGGCGGCCGAGGCGGGCGTAGAAGGCCACGGCAGGGCTGATGGCGAAGAGGCCGAGCGCCAGGCTGAAGAGCATGGCGGCCATGGCGTAGCCGTTCACCGCCCCGGCAGGGAAGAGGGCCTCGTTGGACACCAGCCGCTGCGCCACCACGTTGAGCAACTGCCTGGCCCCAGTGGTGAAGGCGAAGGGCGCCATCAGGGCGAGGGTGGCGGGCATGGCGGCGTGCCACAAGGCTCCGAGGCGCGGCAGCACCCCGGCTCGCGCCATGGCCGGCCATTGGACCAGCGCCTGCAGCGCGCCGCCGAGCACCACGCCGAGCGCCAGGGCGGCGGGTTGGGCGGGGAAGAGCAGCATGGCCACGATGGCAGCCAGGTTGAGCGCCACCGGCGCCCATGCAGGGGCCAGGAAACGCTCCTCGGCGTTGAGCACGCCCATGGCAAGGGCCGAGAAGCTGATGGCCATCAGCACAGGGAAGGTGAGCCGCACCAGGGTGACGGCCAGGGCGCGGTCCACGTTGCTGTTCGCCGCCAGCAGCACGTCGACGATGAGGGGTGTCGCCAGCAAGGCCGCCGCCAGCAGCAGGGCGTTGGCCAAGGCAAGCACCGCCAGCATGGCGCCGGCGAAGTCCCGTCGCTCCGCGCCGCGCAGGCGCTGGTAGACGGGGATGAAGGCGTTGGTGAGGGCGCCCTCCGCCAGCAGCTCACGGAAGAGGTTGGGCAGCGTCCAGGCGATGCGGAAGGCATCAGCGGCGCGCACAGGCAGCAGCGCCACCATCAGCACCTCGCGCAGCAGGCCGGAGAGGCGCGAAGCCAGCGTGCCGCCCATGAGCACCAGCGCACCGCGCGCGGCTGACGGGGCCGACCGGGCTGGCGCCCGGTCGGTTGCAGAAGGGGCTGGCGCCCCTTCTGCCGGCTGACGAGGCGCCGCGCTCAATCCCCCTCCGCCCAGGCCGCCCGGATCTCGCTGGAGGAGACGTCGGCCCTGAAGGCCTCGGCAGGCAGGGTTTCGAACAGGGACCCGAGGCCGCTCGGCACCGCCAGGTCGTCCAGGGTGATGAAACGCGGCCCGTTGCGACGGCCGGCCACCAGGAAGCGGCAGCCGGCCTGGCCGACGCGCGCGATGGCCTCGTCCCTCGCCGCCTCCCGCTGGGCTTCACTGCTGCCGGCCGAACCGTAGAAGCGCGTCTCCAGCACCCGAGCGGCCGTGTCGGCGCCGACCACGAACACCGTGCCTGGCAGCAGAGCGGCCTTCTCGTCGAACAGCGGCGCCCTGGTGAGCAGCAAGGGCGCCCTGCCCGCGAACTGCGCCGCGCGCCTGTGCGTCTCACCGAGGTCGATGGCGGGCTTGTCGGCGTTGGCCACCGCCAGCTCGAAGGCCACCGGCCGGCCGAGGTGCCGCTGCGCCGCCGCTGCCAGGCCGAGGTGGCCGTCGTGCAGGGGGTTGAAGGCGCCGCTGACGACCGCGCCGCGGACCTCGCCTGCCGGCACCTCTGGCCAGGGGAGCTGGTCGACCGGCCGGCCGAGGTGATCCACCGCCAGCACCGGCCGCTCGCCGCGGGCGAAGGCCAGCAGCGGCTCGGCGGGATGCAGCACGGACTCGATGGCCTCGCCCTCCACCAACGGCAGCGGCCAGTCGCGCAGCACCCCGCTGGCCTCGGCGATGGCCTGCAAGGCCAGCCAACTGGCCAGCCGCTCCTCGCCTTCGCGGTCGCGCGCGCCCTTGCTCAGACCGAGGCCGAGCAGCCGCGTGCCGAGTGCGTCGGCGGCGGCCACCCACACCTGATGCTCGCCGCGCTTGGCGCGGTCGGTGGCGATGGTGGCGGTGAGCCCCACGCCGATCACGCTCTCCTGCCCCTCCACCAGGTGGTGGGCACGGCGCAGGGCGTGGGCGGCCATGGCCACCGCCACCTCCGGGTCGACGGCGCGGTCGGGTGTGACGCCGACGGCCTCGGCCAGGGAGCGGGGGGCGTAGCGATCGGTGGCCTCCAGCATGGTGCGCGACGAGCCACCGACGGCATGCAGCCACCACAGGGCAAGGGCACCTGCACCCGCGAACTCGTAGACCAGCTTGGGGGGTGTGGCGTGAAGCGCCTCGACCAGCGCGAATGGGTCGTCAGCCACGGCGCCATCATCGCACGGCCTCCGGTAGCATGCTCAGGCATGGATCTCAACCGACTCGCCGCCCTGCGCGACCCGACCTACGCCCTTGCGCAGCTGGCGGGCGAGGCCATCCTCGAGGTCTACCGTGGTGACTTCGAGGTGCGACTGAAGGCCGACGCCAGCCCGGTCACCGAGGCCGACCTCAGGTCCCACCACATCCTGGAGGACGGCCTGCGCAAGCTGCTGCCCGACGTGCCGGTGCTCAGCGAGGAGCAGACCGAGATCCCCTTCGAGGAGCGCAGGTCCTGGCCCCGGTTCTGGCTGGTCGACCCGCTGGACGGCACCCGTGAGTTCGTCGGGCGCAGCGGGGAGTTCTGCATCAACGTCGCCCTCGTGCAAGGCGGCGTGCCTGTGTTCGGCCTGGTGCACGTGCCGGTGCTTGCGCTGAGCTACGTCGGGATCCCCGGCATCGGCGCCTTCCGCCGCCAGGGCGACGGGGCATGGGAAGCCGTGCGGGTGGCCGCCCCCGTCGGCCGCAGGCTGGTGGTGGTGCGCAGCCGCTCCTCGGGCGACGGCCGGCTCGGGCCCTTCCTGCAGGGTCTGGCCGCCGACTGGGACGTCGAGGAGCAGATGCGCGGCAGCGCCCTCAAGGCCTGCCTGGTGGCCGACGGCCAGGCCCACCTCTACCCCCGCATCGGTCCCACCTCCGAGTGGGACACCGCCGCGCCCCAGGCGGTGCTCGAAGCAGCAGGCGGCGCCATGCGCCAGGTCGGTAGCGAGCAGCCCTTGCGCTACAACAAGCCCAGCCTGCTCAACCCCCCCTTCTACGCGGCCTGGGGGGCTGAGGCGCCGCACCCCTAGCCGGCGCCGCCAGCCAGGCGACCAGCCAGGCGAGCAGATAGGCCAGCGCCACACCGCCAGGCCCCCAGCGCAGGTAGGGCGTCGTCCAGTCGAGCGGCGCGCGCAACGCGGCTGCCATGCCATCGGCGCCGTCCTCGGTGGTCGCCAGCAGGCGACCGTCGTGCGACCAGGCCATGGATGGTCCGCCGTGCGAGGCCATGACCACCGGCCTCCCGCTCGCCCAGGCGACGATGCGGCCGCTGCGGGCGTGCCACCAGGGCGTGACCGTGCGCCCGGCCCAACCGTCGTGGATGAGCACGAGCAGGGCCTGGGCCCCGGCTGCCGTCCGCTCCAGCGCCAGGTCGAGGAACAGCGACTCCCAGCAGATGAGCACACCCCAGCGCAGGCCGGCGGCGCGCACCGGCCAGAGCTCGCCCAATCCGGGCTGCAACCAGGCCTCGTACAGCGGCACCAGCCGGCGCTTGTCCACCACGAAGCCCGCCCTGTCGCCATCGGCCAGGGCGACCGAGTTGTGCCAGGCCGGCTGCCTGGCCTCGGCCGGGGCCCTCCGCTCCCGCCCCAGTCCGCTGGCCGGCCGGTAGGCACCGGCGAGCACGGGGGCGCCCAGCCGCAGGCTGGCCTCGGCCAGGAGACCGGCGCCGTCGGCCAAGGCGAAGCCCAAGGCGGTCTCCGGCCAGACGTGCAGGTCGACCGGGCCAAGGGCCGCGCCCAGGGCCTCGGCTGTCTGCAGGTAGGCGCGCAGCAGCGCTTCGGCCACCTCGGGCTCCTGCCTGGTGCGGGCGAGTTCCTCCTCCGAGGCCAGGCCCTGCTGGACCGCCACCAGCCTGGCTTCGCCCAGCTCGGCCCGCGACGCCGCCTGCTGCAAGACCCACACGGCCAGCCAGCAGCAGGCAGCCGCCAGGCACCAGAGGACGGCGCTCCGTCCGTGGTCGCGGCCCTGCGCGCGGGGCCGCAACGTCAGCGCAGCCAACGCGGCGCTGGACGAGACCCAGCCCCAGGCCAGCGCTGTGGGGCCGCCGAGGGCGGCGAGCGCAACCAGGGGGCCGTCGACCATCAGGTAGC
>CAYXJZ010000101.1:3316-10845 GCA_964465355.1 uncultured bacterium | reverse complement strand
TGACCTGGGAACGACTCGGACCCGTGGTGGTGGGCGAGGACAACAAGGACCACGCCCTCTTCCCCGAGCGCGTCGGCGGACGCTACGTCAGCTTCCATCGCCGGCCACCTTCCATCTGGCTGGCCTTCGGCGAGGACATGCGCCACTGGGGCGACCATGTGGAGATCATCCGGCCCCGACCCGGCCTATGGGACGGCAAGCGGGTGGGCGCAGGCGGGCCTCCCATCCGCACCGACGAGGGCTGGCTGGTGCTGTACCACGGCTATGACGAGGCTCACGTCTACTGCATGGGGACCGCGCTGCTCGACCTGGAAGACCCGCGTCAGGTGCTCAAGCGCCCGAAGGCCAGCATCCTGGAGCCGCAGGAGACCTGGGAGATCAAGGGTGACGTGCCCAACGTGGTGTTCGGCACCGCCAACCCGGTGGTGGACGGCACGGTGTACCTCTACTACGGTGGCGCGGACCGGGTGATCGGGCTGGCCACGGCGCCACTGGACGAGCTGCTGGCTTGGACGATGGCAGAGGGCTGAGGATCGCGGGCGCCATCGTTCGCGGCTTGTGCCAAGCTGTGCTCAGCCTCACTCCTCCCGGGGGTCGAAGGCGTCCCTGAGGCCGTCACCGAAGAGGTTGAAGGCCAGCACCGTGAGGAAGATCGAGATGCCGGGCCAGATCGCCATCCATGGCGCCTGAATCAGGAAGTTCTTGGCGGTGTTGAGCATGCCGCCCCAGCTCGGCGTCGGCGGCTGCACCCCGAGGCCGAGGAAGGAGAGCGCCGACTCGGCGATGATCGCAAGGGCCACGGTGAGGGTCGCCTGGACCACGATCGGCGTCATGCAGTTGGGCAGGATGTGGCGGGCGATCAGGCGTGCGTCGGAGGCGCCGATGGCCCGGGCGGCCTGCACGTACTCCTCGGCCTTGACCGCCAGCACCTGGCCGCGCGTCAGCCTGACGAAGGTGGGCGCTGTGGAGATGCCGATGGCGATCATGGCGTTGGTGAGGCTGGGCCCAAGGATCGCCGCGAGCGCGATCGCCAGGATCAGGAAGGGGAAGGAGAGGACGGCGTCGGTCACGCGCATGATCAGCTCGTCCAGCGCTCCGCGGTAGAAGCCGGCCAGCAGACCGAGCGGCACCCCGATCAGGGTCGCGATGGCCACAGCGAGGACGCCGGCGACGAGGCTGGCGCGGGCGCCGAAGATCACACGCGAGAGCACGTCCCGACCGATCTCGTCTGTGCCGAGGCGGTAGACCTCGCTCGGCGCCTGCCTCACGGCGAGGAAGTCCGGCCGGGTCGGGTCGAAGGGCGCCAGGTATGGGGCGAGCAGCGCCATGAGGACGAACAGCAGCACCACGATGGCGCCGATCACCGCCGGTGGCCGGCGCACGAGGCGGGCGAAGGCCCTGGCTCCTGGCCGACCGGACCACGCTGGCCGGGCGGTGCCAAGCACCCCTTCGCCGTCGGTGGGCGCGAGGCTCACTTGGCCGAGATCCTCGGATCGATCAGGGCGTAGGTGATGTCGACCAAGAGGTTGATGAGGATGTAGGCGGTGGCGGTGACCAGCACCGCTCCTTGCACCACGGCGTAGTCGCGGTTGAACACCGCGTCCACCACCAGCTTGCCGAAGCCGGGCAGGGTGAAGACCTGCTCTGTCAGCACCGCGCCGGACAGCAGCCCGCCCAGCTGCAGGCCAAGCAGCGTCGTCACCGGGATCAAGGCGTTGCGCGCGGCGTGCTTCAGGACCACCACGGCGCCACGCTGCCCCTTGGCCCGCGCAGTGCGCACGTAGTCCTGCTTCAGCACCTCGAGCATCGAGGAGCGCATCTGACGCATCAGCACCGCTGCCAGGCCCGTGCCGAGCACGAAGGCAGGCATGATCATGCGGCGCAGGTTCTCCCAGATCCCCTCGGAGAGCGGCACGTAGCCGGAGGCCGGCAGCCATTGCAGCCTGACGGAGATCAGCAGGATCAGCATGATGCCGAGCCAGAAGTTGGGGATCGACAGGCCAGTGAGGGCGAGCATGGTGCCGCCATAATCGACCGGCCTGCCCTTGCGCACGGCCGCCAACACCCCGAGCGGGATCGCCATGATCGTCGCCGCGATGATCGAGAGGATGGCCAGCTCGATGGTGACAGGCAGCTTGGAGGCGATGAGGCCGAGCACCGGCTCGTTGGTCCTGAGCGAGCGGCCGAGGTCACCCCTGGCGAGCTGACCCAGCCAGGCCAGGTACTGCACCGGGATGGGATCGTCCAGGCGGTACTTCGCCCGGATGAAGGCGATCACCTCGGGATCCTGCTGCTCACCCGCCAGGATGCGCGCCGGATCGCCCGGCAGCGCCCGCTGGATCGCGAACACCATGATGGTGACGATCAACAGCGTCGGCACGGCGGTCAGGATTCGCTGCACCACGAAACCGATCAACGGAACTCCCATCCTCGACCCGAGAAGGTGGCGGCCCTACCGGGCCGCCACCCCCTGATGAGCTCGACGGTGACGCCAACTTACTGCAAGCTCACGCCCTGGAAGCGGATCAGGCCGTCCGGGTAGGCCTCGAAGCCCTGCAGCCTTGTCGTGTGCGGGAAGAAGAGCTGGGTGTGATAGAGGTAGATGATGTTCCTGCTGGGCAGGTAGCGCTCGAGCGCCTGCCGGTAGAGCTGGTAGCGGCTGTCGTTGTCGGCCACCGCGCGGGCGCCGTCGAGTGCCTCGTCCACGGCCGGGTCGCAGAAGCCATGCTCGTTCAGGGTGCCTGCGCAGGTGTGGAACTGGTGGATGTTGCCGTCGGGATCGACGCGTCCAGACCAGCCCACCGGGAAGGCGTCGTAGTCGCCCTGCTCCTGCAGCGTCAGGGCGGTGGCGAACTCGGTGGCCCGCAGGCTGATGTCGAAGCCGGCCTCGCCGGCCAGCGCCTGGATGACCTCGCCGACGCGGATGCCCTCAGGGCTGTTGGCGACCATCAGCTCGAAGGCGACGCGGCTGTGGCCGGCCTCGGCCAGCAGGGCGCGGGCGCGCTCGAGGTCGCGGCCAGGGATCGTGAGCTCCGGTACGTACCATGGGCTGGTGGGCGGCACCGGCTGGTTGCCGACCACGAACTCGCCGCCGAAGACGACGTCGTTGATCACGTTGCGGTCGATGGCCAGCTCGAAGGCCTCGCGCACGCGCACGTCGGCCGAGAGCGGGTTGTCACGCGGGCCGGGGTTGCTGACGTTGATGGTGATGCCCTGATAGCCGAGGCTGGGGGCGCTGGGGACGACCAGGTTGCCGGCCGAGCGGATGATGCCGAGGTCGGTGGGGGCGGGCCGCTCGATCATCTCGAGGTCGCCGGACTGCAGGTTGGCCAGGCGAACGCTGCTGTCAGGGATCGGCAGGTAGACGACGCGGTCGATGCTGATCGAGCCGGCGTCCCAGTAGTCAGCGAAGCGCTCGAGCACGATCCGGTCCTGCGACACGCGCTCGACGAAGCGGAAGGGGCCGGCGCAGACGGGGGCGTTGCCGAAGTTCTCGCCAGCTGCCTCGGCGGCGGCCGGCGAGACGATCATGCCTGCCCGGTCGGCGAGCTGGGCGATCAGCGGGGAGAAGGGCGTGGACAGGTTGAGTTGGATGGTGGCCGGGTCGACCACGGTGACGCTGTCGATCTGGGCCAACTCGCTCGAGCGGTTCGAGCCTGGCATGCTCATGTGCCGCTCGAGGCTGTACTTGACCGCCTCGGCGTCCATCCAGTTGCCGTCGTGGAACATCACGTCCGTGCGCAGCGGGATCGTGACGGTGAGGCCGTCCGCAGAGGTGGTGTATCCGGTGGCCAACTGCGGCACGATGGCCGAGGTGGTGTCGATCTCGAAGAGCTTGTCGCACAGCGCGGCGAAGACGATACGGCCGACGTAGGTGCGAGCCAGGGTGGGATCCAGGATATCGGGATCCTCGGCGAGGCCGATGCGGACCGTGCCCTGGCCGAAAGCGGCCGCGAGCAGGGAGACCGTCAACAGGGCCGGCAGCAGCCTGAGCAACGGCCGTGCAGGAACGAGACACCTCATGATTCTCCTCCTCTTCCTCTTCGCGAGCGCGGTCAGAGCCGAGCAACAGCACATCGACATCCCCGCCACGCTATGCCCTGACAGTATGACGGTCATCCACGCAACGTCAACATCGCACGGACGCATCCGTGCGCATTGCGCAGATCTCGCGACGCCTCATGTATGCTCGGGCCGGAGACAACGGGGAGATGACGATGCGACTCGACGACTTGGACAAGCGGATCATCATCGCGCTCGAGGAGGACGGCAGGCGGCCGTACCGCGAGATCGCGCGCGACATCGGGGTAGCCGAGGCGACCGTGCGGGCCAGGGTGACCCGCTTGTCCGAGGCCGGCCTGATCCGCATCACGGCGGTCGGCGACCCGCTCGGCCTGGGGGTCAGCACCACGGCCATCAGCCTGATACGCACCCGACCAGGGACCGTTCACGATGTCGCCAGCGCGCTGGCCACGCGGCCCAACGTCCGCTTCGTCGGTATCGCCTTCGGCTCGGCTGACATCGTCATCCAGACGCTCCACCGTGACCTGCGCGCGCTTCACGATTTCATGACCCGCGAGCTGCCGCGGCTGGCACCGGACATCACCAGCACCGAGACGCTGCAGCTCGCCGATGTGCTGAAGAGCTCATGGGACTGGCGCGCTTGGTTCGAGGACGCCGAGCAGCGCCTCGATGATGCCGCCGACAGCACGGCGGAGGCTGGTCCTGAAGCAGTCTTGTCCGTCGATGGCGTCGATGGCGTCGCCAGCGACAGCCAGGAGACCGGCAGATGAGTCCAGCGGTGGCACTGTGTTCAAGAGCCTGAGCGGTGACGGTCCGTCAACAGTGAAGGCCTCAGCAGCCGCTCTCCCCGCATGACGTAGAGGATGAACACTCTGTCCCCCTCCTCGCGGTAGAAAACGCGGCAAGGCGACTCGACGATCTGCCGGTAGCGCCAGCCCTTGAGTTCCTGTGGTCTGGACCCGCTCTTCGGGTGATCGGCGAGTTGGGCGACGTGCTGGAACACCCTGCGCACCAGTCGCCTGGCGGCCTCCGGGTCGTGCAGGGCGATGTAGTCGGCGATGGCGTCAAGGTCACTGAGCGCCGGCTCGGTCCAGACTACTTCAGCCATCGGCGCATCCGCTGCTCGGCTTCGGTATGCGAGAGCGTGCGCCCCTCCTCTACGGCCTTCTCACCGCGGGCGATCCCTTCGAGCAGAGCCATGCGGTGTTGCATGTCTTCGAAGGTGGCCACATCGATCAGATAGGCGCTGGGCAAGCCGTGCTGGGTGATCAAGATGGGCTGACGATCCCGCTCGACCTCTGCCAACAGCTCGGTGGCCCTGCGTTTCAGTGTGGTGACGATCGCGGTTCGTGGCATGGTGCCACTATAGTATCACTCTGATGGTTCTCATCGACCCCGCCCCTCTCGATCCCTCCGGCCTGACCACCATCTGCACGAGGCCGTCGATCTTCGCATCTTCCTGATGTGGCAGTTGGGGATGCAGGAGCCGTCGGCGGCCTCGACGACCTAGGGAGCCCGGCATCTGGCTGCCAGTCGCCGCCTTGACATATGGTCGACTTTAGCCGACCATATGGGAATGACCGACGATAGCGGTGCGGCCGATCCGACCTCCACGCCCGACTACCTGCTCGACGACGTGCTGGAGGTCTCTGATCCCACCCAGTACGCGGCGATCTTCGAGCCGACTCGACTCGAGATCATCAGCCTGCTGCTCGACCGTGCAGCCACCACGTCCGAACTGGCCGAGATCCTTGGCAAGCCAAAGGGCACCATCGGCCACCACCTCAAGGCGCTGGAGGCGGCCGGTCTGGTGAAGGTGGTGCGAACCCGGCGCGTTCGCGCGCTGGAGGCCAAGTACTACGGCCGGACGGCGCGGCTCTTCCTCTTCGCTGATCACGGCGACGTCGGCCACTACATGGCGCGGGACCTGCGCATCGCGGCCGAGGAGGTCAGCGAGAGCGTGGCGTCCAGCCGGGCCCCCGACCTGCCGATGTCCGTCGGCGTCCGCTACGCCCGCATCCCAGTCGAGCGCGCTCAGGAGTGGCAGGAGCGCGTCCAAGAGCTGCTCACCGAGTTCATCCAGATGCCCCGGGGTGGAACCGTCACCTTCGGCCTGGTGGTAGGCGTCTTCCCTACGACG
Source organism: uncultured bacterium (assembly GCA_964465355.1). GTDB lineage: Bacteria > Deinococcota > Deinococci > Deinococcales > Trueperaceae > JAABTL01. Next base: position 4,682 of record CAYXJZ010000101.1, on the reverse strand, counting down.
CGGCAGCGTCTGTCTGATGCAGGGCAAGCGGCTTCGGTCGAAGCCGCGGACGGGCCTTCGAAGCGGAAGCAGACCAAGGGCGGCACCGAGGGATGAGCAGCGAAGCAAGGCCCAGCCGCCTGCCCGTTCGCTTCTACCGCCTGCTGGCGGCCAACGTCAGCACCAACCTGGGCGACGGCATCCTCACGGTCGCCTTGCCATGGCTGGCCTCGGCCATCACCCGCGATCCCCTGCTCATCGCCGTCGCCGCCCTTGCCGGCCGCCTGCCCTGGCTGCTGTTCACCTTGCCTGCCGGTGTCATCGCCGACCGCTACGATCGCCGCAAGCTGGTGATCGGCAGCGACATCACCCGCGCGTTGATCATGCTCGGCTTCGCCCTGGTGGTGCTCCTGACCACGGGAGAGGACGGCGTCACCGAGCACGCCATCCTGCTGCTCGGCCTGCTCTATGCCACCTCCTTGCTCACCGGCTTCGCCGAGGTGCTCAGGGACAACACCGCCCAGACCTTCATGCCGGCCATCGTGGCGCGGTCACAGCTGCAGACCGCCAACAGCCGCCTGTGGGGCGTGGAGATGGTCAGCAACCAGTTCATCGGTCCGCCGCTGGCCGGCTTCCTCATCGCCATCGGTGCCGGCCTCCCCTTCCTGACCAGCGCAGGCTTCTATGCCCTAGGCGCGGCTTTGGTCCTGGCCATCCGCGGCGGCTTCACCCCACGGAGGCTGGACGAGGGGCAGTCGCCAGCCCCGTGGCAGGCCCAGCTGGCCGAGGGCTGGCGCTACCTGTGGCGCGACAGCCTGCTGCGACCCCTGGCGATCACCTTGGGCGTGCTCAACGGCGCCGCTGCCCTTGGCGGAGCCATCTTCGTGCTCTTCGCCCAGGAGGTCCTCGGCGTGGGCGCCCAGGGCTTCGGGCTGCTCATGACCGGCTTCGCCGTCGGCGCCGTGACGGGGTCGCTGCTGTCCGGCAGGGTGATGGCCAAGCTGCCGCCAGGCACGTGGCTGACGCTGTCCATCGCGGTCATGGGACTGGGGCAGATCGTGACCGGCCTGACCTCGTCGGCCACGCTGGTCTGGGTGGCCTCCTTCACCGTCGGCGCCTTGGTCATGATGTGGAACGTCATCACCGTGTCCCTGCGCCAGACGATCATCCCTGACCACCTGCTTGGCCGCGTGAACTCGGTGTACCGCTTCTTCGGCTGGGGCACCATGTCCATCGCCAGCCTGCTAGGCGGCGCCTTGACAGCCGTGGTGGAGCCCTTGGCCGGGCGCGAGTGGGCGCTGCGTGCGCCCTTCCTGGTGGCCGCTGTGCTGTACGTGGTCATGCTGGTCTACGCCATGCCAAGGCTCACGACGGCGAGGATCGAGGC
>CAYXJZ010000101.1:0-3216 GCA_964465355.1 uncultured bacterium | reverse complement strand
GCCCTAAGGCCCCACCACCTCGAAGTCGTCGAGCAAGGTCGTGCCCGAGGCCGACCGGTACGAGCGCAGCCCTTCCAGCGTGAAGCGACCCTCCGACCCCAAGGTGATGACCTGCCCAGGCATCTGCACCTTGTGGGCGAGGTTGGTTCCCTCCACACCCGAAGGGACGCGGAAGTGGATCTCGCCGTTGGTCCACACCTCGATGCGCTGACCGTCCGGGTCGCCGTCGCGGCGGTAGCTGCGCACGAAGTCAGCGTCCTTGCCGTACACCAGACCGATGGGGTGCAGCCGCCTGTGCTCGTGACGGAGATCGACCTGTGACGCGACGGTCGGCCAGCCGCTCTGGAAGAAGGCGGCGTAGCGGTCGAAGTCCTGGCGACTGAAGCTGGTGGGATCGAGGTAGACCATCACCGGCACGGGGTCCTGATGCGCCATGGACTCGAGGTAGACGGCAGCCTGCTCGTCGAAGACGACCACGGGGGCGTCGCCGTAGAGGTCGACCGAGTACGGCGCTCCGCCTGAGGTGGCCTCGCTGGTCATGGCCAACGGCGGCAGATCACCCAAGCGCAGCACCGGCCAGACCCCGAAGCGCAAGGGCCCACGCTGACTGACCTCGTGCACCGTGAGCCTCTGGCCCTGCACATCGCCGGCGTAGACCTGCCTCCGCTGGTCGCAGCCGAGGAGCGATGCGATCAGTGCAGAGATCCCCATCCAGATCAGCCAGTCCTTCCTCTTCACCAGGAACGCTCCGATCGAGTGGTCGAGGGCCGCGGTGGCCCCTGTCGTTGTGCGGCGAGCCTAACATCGAGGTGGCGCGGCCCTTGGGCGATATGTTCACCTCGCCGAAGCGTCGCGGCTCCTTGCTCAGATCGGCTGACGCGGCCAGGCTGACGGGCCGGCCACGACCACCTGATAGCCGTCGGGATCGTGCAGCCAGCATTCCATCTGCCGCGCGAGGGGGTTCTCGAACGGCTCCCGGTCCAGCTCGATGTCGTGCTCACGGATGCGGGCCAGCAAGGCGTCGAAGTCGTCTGTCTCGAACCAGATCACCACCCCGTTCCCTGTCGGCTCGTCCGGATCGCCCAAAGATGGATGGTTCGCGTCATCACCGTAGGCATGAAGCTGCAGGATCAACTCGCCGTCCCAGAGGATCTGCTCGTACTCGTCACCTCCATGCCCGCGTTGCGCACCGAGAAGGTGGCAGTAGAAGGTGGCCGAAGGCTGGACGGAACGCACCGTGATGGTCGGTTGGGCCTTGATGTGGTCGCTCCTTCGCTCAGGCCCTGTAAGGCCCGCCGCTGAGATGCTCGTGCACCACCCGCCACGACGCGCCTTCGCGACGGAGGACCGAGGTGCCTCTCCCACCACCCGACATGGTCACGCCACCGACCTCGCCGGACCATCGGTAGCCGTAGACGCAGAGGGCCGCCTCCTTCGTCTCGAGCAGGCAGTCGAGGTCGAAGAGCTCGAAGGTCTCCAGATCGATGGCGCCGAAGTTCCTTGCGATGGCGGAGGCCACCTCGGCCTTCCCAAGGTGGGACGATGCGTTGCTGAAGAAGTAGACGGCGCCATCGTCGATCAGATCCATGGTGGCCGGCAGGTCGTGGGCGGCGGAAGCCTTCTCGTACATGCGCATGAACTCGACAGGCGTCATCGTCATCTCCTCACATCAGACGCATCAGAGGACAAGGGACGTAGGGGGTGGCCCTCATATGATGCCACGGACATGGGAGCAGATGACCTCGCGTTCTGGAAGGCGCTCGACGAGCTGGCAGGGGGCAGTGGCATCATCATCGATCGCGCCGAAGGCGCGGCGCGAGCCACGACCTATATGTCCTGGACGAACTGCCTATCCCCATCCCACACCATTCCGAGATCGGGGAGGCGTTGGCAGAAGTGATCTTCAAGGCGTGCGAACCGAAGTGAGGGAGGAGATGGTGGAATTGACCTATCACGTCACGGCTGAGATCGACGGCCGCTTCTGGCTGGTCCGCGTCTTGGAACTCGACCGCGCAACGCAAGCCCGTTCGGCCAACGCCTCGGACGCGCTGAGGGCGGATGAAGCCCGCGCCAGAGCAGAGGCCGCACAGGAGGTCCGCCAGGCCGCCAAGACCTTGCACGAGACCGGTATTCCATTGCGGGACGTGGGCACAGTGCTGGGGGTATCCCATCAGCGTGCCCACCAGTTGGTCAAGTCGGCGGGAACGGCCCGCCTGTGGCCGCCCCCCGACCACAGCTGAACGACGTCGGCGGCGCGGTGTATTGCCCTCCCCCACCCTCACGTGCTAGCATCGCGTTTGGTCTATACCGCGCCTCGGCCCTGGCGACTCACCATGCCAGCCCCGATCACCCGATGGCGCTGCGTTCCTCTTAACCACGGGAGCGCAACAACGAGAGGCTGAGCATGAGCACGTACTTCCCCAAGGAGCCCACGCCGGGCTGGGTCATCGTCGACGCCGCCGGTCAAACCGTCGGCCGTCTCGCCACCCAGTTGGCCAGCGTGCTCCGTGGCAAGCACAAGCCCGACTTCACCCCCAACCAGGCCGGCGGCGACTTCGTCATCGTGGTCAACGCCGAGAAGGTCGTCTTCAGCGGCCGCAAGCTGGACCAGAAGGTCTACACCCGCTACACCGGCTACCAGGGCGGCCTCAAGACCACCACCGCCCGCGTCATGCTGGAGAAGGCGCCAGAGCGGGTGCTGGAGCACGCGGTCTGGGGCATGCTGCCCAAGAACCGTCTCGGCCGCAAGCTGATCCGCCGCTTGAAGGTCTACGCCGGGGCCAACCACCCCCACACCGCCCAAGTGCCCACCCCCATGGAGATCCGCTGATGGAACAGTTCTACGGTACCGGTCGCCGCAAGGCCGCCGTCGCGCGCGTCTTCCTCCGCCCGGGGCAGGGCCGCATCACGGTCAACGGCAAGGAGTTCCAGGACTACTTCCGTGGCATCCTTGTCGGCGTCCAGGCCTTGGAGCCGCTCAAGGCCACCAACACCGCCGGTCGCTACGACGCGCTCATCACCGTCGCCGGTGGCGGGCCGAGCGGTCAGGCCGACGCCATCCGCTTGGGCGTCGCCCGTGCGCTGCTCAAGGTCGACCCCAACTACCGTCCGGGCCTGAAGGCCGGTGGCTACCTCACCCGCGATGCTCGCGTGGTCGAACGCAAGAAGTACGGCCTGCGCAAGGCCCGCCGGGCGCCGCAGTACAGCAAGCGCTGA
>CAYXJZ010000100.1:0-10974 GCA_964465355.1 uncultured bacterium | reverse complement strand
GCTTCGTCAACAACGGCAACGAGGAGCTGGAGATCGAACCGACGTGGCTGCTGCCGCAAGGCTGGCGCTGGTTGGTGCCGCCTGCCGCCGTACGGCTCCCGGCTGGAACCGAGGCCACCAGCATCGTCACCCTGCTGGTACCGCACGACTGGCCAGCAGGCAGGCAGGACATCGAGTTGCTGCCCGGCTTTGGCCACCCCCGCCTCAGTTTCGGGGTGCTGGTGCGCGCCCACCGCGACGTGCACCTCGCGCTGCTCGACAACCCCGGCCTGGTGATCCAAGAGGGCTACGACCTGCGCTTCCTCGTCAGCAACCGCGGCAACGTCGACGAGACACTTCGACTTGACCTGCGCCACGACCGACGTTTCTCCGTGCAGCCGGACGCTCTCAGCGTCGAGGTCCCTGCAGGCGGCTCGACCTTGGTCGTGCTGCGGGTCGAGCCTCCGGCTGAGCTACGCGCCCGGACGATGCACACCGTCCGCCTCGGATTGGTCTCCCACGACGCAGAGCTGTCCACCACCGCATCCGCGCAGACCGAGGTGCTCCCCTTGGCCCTACAGTCCGTGCCACGCCACGACTACGAACTACGCCTGCGCTTCCTTTCAGGCATGCGGCTGGACGGTGGCGCAGCGGCGTCTTGGTCGGCTACCCCATCGGCCGCCGGGGTGCAGGTCGAGGGGCGAGGCACGCTGGACCCAGGCGGCGCGCACAGGCTGGACATCAGCGCCAGCGCCGACTTGGTCGACAGGAGCGGGCGCTTCACGGTCCGCTACCAGACAGCCGGCTTAAGGCTCACGGCAGGGCACCACTCGGTCCGCTTCACGCCTCTGCAGTCGCTTGGCTCTGGGGCAGGGGCCAGCGTAGTCACCGAGCATGACCTTGGTCGCGCCGGAACGTGGGGTGTGCAAGCGGCCGTGCTGGCCAAGGGAGCTGGCATGGCCTGGGGGGTCTACACCGACCTGCAGTGGGACGGTCGCTTCGCCGTGGGCCTCAGCGCACTGAAGAAGCCCGGCGAGGCGCCTGCCTTCGGGGCGCGCCTGCAAGCCCGGCATGACCTGGCAGCTAGGATCGGCGCTGCGCTAGACGTCGAGGCGGTGCACGTTCTCGATGCGGCCACATCGGCGCGCGCTTCCTTGTCGCTGAACGCCGGCCCTTTGAACGCCTCGGTCCGCTGGAGCCAGGACGAGCTGGGCGCAGGACCAGAAGCACGGCGTGATCTATCGGCGACGGTCACCCTTCGTGTGCCGGGTAGCGAGTTCGATGGCATGCACCTTCGCTCCATCGATTACCGCGCCTGGTGGCGTCATGCGTCCGGCCCCCTGAGCTCCTTGCCGCGTTGGCCCCAAGTGTGGGGCGTCTCGGCCAGCTTCCGCAGCTTGGCGGCGGCGACCACCACCATCAGCTACACCGAGCGACATAGCGTTGGCCCAGAGTCGGTCCGCCGCCACGAGCTCAGTGCGCGGTTGCGACTACCTTGGGCGGCCGGTGTCGATCTCAGGTCACGTTTCCGCTGGACGCATCAGGACAGCGATCCCAGCTGGGGCCGGCCGCAGGTGGATTTGGGTGGGACCTTGCGCTTCTCGGCAGGCGGCGGGCAAGGCAGTCTCGGCCTGCAACTCGGCTTCGGCTCTACCTCGACCATGCCTGAGGTCGAGACCTCCTTCCACTGGCAAGCGCCGATGCGCGCCGGCTTCCGTTGGTCGGGTGGTGTCGGTCTTCGCCTCGACCCTGCAATCAGCGCGCGTCTCGACTGGCAGGGTGAGTTGGAGCTGTCGAGGGGGTCGACGCTGGAGCTGGGCTTGGCCGGGCGGTTCCGGCCGAGTGGAGCGCAGTCGTGGGAGGCGCAGCTGGCGCTGAACGTGCCGGTGACCGTCTTCCTGGCGCCGATCGGACCGCACGGTGCCGTCGAAGGGCGCGTACTGGACGAGAGCGACTGGCCGGTCGCCAGCGCCGTGGTACGTCTTGCCGACCAGGTCGCCATCACGGACGCAGATGGCCTCTTCCGCTTCGCCGCGGTGCAGCCGGGCGACCACTACCTCGTGCTCGTACCGCCGGGCAGCCACGCCGGCCACTTCATCCGACCCGGCGTGCCTTGGCGCGTCATCACCGTTGACGCAGAGACGACCGGCGTCGAGTTCCGTCTGTTGAGCCCGGCAGCCGTCTCCGTCGAGCTCGTGCTGGAGGCCGGCGTGATCGGCGCCTCACCGAACCTGGAGGGCTGGCTGTTGCGCGTCGTCGGACCACGGTCGAGCCAGGTCGTGGCCACAGGTGCCGACGGATCGGTCCGACTGACCGACTTGGAGCCTGGTGACTACCGCATCGAGTTGGATGCCCGTCAGGCCATGCCCTTCGGCTACCGGGCCGATCCTGTGACCCTGGAACTCCGACCCGGAGGACAGGCGGTCGCGCAGCTGGTCCTGCGCAACGCCGTCGACGAGCGGCGCATCCTCGACGGAGGCACCCTGGACCTGGGGACAAGTCGCGGTGACTGAGCTCGTCCTGGGTGAACCAGCACCTCTGCAGCCGCCGTCGCCGCGCCTCAATAGTGCCCCAACAACCCCCGCACCATCGCCTGCCGCTCGCACATGCGGAAGACCACCATCCCCACCACGAAGTAGAAGGCGCCGCTCAGGACCAGGATCGACCAGTCCGTGGCGGTGAAGCTGCTGAAGCCCTGGCCGTAGACCATCGCCCTGCGCACCATGTCGATGCCCTGCACGGCCGGCGCGAACTCCAGCCCCGGCACGGCGCTCGGCGGTGCGAAGGCGAGGCCCATGAACGCGAACTGCACGATCTGCAGCATGGCGTTGATCTGCTTGAAGACGATGGCCAAGCCGGCGACCACGAAGCCGAGGCCGATCACCCCGACCATGGTGAGTGGCAGCACCAGCAACAGGAGCGGGAGATCGAAGCTCAGCCACTGGCGGGCTGTGAGCATGCCGAGGCTGACCATCACCACCATCAGGGTCACGTTGATCCCTGCGGTGCCCACCATGCGCGAGAGCAGGATGAACCAAGTGGGCTTGGTGGACATGTAGAGCTGCTCGAGGGTGCCGCGCATGGCCTCGGCGGTGAGTTCCCAACCCATGGAGCTGACGCCCATCAGCAGCATGAACCAGAAGGCGTTGGCCACGATGATGTAGCGGATGTTCTCGTCGGCGCTGCCTGGATCGCCCAGCACGCGCACGCCAAGCATCATGAAGAGGAAGATGGCGTAGAAGGTGACCAGCATGCTGAGGGTGTTGGGCAGGTAGCGCAGCATCTCGATCCAGACCTTGCGCACGTTGCCGCCCATGGTGTTCAGCCATGACATGGGTTCAAGCGACGACATAGCGGTCTCCGATGGTGCTGCCCAACGACGGCCTCTGGGGCACGGCATCACCGTTCACCAGACGCCTGAACACCTGCTCGAAGTCGACGGTGGTGCGCTCGATGGCCTCGACCTCTGCTGCGCCGTCGCGCAACAGGTCGACCAGTCGGTAGAGGTCGGCGTGCCGGCCGAGTTCGACGGTGAAGGAGAGCGCGTCGACGCCCCTCCCTGTAGCGAAGACACCTTCGATGGCTTGAAGACCGGACGCCGTCATGGGCGCAGCCAGGCGCACGAGGAAGGCGCGCGAACGGAACAGCTCGAGCAGCTCGTCCACCCGGTCGTCGGTCACCACCCGGCCGTGGTTGATGATGATGGCCCGCTGGCAGAGCTCCTCCACCACCGGCATGTCGTGGCTGCTGAGGATGACCGTGCGTCCCTCCTCCGCGATCCCGCGAAGCAGCACGCGCACCTCGTGGCTGGCCTCGACATCCAAGCCTAGGGTGGGCTCGTCGAGCAGCACCACCTCGGTGCCTGCCAGCAGCGCCACCGCGATGGCCAGCTTCTGCTGCATGCCGCGTGAGAGGTTGCGGACCTCCTCGTTGCGCTTCGCGCCGAGGCCGAAACGCTCGAGCAGGCCGGCGGCCTCCTGTCTGACGGAGGCCCGCGATCGGCCACGGTTGTTGGCGAAGTACTCCAGGTTCTCTTGGGCGGTGAAGCGCCAGTAGAAGTTGCGGTTGCCTTCGAGGACGGCGCTGAGATGCCGCACGGCTTGGAGTCGCTCGGTCTGGCTGTCATGGCCCCCGACCAGGACACGCCCTCGATCCGGGTGGATCAGACCACAGGCCATCTTGATGGTGGTGGTCTTACCCGCGCCGTTGGGACCGAGCAGTCCGACGATCTCGCCGCGGCGGACGGTGAAGCTCACGTCGTCGACGGCTTTGACCGCGTCATCGCCGCGGCGTTTGCGGTAGCTCTTGTGGACGTGGTCCACCACCAAGAGGTCAGCCATCGTCGTTCCTCCTCGGGTTCCAGGGGCGGGGGCATCGGCGGCTCACCTGGTCCTCGTGGATTGTAAAGTCAATACTCACATCTTGTAAAGTCCATCTTTCTCTTCTGTTGGTGCTTTGCTGAGGTGGGCACCAAGTCGTCGCGCGATGGTGACCGTATGGCGCTAGGATTCCCCCATGCCCAAGGGACTGATGTCGACGGATGGTGGTGCCTTCCATGACGGCGCCTCGGAGTGGTTGGCCATGGGTGGTGGCTTCGAGCTGCATGTCCGGCGCCAAGGTCCCTTGGCCGTCAATCCGGCCGCGGCACCGACGACGCTCGTCTACCTGCACTCACTCGGCAGCGATCAACGCATCTGGGACGGCGTCATCGCGCGGTTGCCCGCCCATGCCCATCTGCGCTTCGACCAGCGTGGCCATGGCCGGTCCGACACCCCTCCCGGGCCTTACGCCATGACCGACCTGGCGGATGACCTGCTCGGCCTGCTCGATGCCTACGGCCTGCGCCGTGTGGTGCTGGTGGGCGTGTCGGTGGGCGGCATGATCGCCATGCGGGCGGCGGTCGAACGCCCCGAGGTCTTCCGCGGTCTGGTGTTGTGCGACACCGCCGGGAAGGTCGGCGACGAGCAGAGCTGGAACGAGCGCATCGCCGCGGTCAGGGAGCTTGGCATGACCGGCATCGCGGACCAGGTGATGGCGCGCTGGTACCCACCGTCGTTCCGCGCGGCGCGTCCGAGCGCCTACGAGGATCTCAGGGAGATGCTGACGAGCACGGCCCCCGATGGCTACGTCGCCACCTGTGCGGCCTTACGCGACGAGGACCTGCGTCCGCATCTCGGCGAGATCCACCTACCTACCCTGGTGCTGGGCGGCTCCGAGGACGGCTCCACCCCGCCCGAGATGGTGCGAGCCTTGGCGGCCTCGCTGCCCAACGCACGCTTCGAACTGGTGGAAGGGGCCGGGCACCTGCCCAGCACCGATGCACCCGAGGTCGTGGCTGAGCTGGTGGCGGGCTTCCTCGACGAGATCGGCTGAGCGGGTGACCGTCCTCAGGGCTTGATGGCGCGCCACAACAGGTCGATCAAGTCCTTGGCCACCTTGGCCTGTTGGGCTCTCGTCATCCTCGTTCCCTGGTAGAAGTTCCACTGGATGCGCTGGTAGCAGGCGCCCAGCAGTGCGTAGGCGGTGGCATCCGGATCTGCGCTCCGTGCCAAGCGACCTAGCTTCTGCTCGGCCCGTAGGTAGGCGGCGACCAGCTCGTTGCCGAGGTGGGGACCGGCGCCTCGTTCCTTCAGGGCCTTCCTGTGCATGGCCAACAGCTCGCGGTCGGCATAGAGCCCGGCCGCCATAGGGATGGTGTCGGCATAGTGCTGCAGTGCGCCGCCTGCCAGCTGCACCAACTTGCTCCTCACGCTGCCCTGCCCGACGCTGTCCAGCAACTCGTGCAGGTAGGCGATCATCCCGGAAGGAAGACTGGACAAGGCAGCAAGGAAGAGGTCGGTCTTGCTGGGGAAGTGCTTGTACAGCGCCCCCTCCGACACGCCGACCGCCTGCGCGATCTCCTTGGTGGTGGCGTGGACGATGCCGCGCTCACGCATGATGTCCTGCGCGGCCTTGAGGATGCGGTCACGGGTAGATGCCACGAGCCCCCTTGACGGTAAGTAAACACTCACTTACACTGCCTTGGTGAGCGAACGCTCACCCTCGCTCAGTCTAGCTCACCCCGCCGACGCGGTTCGCGCCGGCCCGACTTCGTCGGGAGGACCCGCCATGCTCACGCTCTTCACCATCGCCAAGTTCCTGCACGTCATCGGCGCCATCGCCTGGGTCGGGGGCATGCTGTTCCTGATCGTGCTCCAGGCCCGCATGGCCTCGGTGCGAGAGATCGCCGTCCTACGTGCCACCTGGGCCTCCTCGGCCTTCTTCGCGCAGCGCGTCTTCGGGCCGGCCGCCATCCTCACGCTGGTCTCCGGGGTGGTGGCCACGATGCAGATCGGCTACCCCTTCCATGCCTTGTGGATCACCTGGGGCTTCGTCGGCATCCTGCTTTCGCTGACGCTGGTCTTCGCCCTGACGCGCCCCACCGGCCGCCGGCTGGCCGCCCTGCTGGCGGAGGCGGAACCTTCGTGGGATGCGCTGCGTTCCCTGCAGCGCCGTCAAGTGGGTATCGGTCTGCTCAACCTCGCCATCCTGACGTCGGTGGTGTGGGCGATGGTGGCGAAGCCGATGCTGTGATGCCACCCGAGACTCTGCTTCAGCGTGGTCCAGCACTCACTTCTTCGCCTTCTTCTTGGCCGCCTTCTCCTGGTTCTCCTGCACCCTGAAGCGCACCATCCTCGCGATGAGGTCGGTGGGCACCGGCTCGTCCAAGGGGAACTGGATGGTGCTCTTGGATGTCGTGTACCTCGCCAGCTCGTCCGCGAAAGTCTCGAACACGGTGAACGGGGGAGGACAGGAGAGGGAGTAGTGCTTGGCGTAGGCCGAGTAGTAGAAGACCCAGCTGCCTTGCGCCTTGATCGCGGGGATCTGGTAGCTGATGAGTTCCTCTGCATCGGGCGCGGCACCGATGATCGTCTGCCTGACCTCTTGGAGGATCGCTTGGACGGGAGCGGGGAAGGTGGCGATGTACTCGTCGGCGCTTCGGAAGTCGGTCTTGGCCATGGTGCACTCCTTCGTACTGCTGGTCGTTGCCACTCTACGTGCCAGTGCGAGAACAGATGCTGCGCGCTGGCATGCGTCGATCGGATGCGGTCGTGACGCAAGCAGATCGATCGGGCAGGTCGCTGGCAAGAAGCACGTGGAGGTGACGCCTCCACACCCGAAGCCGGCAGCCACCTCCTAAGATGGGGCCGTTCGTCGCTTCAAGCCGACCTCCGAGAAGCGGAGCGAGGCCGCCCCTGGAGGCACCATGCAGAACCCCTTCGCACGTCGTTTCCTGGCTGCTTGCCTGACCGTCTGCCTGATCCTGCCGCTCGCATTCGCGCAACTGGTCGCACCCTCGCATGAGTCGGGCTTCGTCGGCGAGCTGGCGATCGGCGGCTCGGCGACGGGTCGGCTGCTAGGCTTGGCCGACGATGACCTGTATGCCTATCACACTTATGTGGTGAACGTACCTGCAGGGACCACGCAACTGGTCATCCGCATCCAGTCCGTGCAGGACATGGACTTGGCCGTGAAGTTCGGCAGCGAGTTCGACTTCTTCGATGATGCGGACTACCTCGACTTCGAGATCGAGGACGTCAGCGAGATCGTCATCCCCAATCCCATGCCCGGACCTTGGTACATCGATGTGGTCAACGCCTACTACGAGAACGTGATGGGCGAGTACGTGTTGACCATCCACTGACAGATGCGGGAAAGTGCGCACACCTATGCGTCCCATCCGATATCCTGATGTCAGATCCGAAAGGACAGAGGAGGGGTTTCGTCATGGCCAAGAGGACTGTTAGCAAGCCGGCTGCCAAATCCGGTGCCGCCACCAAGACCGCTGCGAAGTCGGTCGCCAAGCCTGCCGCGAAGGCTGCCAGCAAGTCGGCCGCCAAGAGTGCCGCGGCGAAGCCTGCTGCGAAGTCGGTCGCCAAGACCGCAGCGAAGGCCAAGCCCGCTGCGAAGAGTGCGGCGAAGCCAGCTGCTAAGTCTGCTGCTAAGTCTGTTGCGAAGCCAGCCGCGAAGTCGGTTGCGAAGCCGGCCGCCAAGGCGAAGCCCGCTGCCAAGAGTGCTGCTGCGAAGCCTGCTGCGAAGTCGGTCGCCAAGACCGCAGCGAAGGCCAAGCCAGCCGCGAAGGCGAAGCCCGCTGCGAAGAGTGCGGCGAAGCCAGCTGCTAAGTCTGCTGCTAAGTCTGTTGCGAAGCCAGCCGCGAAGTCGGTTGCGAAGCCGGCCGCCAAGGCGAAGCCCGCTGCCAAGAGTGCTGCTGCGAAGCCTGCTGCGAAGTCGGTCGCCAAGCCTGCCGCGAAGGCCAAGCCCGCTGCGAAGAGCACGGCCAAAGCGAAGCCGGCGGCCAAGAAGACCAAGTAGGTCACCGTGCGCAGGTGCGTGGCGCGGGCCTAGGCCCAAGCCGACCGGGAGCTTCGACCCCGGCTCCCACCACCCTGCGCGAGACGAGTTCTTTCACGCGTGCCATGGGCGCAGAGGCTTAGCCTCGGTCCATGGCACGTTCCTTTTCTCGTCGCCTCGGCCGCGTGCTGTGCCTGTGCTCAGCACTGTGGTCGCTCGCCGCCTGTTCCTCCGGTGGTGGACCAGGGCAGGGCGATCCGACGACGGCTCAGCAGCTGCTTGTGCTGGTGAACCAAGCCCGGGCGCAGGCCCGATCCTGCGGGACCACGGATCACGAGGCCACGGGTCCACTGCGGTTGGACGCACGCCTGAACCATGCGGCGCAGTCGCACAGCGAGGACATGCTCGACATGCGACTGCTGACCCATACCGGCTCGGACGGCAGCAACCCAGGGCAGCGCATCACGCGCGCCGGCTACACCTGGGCGACTTGGGGGGAGACCGCCGCTCAAGGTCATCAGTCACCCGAGCAGGTCGTGGCAGCGTGGCTCCGCAGTCCTGGTCATTGCCGCATCATCATGGGCAGTGCGTATCAGGACTTCGGTGCAGGTGAGGCCGGCCACTACTGGACCCAAGTGTTCGCGCGGCCCAACTGAGTTGTCGGGCCGCGCTCGGGTGGTGCAGGGTCGCAGGGCCGTGACCGACCACCGCTACCCTTGACCGGCGATCTCTAGGGCACGGACTCGGTCGGCGTGACGTTGACCGCCTCGCCCTCGGCGTTGCTCAGCGTCAGCACCCGCTGCTCGTCGTAGCTCCAACCGACCTGGTTCCAGCCTTGCTCGAGCTCCAATGCCACGGTGAGCCCACCGCAAGACGTGCCGCTGGTGGCCAGGCTGACGTCGTCAGAGGCGTAGGTCCAGCTGAGGAAGGTCTCGCCCACGTCGCCGACCGGGAAGTTGGCGCTGGCGAGGGCGAAGCCGGGGTTGGCGTTGGGGAAGAAGGCCCAGAGGCTGGGGATGGCGACGGCCTCGAAGACCATCAGCGTGACCATGGCGTCGTCTGTGCTGGTGAGCAGGAGGCAGTCTTCGATGACGTTGACGTTCTGCACGCTCTCGCTGGCGGGCACGAGCAGTTCGGGTGGGAACTCCTCCTCCTCGGGCAACGGTAGGTCGAAGCCGTCGTCCCGGACCGGAGCCATGCTGGTCACGTAGCTGCCCTGGTCGTGGAGGTAGACGTCACCGGGGAAGTAGCTGGGGTCGATGAGGAACAGCGACACACCGAGGATGGGGAAGTCGGGATCCTGATGCACCGTGCCGCGCACCGAGGTGGTGCCGGCGGGAGGCTCTGCGGTCCTGCAGGCTGCCAGCAGGATCCCGAACGACAACAGAGCGAGGATCAAGACGAGGGACTTCTGTGGACGCTTGCCGGCCATCTAGGCCTCCTCCGAGCGGAGGCCTTGTGACCACGGCTCCGTGGGCGCGCCTCCGGCTCATGGCCATCATGGTCGTTGACGGCAACGGTGGCTGGGCATACTTCACGGCACTGCTACGGCTGGCATGTAGGCACTTGTCAATATAGCCGCTATCCGATATACTCCATGCCGGCCTTGCGGCGAGTGCCATTAGTACCGCCGTTGGAGAAAGGAACCACCATGCAATCCCTGCTGCCTCGCCCCTTCGTCCGCCACCAGGCTCGGCGCCCTGTCTATAGGTGGATGCCGATGGTCCTCGTGCTGTCCCTGCTGCTCGCCGCTTGCGGCAGCCCCACGGGCACCGGTCCCGACGTGGCCACGGCCATGCTCGCCCTTCTCAACGACGACCGTGCTTCCGGCCGTCTCTGCGACGGTGTCATGGCGCCGGCCGCGCCGGCTCTGTCGCTCGACGCGCGCTTGAGCTCGGTGGCGCAGGCACAGGCCAACTACATGCGCAACACCGACGACTTCGAGTTCGACATCCCGGGTGAAGGCACGCTCCTTGAGCGGTTGGAGCAAGCAGGCTACCTGGCCGACGACTTCGACTTCTTCATCGGCCGCGAGTACTTCTCGGTGCAGGAGATCTACGAGGACTTCATCACCGACCCCGACTTCTGCGACTCGCTGCTGACGGCTGACTTCGAGGACTTCGGTGCGGCAAGGGCCGGCAACTACTGGGCCTTCGTCGTCGCGGTGGAAGCTCCCTGAGCTTCGGCCTTGCGGTGGTGCGTGGAGGGGGACCTGCGGCTCGTTGACACCCTGCCCACGCCTTGTGCTATCGTCACGGACGCTGAACCGTACGGGCCGCGTGCGGTTCGCGTGCTGTTCCCCAACCCGGAGGGTTGGCTGAGCGGTCGAAAGCGACGGTCTTGAAAACCGTAGACGGGTCTCCCGTCCGGGGGTTCGAATCCCTCACCCTCCGCCATACGGTTTCAAGGATCAGCTTCCTCATGGAGAGGTGGCCGAGCGGCTGAAGGCGCTCCCCTGCTAAGGGAGTATAGGACCAAAAGTTCTATCGAGGGTTCGAATCCCTCCCTCTCCGCCATTTTTTGATGACTCGGGACATCGTTCATAGATGTCCCGAGTCATCGTTCTTGTAGGACCGGCGATCGGTGGGCGGCGTCGACCCCGGTGGTCCTGCAGGTCGGGATGCGGTAGAACTGCGCCAAGCCAAATGCCCGCTGGCAGGGTGA
>CAYXJZ010000099.1:0-11321 GCA_964465355.1 uncultured bacterium | reverse complement strand
CCCTCGGCCACCGCCGCGTAGGTGCCGGCGATGATGACCTGGTTGATGGCCTTGGCCAACTGGCCAGCGCCCACCGGTCCCAGATGGGTGACGGTGCTGCCTAGCACCTCGAAGACGGGCTGCAAGCGCTCTAGGTCAGCCGCCTCGCCACCGACCATGATCGACAACGTGCCCTTCTGCGCCCCCTCGCTGCCGCCCGAGACCGGCGCATCGACCCAGCGCGCACCTTGCGCAGCGAGGCGTTCGGCGAAGTCGCGGGTGGCCGACGGCGAGACGGTGCTCATGTCCAGCAGGATGGCCCCGGCGGCCAGGCCCTCGGCGGCACCGTCGGGCCCGAACACCACCGACGCCACGTCGGGCGTGTCGGACACCATGACGATGACCACCTCGGCGCCAGCGGCGGCCGAGGCCGGGTCGGCGGCCACCCTGGCGCCTTGGGCGCCAAGCGCAGCCGCCCGCTCAGGGCTGCGGTTGTAGACGGCCAGCTCGTGGCCGGCGGCCAACAGGCGTCCGGCCATGGGCTCGCCCATGGTGCCGAGGCCGAGGAAGGCCAGCTTCATGCTTGCTCCGATGCGCCGACGGGGACCGCGGCGCCGGACGTCGGGACGACGCCCGACGCCACGGTCCCATGCAGCTGGGACCAGCGGGCCACCATGGCGTCGGAGAGGCGCAGTGCGCCAACCTCCAACGGACTCTTGAGCTCCAGCATGCGCCCGAGCTCACTGGAGCTGGTCCAGCTCCGCAGGCCCCTCGCCTCCACCGCCTCGCCCACCTGCCGCAGCAGGGCGCCGTGGCAGGCGCGCAGGTCGTCGCGCTCGAGGCCGGCGGCCAGGCGGCGGGCGGCCTCGTCCGCCTGGCCTCGCTGCACGGCGGCCACGGCGTCGAGCGCGATGAGCCAGGCGGCCAGTTCCAGGTCGCCGCGCTCACCGGCAGGCGCATCGGCCAGCGACTCGGCGATGGCCTCCTCGCCCGCCTTCACGTGGGCCTCTGTGAGTTGCGGGTCGCCCTTGCGCAGGGCGCCGGCCGCAGCGTGGGCATGGGACTGCGCCCGGTGGTAGGGGTAGCTGGAGGTCTGAAGGGCCTGCTCGCTGTAGGCAAGCGCGGTGGCGCCGTCGGCGGCGAAGAGGTTGGCGGCCACCAGCGTGTCGCGCGTGAGATGACCGAGGTGCCTGCGGTCGGAGGAGGTCTCCAGGGTGTGGACCACGTCCTGGATGAGCCTGCGTGCCTGCTGCAGGTCGGGGCCGTGGCTGTTCAGGGCCTCGGTGATGGCGAAGGGCCGCTTGAAGGGCTGGCCGACCGCGCGGCAGCCGTAGGCGATGGCCAGGCGCAGCTTGCTGCGCAGCACCCGGTAGCTGACGTCCACCCCGTGCACCTCTTGGTAGCGCAGGAAGCTCTGCTGGTTCTCCGCGAAGACAAGCGCAGCCTCGTCGAAGCGGCCGGCGGCCATCAAGGCGAGGGCCGCCTCGTCCTCGATACGGGCCAGCCAGAAGTCGCGCTCGACCTGGTCGGGGGTCTCGATGCGGCGACCATCGTTGGGGCGATCGCTGAGCAGTGCGCGGCGCGCGGCCTCGAAGTCGCGGTCGGCGGCGGCCAGGTCGCCGCGCCGCCGGTGCAGGGTGGCCCGGCGGGTGAGGTAGCGGGTCTGCTCGGTGAACAGCGCCTCGGAGCGGTGGGCAAGGTCGACGGCCTCCTCCATGGCCTGCATGGCGCTGTCGTAATGGCCGAGGCGCATGAACACGTCCCCGCGCTGGAAGGCCACGCGGGCGGCGTCGAGGTCGTCGGCTGGCGGGATCTCGTCGAAGCATCGCAGGGCGCCGAGCAGGTCGCCGCGGCCCTTGGCGATGAGGCCGGACCACAGGCCCACCTTGACCCGCACCGCGTCGGTGGCCGGACCGGCTGGCGCCTTGCGCAGGCCGCGCACGGCCGGCCCGTCCACCAACTCGGCTGCCTCGTCGAAGCGGCCATGCCAGCGGGCGATGGCGGAAGCCGCCAAGGCGGCCTCAGCACGCAGGACCGGGTCGTTGATCTCGGGCAGGCTGCGCACCAGCGCCTCGGCCTGGTCGTACTGGCTGCGCAGGATCAGGCCCTCGCTGCGCTTCAGGGTGGTCCACACCCGCAGGGACACGTCGCCCGAGGCGGCCAGCACCTTGAAGGCGTCGCGCACGTCGGGATGCTGGTAGGTGCCCAGCTTGACGTAGTGCGCGGCCACCTGCACGGCCAGCCTCTCCAGGCGTGGCCCCTCCACCAGCTCGCGTGTGGCGGCCTGCCACAGTCTGCGGACCAGCGACTGCCCGGTGGCATGGTTGGTCATCCAGACGCCCATGCCGTCCCAGTCGCGGGCTTCGAACATGTGGTTGAGGTAGCGGGTGGCTGCCTCGCCGCCTGGATCGGCGCTGGCCGCGTCGCGGTAGGCCACGGCGGCCGCCTGGTGCAGCGCCTGGTACTGCGCCGGTTGCGTCTCGAGCAGGCGTTCGCGCAGCGCCCTTGCCAGTTGCCGCGAGAAGCAGCGCACCATGTCCTGCTTGCCTGGCACCTGGTCGAGGAAGGCAGACTCGAGGCTGCTCATCTCGCTGTGGTCGGCGGCCCGCAGCTGGGCGAGCGCCTGCCGGGGGAAGGAGGCGAAGTCGGGCAGCGACAGGACCGCGACCGCCGCCAGGAAGCCCCGCAGGCGCTCGTCACCGGAGAGGTCGAGCAGCTGCGAGAGCTGGGTCATCGAGCGTTCGGAGGCAGCCAGCGAGGTGTCGCCGTCGGGGTCGCGGATCTCGGCCAGCAAGGTGAGGGTACGCAACTCCTCGAAGGAACGGCCGGCTCGCTGCACGATCTCCTCGTGCCTGGCGGGCGCAGCGTTGGGCAGCCGGGCGCGCACGAAGCGGCGGGCTTCGCTGGCCGTCGGCGGTGTGAGCTTGATCGGGCCATCGAAGTGGCCCATGCGCTGCTGGGCACGCATCGGCAGCTCGGTCATCGAGACGAGCAGCGAGGTGGACATGAGCCTGGCGATGGGCTCGAACAGCGACACCCACAGCCACTCGGCGGCCGACACCCGCGGCACGTCTGGGGTGTTGAGGCGCAGCGGCGAGAGCCCGAGGCTCTCCTGCCCGCCCAGCGTCTGGCTGACGTGCAGCAGCAGCACCTGATGGCCCTCGTACTGCCTTGCTGCATCGAGGATGGTGCGCGCCACGTCGGCCTGGGCGTCTGCCTGCACGGCGAAGGCGGAGGAGGCCCCCACCTTGACCAGCTTGCTCTCCAAGGTCTCGCTGGCGACGCCAAGGCGGGCGCCCAGCCTGGTGAGCGCGGTGGCCAGGTCGGTGCCGCTGAACTCCAGCCGCACCATGCGGTCGGCGGGCAAGGGTGGCACCTCGAGGGCCTGCTCGATGTAGTCGGTGAGCAGGGTCTTGCCGCTGCCTGGTCTGCCGACCACCGTCAGCTTGGGCACTGCACCCGAACGCACGCCCTGCACGAAGCTGCGGTAGGCGCGTCGCTTCTCGCGTCCGAGCAGCTGCAGCACCTCTTGGTCGTTGCCGCTGCCCGGCGCCAGCAGCACCTGCAGCTCTGGTGCGTGGATGGGCGGATGGCCGCGGCTGCGCCACAGCTCATCGAGGATCTCGAACAGCACGCGCTTGTCTGGTAGTCGCCCCTTGTCGCGGTAGATGATGTTGCGCACCACGTTGGGGTTGGCGCCACGAACCTCCATGTTGTGCCGCAGCCAGTTGATGCTGCCGAGCACGCCATGGCCGTCGCGTTCGTTGCCTACGCTCTTACGCACCTCTTCGAAGATGCCTCGCCATGGACTGGTGGTGTCGGATGACTTGGATGGCGACATCGCCCGCTATTCTACGCCCGTGTATCGCCGGAAGTACACACGGGTCGTTCATCGTCTTCATCGCGTCCCCATGCAGGTCTCCTGCCGGTGGGGGCCGTCAGATGACCGGTGGTAGACTAACTCCGTGAGTCTGGTCACCCGGGCAGCTTCTGGCCATCGCCTCTCGGCGGACGACCTCGTCGAACTGCACCGGCTGCCGCTCTTCGAGTTGGCCGGCCTGGCCCACGAGGTGCGCCTTGCCCGCACCGATCCAGAGGTGGTCAGCTACCTCGTCGACCGCAACGTCAACTATTCCAACGTATGCACCATCGCATGCGCCTTCTGCGGTTTCTACCGCACCCGCAAGCAGGCCGACGCCTACGTGCTCAGCTTCGAGCAGATCTCGCAGAAGTTGCGGGAACTCGAGGAAGTGGGCGGCACCCGCGTGCTCATGCAAGGTGGGGTGCATCCCGACCTGCCCTTCGAGTGGTACTTGGACATGCTGCGCTTCCTGCGGGCCCAGCATCCCGGCATCCGCCTCGAGTGCTTCAGCCCCGAGGAGATCAAAGGCATGACGGGCCTCACAGGCATGAGCACCCGGGAGGTGCTGCAGGCCTTGCAGGAGGCCGGCCTGGACGGCCTGCCCGGCGGTGGCGGCGAGATGCTGCTCGACGAGGTGCGGCACGCCAAGCACATCTCGCCGGCGCGCATCTCCACCACCGAGTGGCTCGACGTGATGGCCGAGGCCCAGCGCCTCGGCCTCTACACCACCGCCACCATGGTCATCGGTTTCGGCGAGAGCCCTGAGCAGCGCGTGCGCAGCCTCTTGGGCCTGCGTGAACGCCAGGACCAGGCCCTGGCCGAGCACGGCAACGGCTACTCCGCCTTCATCTCGTGGACCCTGCAGACCGAGGGTGTGCGCATCCACGGCAAGGTGCCCGGCGCCGACGCCACCGACTACCTGCGCAACGTGGCCATCACCCGCCTGGCGCTGGACAACGTCATGAACTTCCAGGCATCCTGGCCCACCATGGGCCACAAGGTGGCGCAGACGGCGCTGTTCTTCGGCTGCAACGACTACGGCAGCACCATGCTGGAGGAGAACGTGGTCTCGCAGGCTGGCGCCAAGCACAGTGCGACGGCCGAACGCGAGATCGTGCGGCAGATCGTCGACGCCGGCTTCGTGCCGGCCCAACGCGACAGCCTCTACCGCGTCGTGCGTCGGCCAGACGTGGCCGCCATGTTGGGTTCAGCCGCGGCGCAGGCCTTTGCCCCCGCTGCCACGACCGTGGCGGCTACGGCCGCGGCCGACTGAGGCGGCGAGCGCCCTGCCCCCCGATCGCGAACTGTGGCCAGCCGAGTTCGTCTACGACGGCCTTGGCAGGCCACGGCGCGACGCCGCCGTGTTGGTGCAGCACCGCCCTGGACCGCCGAGGGTGGCCCAGGTGGGCGACCTGACGCGCCTGCGTGCCCAGGAGCCAGGCCTGCCTGAGCGCCCTGCTGCTCGGGTCATCGCGCCACCGGCGGTGAACGCCCACACCCACCTCGACCTCAGCGACATGCCGCTGACGCCTGGGACCTACACCGCCTTCATCCCCGCCGTCATCGCCCACAACCGCGCCGGCCGCCGTGGCCTGGCAGCGGCCAAACGCGGTCTGGCCATGCTGCGTGCCGCGGGCGTGGACACCTTCGGCGACATCGTCACCGACGAACAGACGCTGGCCTGGCTGCTGGAGCAACCCGGCCTCTCCGGGGTGGCCTACTGGGAGGTGCTCGGCCTCGATCCCGAGCGCGCAGACGAGGTCTTCGAGCAGACGCTGGCCGTCATCGAGCGCCACCGGGGTCGCCAGCGGCCCGATGGCCTGCGCCTCGGTCTCTCGCCGCATACGCCGCACACCGTCTCAGCGCCCTTGCTGCAGCGTCTGGCGCGGCTGGCCAAGGAGCAGGCCCTGCCCATGCAGATCCACGTGGGCGAGGACCCTGGCGAGCGCGAGCTGCACCTGCGAGGCACCGGCCCCTTGGCCGATGCCATGGGTCCCTTCCTCCAGCACTTCCGTCCTTCTGGCATGGGGCCAGTGGCCTACCTCGAGCAGTTGGGCGTGCTGGAGGCGGCCCCCACCTTGGTCCACGCCGTGCACGTCGACGAGGAGGAGGTGAGGCTGCTGCAACGCGCCGGTTGCGCGGTGGTGCACTGTCCACGGTCCAACGCCCTGTTGCAATGCGGGCTGTTCCCCTGGGCGCTGTACGCCAGGCACGGGGTGACGGTGGCGCTCGGCACCGACTCGCTCGGCTCCTCGCCCAGCCTCTCGGTGGTGGACGAGTGGTCGGCCGCCGTGGCCCTGCACGGCTCCGCCGCCGATCCCGCCCAGCTGCTGTGGGCGGCGGTGAAGGGCGGTCACCGGGCCTTGGGCACGCCTGTGCCGAGGGTGGTTCGCGGCAGCCCGGCCGGTGCTGTCGCCCCCTGGTCAGAGGCAAGACGCTGGCCATAGCTGCTGGCATAGGCCCTGACCGGGTACCGTGGGCGACGTGAAGCGCCTGTCTGCTTGACCTAGCATGGGAAGCACATGCGGACGACGGCTGGTCGCTGACCAGCGTGGCCTTCGGCCAACGGCGTCCAGCCCCGGGAGGCCACCGACCATGTCCAGCCCCAACACCCTCGAGTTCACCGACAGCAACTTCGACCAGGAGACCTCCCAGGGTCTCGTGCTGGTCGACTTCTGGGCCCCCTGGTGCGGCCCTTGCCGGATGGTGGGCCCCGTCGTCGAGCAACTGGCGGACGACTACGCCGATCGCGTCAAGGTGGGCAAGCTCAACGTCGACGACCACCAGCGCTCGGCCATGGCCTTCCGGGTCATGAGCATCCCCACCGTCATCCTCTTCAAGGACGGGCAGCCGGTGGAGACCATGGTCGGCGCCATGCCCAAGGCGGCCTACCAGCAGCGGCTGGAGAAGCACCTGGTGGCGGTCAACTGAGACGACCGGGCGCCGCTAGGGCGGTGTCGATCAGCCGGAACGAGAAGGGGGCGACGCTGATGGCGTCGCCCCCTTTCCTAAGTCCTGATGCGCTGGTCCTAACGCAGAGGCCAGAGGTAGCGGCCGCGCAGGCGCCCGTCCTCCACCCAGCTCTGGCCGACGGCCAGGCCGCTGTGGTCGGCGACCACGTGCAGCGCCCTTGGCAGGATCTCGGCAGCCAGCAGCAACTCGGCGAAGGTGGGCAGCTCGACGGCGACGGCTTCCTCCTCGAGTAGCTCGTCCTCCGGCTCCTGCCATGGCCCCGGTTCGGGTGCCTGCGCAGCCTCTGCCTGCTGGCTGCCCCGTTCGCTGACGTTCAGCGTCACCAGGCCCTCGGAGAAGCCTGAGAAGCTGGAGATGACCAGCTGGTAGCTCCTGCCCGGCTCGGCCTCGAAGGCCACGTAGGAGCGGCGGGTGTTCGGGCCGTCGTCGTTGTGGAAGAGCACCAAGCCCTGCTCGTCGGCCACGTAGAGGTAGGTGTCCACCCAGCCGCCGCTGAGGTCGAGCAGTTCGACCTCGATGACCTGGCCCTGGCCAGGTGGGGTGAGGAGGACGAGGTAGGCGCTGTCACTGGTCAGCACGGCGTCGTAGCTGTCGTTCCATTCGACGTTGCCGATGACCATCGAGGCCAGATCGAGGCCCTGCAGGCGGTTGGGATCCCAGCTCTCCTCGGTCATCCAGTCGCCGGTGAACGGCCACAGATCGTCCATGGGATCACCGAAGGGATCGCCGAAGCCGCCGAAGCCGGGGTAGCTCGGCCTGTTCTGCGATTCGACCAGCGCCATCGACACCAGCGCGGCCAGCGGCTGGGTGAAGAGGTCGCCGAGGTCGGCAAGGCCGTGCAGGTTGGCGGCCACGTCGCTGACGCTGAGGCTGCGGGGTTGAGGATGGACCTGGGCAAGCGCATCTCGCCAGTCGGGCAAGGCGGTGATCTCGGCCAAGGCGCCTGCGCGCACCGCCAGCACGTCGTTCAGTGCGCGAGCGGGGCTGCCCACCAGCAGATGGCCGTCCACCACGGCCACGCCAAGGTCGAGGCCCCAGCCGATGCGCACGCGGTCCACGGTCACGCCGCGCACGGTGCTCTGCGTCAGCGCCACGTTCTGACCGAACAGGGCGTCGAGGAAGGCGTCAGCCGGGTTGGCCCCGAGGCCGCCGGGGGAAGAGCTGAATCCCCCCATCGCCCCGCTGAAGCTGCCCAGCCGCTGGTAGAGCTCCTGGATGGTGCTGCCAAGCAGGTCGAGTCCGTTGCGGGCGGCTACCTCGTCGCGTACCGGCAGGAAGACCACCGTCCCGGGGCCCTGCACCCAGGGGACCAGGTCGGTGCCGAGGGCGTCGAGCTGGATGAGTTGGTAGCTGTCGCCCAGCCAGTCGAGCAGGGCGGCGTCGAGGTCGAGGCCGAGGGCATCGGCGCTGAGGGAGCGCACATCGGTGCGCCAGCCGATCAGGCCTTCGAGATCGGCCAGCCAGCCGTCGAGGTAGTCGATGAAGGCGTGAAGGGGGAAACCGTATGAACCAAGGGCCACGGCGTCCACCGGCGTCCAGGCGGGTGCTCGCACCACGGGACCGTCAAGGAAGAGGGCGGCCAAGGCCGGGTCGGCGGTGGGATCGGGGCTCAACACGTGCTCCAGCAGCAGGCCGTCCTCGCTCCAGCCGAGGGAGAAGGCCGATGTCCCGAAGGTGCGCAGGGCGCGTAGGGCGCGTTCCGCCACCAGCCGCTGCTCGGCGGGCAGCGGGCCGGTCAGGCCGGTGACCACGTCGGCGATGGCCGCGAAGTCGACGCCAAGCTTGATGCCGCCAGGCGTCAGCGTGGCAAGGGCTTGGCCGAGCGGGGCACCTGCCAGGCTGCCTTCGCTGGAGCCCCTGGCCAGGCGCACCGCGGCGCGGACCAGGTTGGGGTCGGTGGCGATGATGCTGATGGCGTCCACCTGCGCGACCACCAGCGGCATGTCGCTGCCGTCGGCCAGCACGGTGAGCTGCACGCCGTCCTGATCGAGCAGATCGCCGCCCCAGCAGGCTGCCAGGCCGTCGTGGAGCCGCGCCATGGTGTCTGGGCGAGGGCTGTGGGCCAGCAGCAGCACCTGGGGCATGGGTGCGAAGGCGGTCATGGAGAGGGTGACGAGCAGGCCGTCGACCAGCTCACCCACCTCGGTGCCGGCCAAGGCTGCGGCTGCGGGGGCGCAGCGCTCCTCCAGAGCCTCCTGCAACAGGTCCTGGGCCGAGCCGACGGAGGGGAAGAGGTCGCCTAGGTCGGCCTCGTCGCCGAAGACCCCAAGCGTCTTGAGCAGCACCTGCCCAGCCTCGTCCCAAGGCAGGGCGGCCAGGGCTGAGGCGAGCTGCTCTGGCACACCTTGATCGGTCTCCATGGAGAAGCTGAGCAGACTGCTGGCGGGTGCGTAGCCGGCCAGCGTGGCGCCGGGCCCGGCCTGGGCAAGGGCGGCCGAAACCGCTAGCGAAGCCGTGAGGCCGAGGGCGATCAGGTTCTTGCGTAGCACGGTCACCTCCGGGAGGTCAGGAACTGCGTGTTGACGTCGAGTCGCATGCGGCGCCAGGGACGAGCGCGCGGCTTCAGCGCTGGACCTGTCGCTGCACCCCACGGGGCGTGATGAACCAACGCACCTGGGTGAACACGTCCGAGTCCAATCGTAGACGGTAGTCATGGTCATCGAAGGCCTCGACCGTCACGCGAGCGCCGCGCGGCAGGTCGACATCCACCAGCACGTTGGTCGTGTAGACGCCGAGGCGGATGCGTCCCAGCTCCATCCGGTGGTAGGTCTCCTGGGCGGCGCGTTCCAGTGCCTGCCCTTCGGGCGTGGCCAGCTGATCACTGACGGCTTGCGGGACGCAAGCTGCCAGCAGCATGGTCAGCGAGAGCATCACAGCCAAGAGGGGGGTTCGTCGCTGCTTCATGGCGTCAGTGTAGTCCGCTCACCCCGAGCCTGCCTCCATCACGGCGGCCAGGCCAACATGGACCACGTAGCGCTGCGCACCCCGCTTGCGCTGGTAGCGCAGCAGCAGCTCGAAGAGGTCGCGCTGAAGGGCCTTGGCGTCGGCGTGGTCGAGGTAGACCTGATCGCGCCAAGAGCTGAGGGCGGCGGGCATGGGGTCGTCCAGCATGGTGGCGTTGGCGTCGGGGGAGACCGCCGTCTGCACCTGCAGCCTGCCGCGCGCGTCGCGGTAGATGCGGGTGCCCCAGGTGCCCATGGCCTCGCGCCTCGCGCGCACCACATGGCGCCGCAGCAGGCGCTCCCACTCGCCGTCGCGCTCGGCCAGCGCGCTCTCCAGGTCCTCTGCGCCGGTGGCGTCGAAGGGCACGAAGAAGACGTCGGCCGTGGCGCGGTAGCGCTTGACCGGCCGCCCGGCCCTTGCCTCCGTCGCGACCACCTCGACCAGACCGAGGCCTTGAAGCCGCCGCGTGCGGCTGAGCACGGTGTTGGCCTTCTCGCCGGTGGCGCGCGCCACCTCGGCGACGCTGCGCGCTGGCCCGAGGAAGGGCTCGAGCAGCCTGAGGCCGGAGGGCCTCACCAGGTACCTGGCGGCGGCGGGATCACGCACGACCATGGTCCTCGCCGGACCGGAGCCGGGGCCTAGGACGGCCTCGTCATCGGCGAAGCCCTCGTTGCTGACGACGACGTCGCCTGGTGTGATGCCGTCTTCCCCAGCGGGGGCGCCTGCTGGTGTCAATCTACGTGATTCAAGGTCTTCCACATCATGTAGAAGCGTAGCAGACTAGGTGAGAAAGCGGGGGCCTGGTCTCACGAAGCCTCCGCACCGACGCCTCGCACCGCGGAAGGACCTTCCCTCATGGTTGAACGCCAGCCCAAGGACAGCTTCGGCGCACGCGCCGTCTTCGAGACCGGCAGCGGCCCCGCCTACTACTACCGCCTGGCCAAGCTGCAGGAGGACGGACTGGGCGACATCGACAGCCTTCCCTTCTCCATCAAGGTGCTGCTCGAGAGCCTGCTGCGCAACGAGAACGGCTACGACGTGACCGAGGAGGACGTGCGGCGCTTGGCTGCCTACGACGCGGCCAAACCGGCCGAGGTCGAGATCCCCTTCAAGCCGGCGCGCGTGGTGCTGCAGGACTTCACCGGCGTGCCAGCCGTGGTGGACCTGGCCGCGCTGCGCAGCGCCATGCAGCGCATGGGCGGCGACCCTGACGTCATCAACCCCCTGGTGCCCGTCGACCTGGTCATCGACCACAGCGTGCAGGTGGACGAGTACGACTCGCCGCTGGCCATGCTCAACAACGCCGCCATCGAGTTCGAGCGCAACCGCGAGCGCTACGAGTTCCTGCGCTGGGGCCAGCAGGCCTTCCGCAACTTCAAGGTGGTGCCACCGGCCTCCGGCATCGTGCACCAGGTCAACCTGGAGTACCTCTCGCGCGGCGTGGAGCACCGGCCGCACGGCCAGCACGAGGTGGTGTTCCCCGACTCCCTGGTGGGCACTGACTCGCACACCACGATGATCAACGGCCTCGGCGTGGTCGGCTGGGGGGTGGGCGGCATCGAGG
>CAYXJZ010000098.1:4592-11391 GCA_964465355.1 uncultured bacterium | reverse complement strand
GCGCTCACGCCGTGGTTCACCGCGTAGAGGCAGAGGTCCATGCCCTGGTAGGGCAGGGAGAAGTAGAACTCCTCCTGGCTCTGCGGCATGGAGTAGGTGTCGGTGGTGGGTGGGCGGGAGCGGATCTCGGCCGGCAGGCCCAAGGCCTCGGCCAGCTGGTAGACCTGGCTCTTGTAGAGGTGGGCGATGGGCTTGACGTCGGCGGCGCCGTCGCCGTTCTTGACGAAGAAGCCCTGGTCGTACTCCAGCCGGTTGGGGGTGCCCATGACGGCGTAGTTCAGCCGGTCGGCGTGATAGTACTCGATCATCTTGCGGCTGCGCTGCTTGAAGTTGGTGGCGGCCACCACCTGCAGGTACTCGGGCAGGGGCAGGCGCGCGGTGTGCCGCTGGCCGTCGGGGGACTCGGCCACCAGCGAGAAGATCCTGTAGGCGTCGGACTCCAGCACGCTTGGCAGCACGATCTTGGCCTTCCAACCGGGGCCGTAGTCGGGCAGCACACGCTGGAAGGCCTCGTCGCGACGGCGGTAGCAGCCGGAGGCCTCGAGCAGCGGCGTGATGTCTTCGAGCACGGTGGGGATGCCGGTGCTCTCGGCCGCAAGCCGGCTCAAGCCCAGGGTGTCCTCCGATGAGTCGGTCTCGGGCATGAGCACGCCAAGGACGTTGTCCGCGCCAAAGGCGCGGGCCGAGAGCGCCGCCACCACGCTGGAGTCGATGCCGCCCGACAGGCCGAGCACGGCGCCGCGGCGGCGGAAGGCCCGCACCTCGCGCACCATGCCCTTGGTGATGGCGTCGATGGTGGCTTCGGGGTCGTCCAAGTGCAGGACGTCCGGCCCGAAGGCACGATGGTCGTCTTCAGGCACCGGTGGCCGCCAGCCGACCGCTCAGGTAGCGCACGATGCGGTCGATGCTGTCGAGGTTCTCCGGCAGGGTGTCCTCGTCTGGCACCTTGATGCCGAAGCGCTCCTCGATGAACATGATCAGCTCGAGCACGCCCATCGAGTCGAGCACGCCGGCCTGGGTGAGCGAGGCGTCGCCGGCCAGCTCGCCGGCCTGGTCGTCCAGGATGAAGTTGTCGGCGATGAACTGGCGCAGGTCGCGTTCGGTGTCGGTCATGCGGTGGTTCTCCTCTTCCTTGATCCTTGCGTCCCGGGGCCGTCCTGGCCTTCCTCGGGGACCTTAGCTCCAAAGCCGCAGCCTAGGGCCGCAGGCGTCACGGAGGACTTACGCACGCTGGGCCTCCGCCGCCGCTTCCTCCACCAGGCTCTTCTTGCGCACCTTACCGGTGGCGGTCTTGGGCAGGTCGTCGACGAAGATCACGTCGCGCGGCACCATGTAGCTCTCCAGCTTGGCCATGCACAGACGCCGGAATGTCCGTTCGTCGTAGCTCACGCCTTCGTGCAGCACCACGTAGGCGCGCACCGCCTGGCCCAGCAGCTCGTCCGGCACGCCGATGACCGCTGCCTCACGCACCCCTTCGATGCCGTGCAGCGTGTTCTCCACCTCGATGGGGCTGACCTTCTCGCCGCGGCTCTTGATGATGTCGTCGGTGCGGCCCTCGAAGTAGAGGAAGCCGTCGTCGTCGAGCCTGAAGCGGTCGTGGGTGCACAGCACCTTCTCGCCAGGGTAGGGACCAGGCTTGAGCATGTGGTCGGTCTGCTCCGGCAGGTTCCAGTAGCCCATCATCACGTGGGCGCCGCGCACATAGAGGATGCCGCTGCCGCCGGCGTCCACCCGCTGGCCGTCGTCACCCACGAGGTAGAGCTCGGTGCCGGGGATGGCCTTGCCGACCGATCCGGGCCGGTCGAACACCAGCTCCGGCTCCAGGTAGCTCACGCGCTTGCACTCGGTGAGGCCGTACATCTTGTAGACCAGCGCACCGGGCGAGATCTCCAGCAGGCCCTTGACGTACTCGTCTGGCAGGTGGGCGGCGGTGTTGGTCAGGCGCCGCACCGAAGGCATCGAGATGGGCTGCTTGCGGTGCAGCGATAGCAACGTGGCGTAGACCGTCGGCACCCCGGGGAAGACGGTGACCTCCTCCTCCTGCACACGCTTGACGGTGTGGGCGGGGAAGCTGAAGGAGCGCTCCAGCACCAGGGTGGCGCCCAGGTGCACGGTCATCAGCGCCTGGTAGAGGCCGTAGTCGAAGGCCAGTGGCAGCACGTCGAGGATGCGGTCGCTGGCATCCAGGCGCAGGTACTGCACCAGGCTGCCCTGGGTGAAGACCATGTTGCGGTGCGAGAGCATGACGCCCTTGGGGTTGCCTGTGCTGCCCGAGGTGTAGATGAGGGCGGCCATGTCCACCGAGATGACGCCGCTTGGCAAGGTCTCCGCTGGGTGGCTGGCCAACAGCTGCTCGAGCGTGAGATCACCGGCCGTTGCCGTGTCACCTTTCACCACCACCGTGTGCAAGGCCGGCAAGGTGGCGCGCACCCGCCCGACCGCCGCCTCCAGGTGGCCGCCGTCGACCAGCATGGCACTGGTGCCGCTGTCGGCCAGCACGTAGTGCAGCTTGTCGTCCTTGGTCTGCGGGTTCACCACCATGAAGGCGCCACCGGCCAGCAGCGTGCCGTAGATGCCGATGAGCACCTCGGCGGCGTTCTCCATGTAGATGGCCACCCGGTCGCCGCGCCTGAGGCCGCGCTCCTGCAGGCCGCGGGCGAAGCGCCGGGCGGTGTCTCGCAGCTCGGCGTAGCTGAGGCGCCGGTCCTCGGTGATGACGGCCAGCTTGTCGGGATGCTGCTCGGCCCGCTGCAGCAGGCTGTCGCTGAGCAGGCGGCGTTCGGATTGGATCATGGCCTCAGGCCCTCCCCGCGGTGAGGTCGCTGTGGTCTTGGACGCGGCGGCCCACCACCACGCGGGTGGGTACGGCGGCGGCCGCCAGGGTGGGCTCAGCCACCAGTTGTTGATGCAGCAGCATGGTGGACATCACGCCCACCAGCCCCATCTCGTCGCCCTCGCCGAAGCCCGTCTGGGCGTAGCGCTCCGCCTTCTGGCGAAGCTGCTCCACCGCCCGCGGGGCGAAGTAGCCGGCGGCGGCGATGGCATCGGGGGCCAGCAGCTCGGCCACGTAGTCCGGCGCGCCTGGACCGAAGAAGGCACGCAGGATGGGTGCGCGGTATGGACGCTTGGGGCGGTTCAGGATCTCGGCGGGCAGCAGCGGGGCCATGGCCTTCTTCAGCAGGTACTTCTCGCTGAGGTCACGCAGCCGCATGCGCTCAGGCAGGCGGGCGGCGAACTCGGCCACGTGCACGTCGAGGAAGGGGAAGCGACCCTCGATGGAGTTGGCCATCAGCATGCGGTCGCCCTGCGAGTGCAGCAGGTAGCCGCTGAGGAAGCTGTGGATCTCCAGGTACTGGGCCTGGCCGAGCGGGCCCATGCGGCCGAAGCCTTCGGGCAGCCGGTCGATCAGGCGCTGGGCCGGATCGCCGACGGCCTCGGCGCTGCCGCGCACCTCGGGGCTGAGGAAGCGCAGGTTGCGGGCGGTGGTGGCGAAGCGCGGGCGGTGGCTGTAGAGCGGGTCGCTTACGTCGCTGAGGCCGGCCTTGAAGAACTCGGCCATGAAGCCGCCGCCGCCGCGCAGGTCGCGCGAGAGGTAAGGGTAGAGCTTGCCGAGCAGGGCGGGGCGCATGGTGGATTCCGGATCCTTGGCCCACCAGCGCCGCACCATGGCCTCCTGGAAGATGTTGTAGCCGCCGAA
Organism: uncultured bacterium; assembly: GCA_964465355.1. Lineage (GTDB taxonomy): Bacteria > Deinococcota > Deinococci > Deinococcales > Trueperaceae > JAABTL01. The sequence goes on along the minus strand of CAYXJZ010000098.1, from coordinate 7,694 downwards.
GACCTCGTCAGATCCCTCGCCGGTGAGCACCACCTTGAAGCCGGTGTCACGCACCAGGCGCGAGAGCCGCAACAGGGGGCCAGGCGCGGTGCGCAGCATGGGCTTCTCCGCCGCCTTGACCACCTGCGGGAAGGCCTCGGCCACGTCACTGTCGCTGACCACGATGCGCTCCAGCTTCACGCCGAGGGCGGCGGCTATGCGGTCCTGGTGGGGAGACTCGTCGAAGCGGGGGTCGTCGAAGCCGAGGCTGAAGGCCTGCAGGTGGTTCTGGGCGTGGCGGCGCGCCAGCGCGGTGGTGGCGGACGAGTCGAGGCCGCCGCTCAGGTACACGCCCACCGGCACGTCTGCGCGCAGGCGGATGCGGGTGGCCTCGTCCAGCACGGAGCGCAGCTCCTCGGCCAGGGCCTCGGGGCTGGCGTCCTGGCCGGGGCGCAGGTCGCCTTCGCGGGGACCGAAGGGCACGTCCCACCACTGCACAAGCGGTCCGCGGCCGCCGTCCTCGCGCACCCTGGTGAAGTGGCCGGGCGGCAGCTCGTAGATGCCGGGGAAGGCGGAGCGGTCTGGCTGCACCGCCCAGAGGGTGAAGGTCTCGACCAGGGCGAAGGGATCGATGCGCCGCTCGGCGTTCGGGTGGCGCAGCAGCGCCCTGGCCTCGGAGGCGAAGAGCAGGTCGCCGCCGAACTCGGCCATGAACAGCGGCCGGATGCCGAAGCGGTCGCGGGCAAGGAACAGTTCGCGGCGCTCGGTGTCCCACACGGCGAAGGCGAACTCGCCGTTGAGCTTGTGGACGCAATCCTCGCCCCACTGCTCGAAGGCGTGGACGATGACCTCGGTGTCGGAGCGGGTGGCGAAGCGGTGGCCGAGGGCCTCGAGCTCTTCGATCAGCTCGACGTAGTTGTAGATTTCGCCGTTCTGCATGACCCAGTAGCGGCCGTCCTCGTTGGAGAGGGGCTGGTCGCCGCCGGCCAAGTCGATGATCGAGAGTCGGGTGTTGATCATGCCGAAGCGGCCGTCGAGGTAGAGGCCGACACCGTCGGGGCCGCGGTGGGCCAGTTCGCCGGCCATCTCCAGGAGAAGCGTCTTGGAGGCGTCCCGGTCGTGGGTTGCGAGTTGGCCTGCGATGCCGCACATCTCGGACGGTGCCTCCGTGGTTCAGGACGGGGACGTGGGTCTCCCGTGGTGCTTTGGTCTCGCCTCCACGGACGTACGTGGAGGACGATGCAGCCTACTGTGCTTGCGGAGAAGGGGCGGTGGCAAACGACACCGCGGAGCCTTGCGAGATTTGGCACCACGCGCTCTCACCCTCGTGTGCCAATCTGAAGACGGAAGTGCGGAGCCAGGCATCATCCTCGTCATTCATCCGAGAGTTTGCACAGATTAGGCTTCGCGCGATTCAACACCCGGCGGCGTCCGGCCGTCCCCAGGAGGAAATGCATGTTGAAGAGGCTCTTAGGTCCACTGGTCCTGCTGCTGGTGCTGGCCGCCTGCACTAGGTCGGGTCCACCCGCCATCGCTGTGACTGTGTCACCAGCCGATGGTGCCGAGAACGTGCCCATCACGGCGACTGTGACGGCGGACTTCAATGTCGCCATGAACGAGTCCACCGTCAACGGCGCTTTCACGCTGTCCTCCTCTGCCGGTGAGGTTGCTGGCGTGCTGGCCTACGACGCCAGCCTGCGCCGTGCCACCTTCACGCCATCCGCTCCGCTGACTTACGACACCGAGTACACCGCTGCCGTTGCTGGCACCGTGCGCTCGGCTGCCGGTGGTCGTATCCCGATCCCCACCACCGGTGAGTACGCCTGGAGCTTCACCACCGAGTCCGATCCAGGGGTTGCCCCTGAGGTCACCGCTGTCGCAGTCACGCCGCCGACCGCTGAGTTGGAGATCGGTGAGACGCAGCAGTTCGTGGCTACCGTGACGGCCGTGGGTGGTGCTTCCACTGCCGTGACCTGGAGCAGCAGCGACGAGGATGTCGCCACTGTTGACGAAGACGGCTTGGTGACTGCGGTGGCCGAAGGTGTGGCCACGATCACCGCTACCTCTGACTTCAACGACACCATCTCCGGTTCGGCGACGGTCACCGTCTCCGAAGCCCCGCCTGTCCCGAGCGTGACCTCGGTGACGGTGACGCCGTCGTCCGCTGGCCTGCTCGTCGGTGAGACTGAGCAGTTGGCAGTCGATGTGGTCGCCGTCAATGGTGCTTCCACGGCCGTGACCTGGAGCAGCAGCGATGAAGACGTCGCGACCGTCGATGCCGACGGCTTGGTCACCGCGGTCGCCCCCGGCGCCGCCACCATCACCGCCACCTCCGTCGCCACCCCCTCTGTCTCTGGCAGCGCTACGGTGAGCGTGTCCGCAGTGCCTGCCGTGTTGAGTGTGACGATCGTCGATCCCGGCGACGTGTACATCACCGAGGTGGTGACGCTGCAGGCCGATGTGGTCGTCGCAGGTGGCCTGTCCGAGGACGTCACCTGGGAAAGCAGCGACGAAGCCGTCGCCACCATCGACGAGAACACCGGCGAGCTGATCGCTCTCAGCGAAGGCCCGACCACCATCACAGCCACCTCGGTCGACGATCCTAGTATGTCCGACGAGTTCGAGGTTGTCGTGCTGGGCCCGACGGTGACCGAAGTGACCGTCTCGCCCGAGAGCGTGACCTTGAACGTCGACGAAGACGAGCAGTTCACGGCCGACGTCACAGCCTTCGGTGGCGCTGCCGAGGACTTGACCTGGGAGAGCTCCGACGAAGACGTCGCGACCGTTGATGCCGACGGCTTGGTCACTGCGGTCGCCCCCGGCACCGCCACCATCACCGCCACCTCCGTCGCCTCCCCGACCGTCAGCGGCACCGCGACCGTCAACGTGGCCGGTGTGACCGACGTGGTCATCGATCCGGGTACCGCCGACCTGCTGGTCGGTGGCACGCAGCAACTCACCGCCGACGTGACCCCCCTGCATGACGCCGACGAGTCCGTGACTTGGACGAGCGACGACGAAGACGTTGCTACCGTCGACGAGGATGGCCTGGTCACCGCGGTCGCTGGCGGCACCGCCACCATCACCGCCACCTCCGTCGCCTCCCCGACCGTCAGCGGCACC
>CAYXJZ010000098.1:0-4492 GCA_964465355.1 uncultured bacterium | reverse complement strand
GCGACCATCAACGTGCAGACCGTGACCGCGGTCGAGGTCGATCCAGCCACGCTGAACCTGGCCGTGGACGGCACGGACACCCTGACGGCTGACGTGACCGCCACCGGCGGTGCGGACGACTCCGTGACATGGAGCAGCTCCGACGACCTGATCGCCACAGTAGATGCCGACGGTGTCGTGACCGCCGTCGCCGTGGGCGAAGCCATCATTACCGCCACCTCCGTCTTCGACACCGCCTTCAGCGGCACCGCCACGGTGACCGTGCTGGACGTGCCCGTGGCCGATGACTACGACACCGAGGTCGGCTACCTGGAAGGCACCCTCGTCGAGATCGACGCGCCCGAAGTCACCAGCGGCGGCCTTGCGCCCTTCAGCTTCGAAGTGACCGGCGGCGCCCTGCCCGACGGCGTGGAGCTGGAGGAAGATGGTTCGATCAGCTTCACCCCGGTCGTGACCGGTACCAACACCACCTACACCGGCACCGTCACCGTGACGGATGCCCTCGGCCAGACCGATGAAGCCGACTTCTCCATCGTGGTGGTGGGCGTGTTGGTCACCGTCGGTGCTACCGACGTGCACCCTGACCTCGTGGCCGGCACCGAGATCGATCCGATCGCGCTGGTGGTCTCTGGTGGCCTGGCGCCATTCACCTACGAGGTCGTCGCCTGCGATCCGCTCGATGCGGCCTTCGCTGCCTTCGATTGCACCGACGTCTTCGGAGACGCCCTGCCGCCCGGCCTCGACATCGATGAGGACGGCAACCTGGTCGGCACCCCCACGCTGGCCGAGTTCTACCGCAGCTACGTGGTGCTGACCGACGCCATCGGCCAGGAGTCCGCTCCCCTGCAGTTCGAGATCGACGTGGACATGGACCTGTTCTGGTCGCAGAGCAGCTACCAGTACCCGCTCGGCTTCACCACCGACACCGCTTACCACGACGCCGCCAACTACGCCGTCCTGATCCCAGGCACTGGCTTCGCCATGACCCTGTTCGGTCTGGACGAACCGGCTTGGACCGTCATCGGGAACACGGGGACCTTGGCCTTCACTTGGGAACTGTTGACCGGCGGCGGCTTGAGCAACGCACGCTGGCACATCGGCGGGACGACGGGCACGATCTTCCGCAACATGAACAGCCTGGTCAACAACACGGCTGCGAACCACAACTCCAACCGCACCTACCGCATCACTGTCACCGACGGTGCGACGGGGCGGACGGCCTCCTTCGACCTGAGCTTCGAAGTGGTCCCTGTCATCGACTGGACGCCCATCTGGGTCCCTGTGCCCTGACCTGGTCGAATCGGTCATAGCCTGATCTGGCGCGGGGGCGGCTTCGAAGCCGCCCCCGCGCTCATGTCTGGCCAAGGGCGATCAGCGAGACCGCAACCGCCGCCCCCACACCGCCACCATCCCGGCGGCGTAGGCCGCGGCGAAGACCAGCAGACCGACTAGGCTGCTGTCCCAGAGCAGGTAGGCCCCACCCGCCGTCAAGGCCGTGACCCCGGCAACCCAGAGCGCGTCCCCCGTGGGGAACCACACGAGCCGCCGGTGCCGCAGCAGCACGTAGGTAGTCACCACGGCCCCTTGCGCCCCCACGGCGGCCATCGCCGCTCCCAAGGCCCCGTAGCGCGGCACCAGCCACAGGTTCAGCGTCAGGTTGAGACAGGCGCCTGCCACAGTGACCAAGGACAGCGCGTAGAAGCGCTTCTCCAGCTCGAAATGGCGGTTGAAGCCGTTGCCGAAGCCGCGCAGCCAGGCTGCCACGGCGATGAGGCCAAGCACCTGCACCGCTCCCTGGAAGCCGTCGCCGAGCAGGCGCACCAAGGCATCGCCGTAGACCACCAACGCCACCACCGGTCCCACCGTCAGCCACAGGTAGATCTGGAAATAGCGATGGACCGCCGCGCGGGCGCTCTCGATGCCGCCGTCATTCCATGAACGCAGCACGTCGGGCCAAGCCATCATGAACACGGCCATGGCGATGCCGCCCACGATGCGGTCGCCCAAGCCGAAGCCGGCAGCGTAGATGCCCACCACCGCGGTGGTGGCGTAGGCGTTGAGCACCAGCCGGTCGGCCAGGGTGCCTAGCCACTCACCCACCGAGAAGGGCAGCGCGCCGGGCGCACGCACCAGGACCTGCCGCATGGTGGTCCAGGACAGTCGTGCTTGGCCGAGGAGGTGCGGGAGAAGGCCACGCAAGGCGATGGCGCCGCCGATGAGCGAGGCGCCGGCCGCGGCCAGGAAGAGGAAGGCCGGCTGGGTGAAGCCCAAGGCCAGGCCGACGGTGGTGCCCGCCAGCCGGGTGATGGCGGCCGTGCCCTCGGCCGCCGCGAAGCGACCGCTGAGTTGCTCGCCGCGCACGAAGTAGACGGTCAGCGCCTGGAAGTCGGCAGCCAACATCATGAAGGCTGCGGCCAACAGGGTGGGCAGGGGCACGAGTTCGACGCTGAACAGCGGCAGCACGAGGGCCGCGGCGGTGTAGGCCAGGATCAGCACCCCGGCCTGCAATGTCGCAAGGCTCCAGAAGAAGCTGCGGCTGCCGCCCTCAGCTCTGGCGTCGAAGTAGAAGCGGAAGCCCACGTTGCGGATCCATGACGAGCCGAACATGCCGATCAGGCTGCTGACGGCCAAGGCCAGGGCGTATTCACCGTACTGGCTGGGACCTAGGTAGCGCGTAACGATGGGCAGCAGGACGAAGGACGAGACCTGGGTCAGGAAGACGGTGGCCAGGTACAGAGCCGTGCTACTGAGGTGGCTGGGCAATCGTAGGCGTCTCATCAGGGTGGGGGCCTGGCTACTGGGGGCGACTCTATCAACTGGCGGAGCAGAGGCCGCCCCCAACGCGCGCTGTGAACCCTGCCGCCCGCCCGGCGTCGTCGGCGACGTACGATCCTTCGCGTGAACGCCCCTATCGAGGAAGCACACGCGTGAGAGTCCTCTGCATCGCCCCGCATGCCGACGACGAGACCATTGGCCTAGGCGGTACCCTCGCCCGGCACGTCGCCCAAGGCGACGAGGTGACCGTGGCTGTCATGACCGGCCACGGTGAGGAACGCCCTCACCCGCTGGCCAAGCCCGAAGCCTGGGACCTGATCCGTGGTGAGGCACGCGAAGCCATGCGCGTCCTTGGTGTGCGGCATCTGCTGTTCGAGGAGATCCCGGCGGTGGAGGTGGCAGCCCAGCCGCTGTGGAAGCTCAACGGCGTGGTGGCCAAGGTGATCGAGGCGGCGCGCCCCGAGGTGCTCTACGTGCCCTTCCCCTTCGACATGCACAAGGACCACCGCGAGTTGTTCCACGCAGCCTCGGTGGCCTGGCGGCCAGTGAGCGAGACGGGGCGCGGCATCCGCGAGGTGCACTGCTACGAGGTGCTGTCCGAGACGCACTGGAACGTGCCCTACGTCGAGGCGGGCTTCCTGCCGCAGACCTTCGTCGACATCTCCAGCACCCTGGAACGGAAGATGGAGGCCTTGGCCTGCTACCAGAGCCAGATCCGACCGGCACCGGATGCACGCTCGCTCGAAGCCGTGCGCGCCTTGGCGGTATGGCGCGGATCCCTGGTAGGGGTGCCGGCGGCCGAAGCACTGGTCACCGTCCGTCAGTTGCGCTGATCCCGGCCTCGGGCGGCGAACAGGCTGCGTGCGAAGAGCCCTTCAGCCCTCGCCCAGCCTGGCCTTGAGGGCCCTTACCTCGGCCCACAGCTTGCCCACTTCGAGCTCCACCTGGTAGCCGAGCCGCTCGCCCACCGCGGGCGGCCGCTTGGCCTCGCCCTCGATCTCGAAGCGTTTCAGCCAGAGCGCACCCAAGCCGGCCTGCACAAGCAGTTGCTGCCTGCCGTCGCGTTCGCGGCTCAGCAGCACCCTGCCTGGCACCCCACGGATGTCAGGCACCTGGTCGATTGAGGCTTGCCATACCCGCAACGTGCGGCCACGCCAGGTGGTGAAGGCCCCGGGGTGCGGGTGGGTGGAGGCACGGATGAGGCGGTCGACGGCCTCGGCTGGCTCCTGCCAGGAGATGAGCCCGTCCTCGGGCTTGCGGCGCCCATAGTAGGAGGCTGCTGCCTCGTCCTGTGGCACCGGGTCCCATTCGCCTTGCTTGAGGCGCGGCAGCCAGCGGTCGAGCGCAGTGACCATGGCGCCCAGCACCTTGCGTTCGACGGAGGCGGCGTCGTCCTGAGGGGTGACGGGGAAGGGCTCCTGCACGAAAAGCGGGCCCTCGTCGGCACCCTCGCCCAGCAGGAAGAAGGAGGCGGCGCCGTCCGCCTGCTCCAGCAGCAGCCAGGCGACTGCAGCCCGGCCACGCCCCTTTGGCAGCTTGGTGGGATGGAAGCCGATGGCGCCAAGCCGCGGCGCGGCCATGAGCTCTGGGCCCACCAGCTGCGAGATCCCTACCACGAACAGTACGTCGGGCTGCAGCTCCGTCAACCGCTGCGTCACGGCCGGCTCGCTCACCTTCTCGAAGCCGAGGAAGGGCAGGTCGAGCTCGGCGGCCACCT
>CAYXJZ010000097.1:0-11505 GCA_964465355.1 uncultured bacterium | reverse complement strand
ACGTGCTCGACGTGGCCCAGGTCGACCTGGTGCAGGACGAGGAGGGGCGCTGGACGGTGCAGAGGGTGGGCTTCCGGCCGGTGCCCGACAGCGGCATCCGCGCATGGTTGCAGACCCCGACCGCCTCCTACCTGATGATCGGCCTCAGCCTTGCTGTGCTGCTGAGCCTGTTCTTCCCCTCCCCCCTACGGCGCGGCCTTGCGCTCGGCCTGGCCACCGCGCGCCGCTACCGCGGCACCGTGCTCTTCACCATGGGGCTGCTCTATGGCGTGTTCTTGCTCGGTGTGGTCTCCGGCGCCTCGCTGCCGGACGAGTGCGAGGCCGCCGTGCTCGAGGTGGTGACGGCCGCCGTCAGCCAGGTGGGCGCCACCGCCGCCTACGGCAGCGGCGACGTGCCGCGCGCAGCGGCTGTGACCTTCTACCAGAACTTCCTGGTCGTCACCTTCGGCCTGCACTTCCTGCTGAGCCTGTTCTTCGGCCTGCCAAGCTACCTGGTGGCGGTGCCGCAGTTCCTGCTGCTCGGCGTTCCTTTCGGGATGCTGCAAGGCACGCCCTTCCTCGACCTGCTGCCGGTGCTGTTGGTCATCGTGCTGGAGCTGACCGCCTACTTCCTGATGATCTCGGGCGGCGGCATCGTGCTCGGCACCCTCATCCGGCGCGGCTTCGCCGCCTACCCACAGGCGCTGCGCGAGGTTGCCTCGCTGCTGGTGCCGGCAGGCCTGCTGCTCCTGCTGGGTGCTTGGTACGAGGCCTACCTGTTGCTGGTCGTAGGGATCTGAGACCCGGCCCACCAGGCGCGTAGCGCGGGTGCAACGCCGCGCAGGTCGCTGACGCCGGTGAAGGCCGGGGCGCCGGGCCCGATGACGATCAGCGGAACCTGGGCATGGGTGTGGCTGCCATGGCCGAGGTCCTCGAGGTTGCCGTGATCAGCCGTGAGCAGCAGCGTCAGGTCGCTTGGCAGTGGCAGCAGGGCCTCCAGGAAGGTGTCGAGCCCCTGCACCACGCGCCGACCGGTCACCATGTCGGCCGCATGCCCAGCCTGGTCGGTGCGCCATAGGTCGAGGTAGCTGAAGGCGTGGTCCTCGGCCAGGGCCCCCAGGTAGCCTGCCTGCCGCCGCAGGCCGGCGGTGTCGCCGTCGAAGTCGGGGCCGACGGCGACGCCCCCGCGCAGGTCGTCGAAGCTGCGTAGGCGCAGTCCGGCGGCGCTCGCTGCCGCCATGGCGGTGGAAGGCCGCAGGCGGCGGTGCCTGCCGCGCCTGCTGGCCACCGCGTCAAGGAAGCCCTGCGGGTAGGCGTTCGTCAGCACAGCGCCGCCCTCTTGCTTGGCGCCGTCGTGGAACAGGTTCCCCTCCTCCAGCAGCTGGAGCAGGGTCGGTCCCGGCCATGGGCCGTAGGGATGGCCCATCACGGCCACCGCGTCCCGGCCGGTCAGCAGCGCCGTCTGGCCGGTGGCCGACTGGGGCAGTCCGGCGTCGCCCATGTGGGCATCCAGGCGCCGCACCGTCCACGCGGACGATGACTGCTCAGCCAGCCCGGCCAGCCAGCGACCACCGGCCAGCGCCTCGAGGGCAGGCAGGCGGCTCGCGGCGAAGGGGTTGCGTGCGGGATCGTCGTCGCCCAAGCCCACGCCGTCGAGCAGCAGGAGCAGGGCGCGGCGGCTCAGACACCGACCCCGATGGCGGCCTTCACTCTGGCCAGGGTGCGCGAGGCGGTCTCACGCGCGCGCGCCGCGCCCTTGGCCAGCAGGGCGTCCAGCTCGGCCGGGTCGTCCATCAGCTCGCGGTAGCGGCCCTGGATGGGGGCCAGGGACGCCACCACCACCTCCACCACCGCCTTCTTCAGTGCGCCGTAGCCCTTGCCCTCCACCTCGGCCTCCAGCTCAGCCATGGGTCGGCCGCTGAAGGCCTGCCAGACGGTGAGCAGGTTGCGCACGCCGGGCGAGGCGGCTTCGAAGCGGGTCTCGCGACCGGAGTCGGTGACCGCCGACATGATGGCCTTGCGCGCCACCTCGGGCGGATCGAGCATGAGCACGGCGTGCCCGCCGCGCTCGGCGGCGGTGGACTTGCTCATCTTGGCCTCTGGGTCGTCCAGGCCCATGATGCGGGCGCCCATCTTGGGGATGACGGCCTTCGGCAGCACGAAGACCTCGCCGAAGAGGTGGTGGAAGCGCACCGCGATGTCGCGGGTGAGCTCGATGTGCTGCACCTGGTCCTCCCCTACCGGCACCTCGTCGGCGTCGTAGAGCAGGATGTCGGCCGCCTGCAGCACCGGGTAGGTGAGCAGCGCCGTGCTCACCGACTCGCGCGCCTCGGACTTGGACTTGAACTGCGTCATGCGGTACAGCCAGCCGAGCGGCGTCACGCAGTTGAGCAGCCAGGTGAGCTCGCTGTGCTCGGGTACGTGCGACTGCACGAAGACGGTGCTGCGTTCCGGGTCGACGCCGCAAGCCATGTACAAGGCAGCCACCGCACGGCTGCGATGACGCAGCTCCTTGGGGTCCACCGCCTCCGGGATGCTGAGGGCGTGCAGGTCCACCACGCAGAAGACGTTCTCGCGCTGGTCCTGGCCCGCCACCCACTGCCGCAGGGCACCCAGGTAGTTGCCGATGTGTAGCTCGTTGGTCGGCTGCATGCCTGAGAGCACGCGTGGGCGGGGTCCTGGACGGGGCACGGGGTTGGGGAGGTCCATTCGGGGAGTCTAACGCGTGGTGCGGACGACCGCCCGGCCTGAGACGGTGCCCACCTCGAGCCTGACGTAGCCGTCCGCCAAGGATGGCGCTTCGGGTGAGAAGCCCTTAGGCTGGAATCCTATACAAGTGAAGCTGAGGGCCCGCCTCATGGGCGAGACGTCCTTCCGTTTCGGCGACCATCCTGTACGGCCGGGGTCGCGGAAGGGTGTTGCGCTGCTCGCCTACCTGGTCTTGGCCGGTTCCGGCGTGCGCCGCGCCGCCTTGGCCGAGACCCTCTGGGCACCAGGGAAGCTGGTCAGCGTGCGCCAGGCGCTCTATCAGTTGCGCAAGCTCCCTGGGGCAGACAGCTGGCTACGCGAGGCAGGCGATCTGGTGCAGGTCGAGGCGGACAGCGACGTCGCCGACTTCGAGCTTGCGCTGGAACGAGGCGAGTCTGCGGCGGCTCTGGCCGCCTATGGTGGCAACCTCCTCGGCGCTGTGCCCGAGCCGGGCGCGCTGGCCTACCAGAGCTGGCTGGCACAGCTGCGCAGCCGCCTTGGCGAGATGCGCCTGGCGGCCCTCAAGCTGGAGACCGCGCGGCTGGAGGCCGCCGGCCAGCTCGACGAGGCCTACGCCAGCGCGCGTCATGTCTTGACCCTCGACGCGCTGGACGAGTCCTCATACCGCACCTGCATGCGGCTGGCCTACGCCTTGGTCGACGCCGCCACAGCCAAGGCGTGGCACCTTCGCTGCCTCGCCGCGCTCAGGGAGGAACTGGGCAGCGAACCCAGCCCCGAGACGCAGGCGCTGGCGCTGACCATCGAACGGGGCGAGCCCGTGCATGTCCCGGTCGACCTCGCGGCCCTGCCGACGGAGCGGCTGATGGTGCTGCAAGCCTTGGCGACCGCCGAGGGGGCGCTCGGGGTGAAGGGCCTTGCCGCCGTCTTGGGCAGGCAGGACTTCGACGTGGCCGCCGACCTCGCCCTGCTCGAGCATCACGGTCTGGTGGACGCTCATCTCTCCCTGTCCCCACGCCATGCCGACGCGATCGAGGCTTCGATCTCCGCCTCCGCCAAGCAGGCGTTGCACCAGCGCGTCGCCACGGTACTGACCGCCGACCCCGACGCAGACGACGCCGTGGTGGCCGCTCAACTGTTGGGGGCGGGCGACGTGGATGGGGGCGCCGCCCGCTTCGTCGCCGCGGCCAGGGTCGCCATCGATGGTGCCGCCCTCGACCTGGCGGCCGCCCGCCTGTTCCGTGCCTGCTGGGCCGCCCACGGGTCGCCCAGCCTGCGCTTGGAGGCCACCATGCTGCTGGAGGGCGTGGCCGCCCAACGTGGCGACGAAGCCCTGCAGGAGGCCTGCTTGCTCGAGGCAGAGGAGCTGGCGCTGGCGACGCAGGACGACCGCCAACTCGCCGAGGTCAAGCTGCGCCGCTCGCGCCAACGGCTGGCGCAAGGGCAGTTGGTCGAAGGGCTCGAGTTGGCGCTTGGGGCCCTGCGGATCGCCCAAGACCTGGGTGATGCCGACCAGCTGGCCAGGGCGCAACGCCGTTGGCGGCGCGCGCTACTTCGCGGGCGACCTCGACGGCGCGGCCGAGGCCTTCGGCGCCAACCTGGGGGCAGAGGATCCGGTGGAGCGCTACCGTGCCCACAACAACCTGGGCAGCTTGGCTGCGATGAGGGATGCGAGCGAGGAGGCCTACGGCCAGTTCGAGTCGGCCTTGACCTTGGCCAGGGCCATCGGCCCCAAGGTGGACGTGGCCGCCACGCTCAACAACCTCGCCGCGACCGCCGAGCGCATCGGTGACTACCCGAGGGCCGTGCGGCACTTCAAGGAAGGCATCGACGTCGCCCGCCGCAACCAGGCGGCCGACCGCGAGGGCCGCATGCTCGCCAACCTGGCCATCGTCTACGCCAGACAAGGCCAGTTGGGTCCTGCCTGGAACACCGCCGAGGAGGTGGAGGAGGTCGCCGGGCGTCTCTCGGCGCCTCGGCTGAGGTTGTCGGCCATCGAGCTCGAGGCAGACATCCAGCGCCTCTGCGGCATGCTGGAGCCGGCCATGACCACGATGCAGATGGCCCTTGCCATCGCCAAGGACATCGGCGACCAGCGCAAGGTGTTGTCGTTGACGGCCCAGCGGATGACCATCGAGTCGGTGGCCAGCGGCGAGTTGAGGAGGGCGGAGGACGCCCTTGCCGCACTGGAAGCCGAGCGTCTCACCGACGTGGTCCACTGGCTTTGGCTGGAGCTGTCCTTGGCAGCCCGCGACGCACAACAGGCGGTTGCCTACTGGAGCAGGGCCCAGGCGGACGACCGCTCAGCGCATCACCGGCTGGTGGCCGACATCGCTGCCGTGCGCGCGGGGCTGCTGGCCGGCCTGGGCCGCTCGCCAGGCGCTGGGCGCGCCATGAGCGCCGGCGTCGGGTTGGTCGATCGCGCACGGGAGGCCGCCGCCCGCCTGGCCGGGAACGCGACCGAAGCCGGCTCGCTGGACGGCAACGGGATCGTCGAGCGCCCGCTCGGCCGACTGCTGCTGGCCCTGAGGCAGGCATCCACCGAAGCGGGCCGCCCAGTCCCTCGTCACGGAGGCCACCACCTGCTGCCCCATGGCTTCGAGGTCCCTGCCGCCGTGACCGACGAGGTCGACGAGCAGGCCATGGGTCTGCCGCGCGCCATGGCCGAGCAGCTACGACAGCAGCCGAAGCGTTGGCTGGCCGCCCTGGATGGCTGACGGGCCACTCGGGATACAGGCAATCAGTCGGCCTCGTCGTAGTCGACCACGAAGCGATGAACGTGCGTGCCCGTCCTGCCTGTGCAGGGCGGGCACGCTCATGGCGCCGTCGCCGGCACCCACATCCTCACGCTCCCGGGTGCCAACAACACCGTCGACACGTCGTCCCCTTCCCTACCACCGGCGGCAAGGCCGCTGGTCAGGTCCCGCCAGGCCGCATCGGCCGGGAAGGGCAGCGCCACCCTGGCCAAGCGTTGCTCCGCCGGCCCGAGGTTGGCCAGCAGCAGCACCGGCGGCCCGCCGCCTCCGGTCAGTCGCAGGCCGAGCACCGACGACGGCAAGCCGTCCACCAAGGCGACCTCACCCACGGCCAGTGCCGGGTAGGCCTGCCGCAGGGCGATGGCCTGAGCGTAAGCCGACCACAGCGATCCCGCGTCACCACGCTGCGCCGCCACGCTCAAGCTCGGGTCGACGCTCGACATTGGCCACCAAGGCGCCCCCGCGCTGAACCCGCCATCCTCGCTCGCCTCCCAACGCATCGGCGTGCGCTTCTGCCGATCGTCGTCACCAGGCCCGTTGGGCATGCCGATCTCCTCGCCGTAGTAGAGGAAGGGCGTGCCCGGCAAGGCCAGCAGCAGCCGCGCCAGCAGCGCGTTGCGCGCCGGGTTGGGCCGCAGGGGCGAGAGGGTGGTGGCGGGGCGGAGCTGGTCGTGGTTGGAGACGAAGGTGGCGCGCCAGGCGTCGTCTGGGTAGGCGCTCTCGTTGAGTTGAAGCTGCGCCCGCAGGTCGATGGCGTTGCGGCCTTGTACCGCGCTCAACAGCGCCCGCCACAGGGGGTAGTCGAAGGACATGTCGAGCTCGGCTTCCCGGTGGTAGGCGGCGATGGTGGGGGTGGCCGTCCAGGTCTCGCCGAGCAGGAAGGCGCCTGGGTGCCGCGCGCGCATGCGCGCGCCGAAGTCGCGCACCCATGCCAGGTTCTCCGGCGCGTTGGCGATGTTGCCTTCCGCGCCCTCCACCACGTGCTGGATGGCGTCGACGCGGAAACCGTCCACCCCGAGGTCCAGCCAGAAGGCGGCCACCTCCAGCATGGCCTCGGTCACCTGGGGGTTGCGGTGGTCAAGGTCAGGCATGCCCGCCACGAAGAGGCCGAGGTAGCGGGTCCCGTCGCCTGCGTCGTGCCATGCGCCGCCGCCCAGGGTGCCTTGCAACGGCGGGGGATCGGTCTCGAAGCGGTACCAGTCGCGGTAGTGCGGGTCGCCCGCGCGGGCGGCCACGAACCATGGGTGCTGGTCGCTGCTGTGGTTGACCACCAGGTCGAGCAGTACCCGCATGCCCTGGCGGTGGGCCGCGTGGATCAGCGCGCGTACGTCGGCCATGGTGCCGAGGTCGGGATGGACGGCACGGTAGTCGCTCACGTCGTAGCCGTGGTAGCTGGGGCTGGGGTGGATGGGCGTGAGCCACAAGCCGCTGACCCCCAGCTCCGCCAGGTAGGGCAGCCGGGTGATGAGGCCACGCAGGTCGCCGACGCCGTCGCCGTCGGTGTCCTGGAAGCTGCGTGGGAAGACCTGGTAGTAGACGCCCTGCTCCGGTGAGCTGGCCCAACGTTCGGCGGGCGGCGGCGCAGGATGGCGGCCCCCGTTCAGCGCCAGGGCGGTGGCCGGCAGGGTGGCTTGGGCAGCGCCCCAGCTCAGACCCCAGACCACGGTGCAGCACATCAGCAGCAGCACGGCCTGGAGGGCGGCGCGCCTCATGGTCGCTGGACGCGGGGGTAGAGCCGCCCCACCCAGCTCATGGGATCGGTGGGCACGCCGTCCAAGCGCATCTCCCAGTGCAGGTGCGGGCCGGTGGACAGGCCGGTGGTGCCCACCAGGCCGATCACGTCACCGCGGCTCACGGTCTGCCCCTCCTCCGCCTGGATCACCGACTGGTGGAAGTAGAGGCTGGTTAGCCCCTGGCCGTGGTCGATCACGACCAGTCCGCCCTTGATGGGGAAGAAGCCGGCCACCAGCACCACGCCGTCGTTGGTGGCGTGGATGGGGGTACCGGCAGGCGCCGCGATGTCGGCACCGAGGTGGTAGGAGACGTTGCCGCCCACACCGTACTGCCGTGGGTAGGCGAAGCCCGATGTGCCGACGCCTTCGATGGGCTGCATGAAGGACTGGACCCAGCGTGGTTGCGGCGCGACCTGGGCGAAGGCACGGTCCAAGGTCTCGGCCTCCAGCTCGCGGCCAGCCGGGGTGGACACCGCCAGCACGCTGGGCGACAGCTGCAGCAGCTCGACGGGCCGGGGGTTGGGCAGCACGGTGAGCTCCTGCTCCACCTGATGGAAGCCGCCGAACTCGTCCACCACCTGCAGCCGCAGTTGCCTGGTTCCTGCCTGGGCCTCGAGCGCCACCGCCGTCAAGGCGATCCATCCTTGGGGTCCCTGACGCAGGGGCAGCACACGCCCGTCCATCTCCAGGGTCATGTCGGTGATCAGCGCCGCTTGGGCGCCGTCGGGCGGCGGCGGGCCAAGGTCGATCCACACAGCGAGGGGGTCACCGACCTCCACCACGGCGGGGGCGTTCAGGCCCGGCGACGGCGGCACCCTGGCTTCCACCACCAGCTCGGCACTGGCCCGCAAGCCGGCGCCGTCCACCGCCTCGACCAGCAGGGTCCAGCTCCCCGCCTCGGCCCGCAAGGTGGTGTTCAGCTCCTGATCCACCCGCTCGACGCTCTGGTCGGCGTAGCTGAGGTGGAAGGTGACGGGTTTGGAGGACGACACGTGCACCGGCAACGGCGCGCCAGCAGCCAGCAGCGCGGGTGCCTCCAGCCAGAGCTCGGGCGGGGTGGTGTCGCGGAAGGCCCAGACGGCGCCGGCCGCCGAGAGCAGTAGCGTCGCGGCGATCCCCGCCACCCGCCACAGGACGCGCGTGCGCCTCACCCTTCGGCACCGACCCTCAGGTCGGCACCGACCTTCAGGTCGGCCTCGACCCGCATGCTGGTCACGAAGGGCAGGTTGCGCTCGAAGTGGTCGACATCGAGGCCGTAGCCGTAGACATAGGCGTCCTCGATCTCGAAGCCGAGGTAGTGCACGGGCACCTCGACGCGGCGCCTGGCCGGCTTGCTGAGCAGCGATGCCACCTTGACCGACAACGGACCACGGCCCTCAAGGTAGCCGAGCAGGTAGCGCATCGTCAGACCGGTGTCGACGATGTCCTCGACCAGGATGACGTGCTTGTCCTGCAACGACTGGTCGAGGTCCTTGACCAGCTTGACCTCGCCGGTGCTCACGGTGCCGGAGCCGTAGCTCGACACCGAGAGGAAGTCCATGGTCAGCGGCATGTCGATGGCGCGCACCAGGTCGGCCATGAAGACGAAGGCACCGTTGAGCACACAGATGAGGTGAAGGGGCTGACCCAGGTGGTCGCGGCGGATCTCATCGCCCAACTCGGCGATGCGCGCCTCGATCTGCTCGGCGCTGATCTGCACCGCACCGCCGCCGGGCTTGAAGACACCGTTCCCCGGTGCCGACATGCTCATGCCGTTCCCCCCTGGGACGTCCGTTCGCTGAGGTGGGCTGCCATGTCTGGAGGATACCCGGTCGGCTGCCCGAGCCGCAGCCTCAGCCCAGCAGCTCGTCCAGCTCCCTGGCGGTGAGTTCCCGCCAGCCTCCGGCAGGCAGGTTGCCGAGGCTCAGGGAGCCCACACGCGTGCGCTGCAGCCGTTCCACCTGGTAGCCCACCGCGTGCAGCATGCGGCGCACCTGGCGCTTGCGGCCCTCGGCCAGCACCAGCCGGCAGCCGCCTGGCGTGCGGGAGGCCTTCAGCGCCTTGGCGGGCCCGTCCTCCAGCTCCACCCCATCTCGCAAGCGTCGCAGGGCCTCGTCGCTGACCCCGCCCTCGACGCACCACAGCCGATACTCCTTCTCGTGGCCGAAGCGCGGGTGGGTCAGCCGCAGCGTCAGCTCGCCGTCGGTGCTGAGCAGCAGCAGGCCCTCCGAGTCCAGGTCGAGGCGGCCAACAGGATGCAGGCCATCGGCCTTCGGCACGAGCCCCATGACGGTAGGCCGGCCGCGGTCGTCGCTGACGGTGCTGAGCACGCCCCTCGGCTTGTGCAGCAGGTAGGTGACGTGCCGCTCGGGGCGCAGGACGGGGCGGCCGTCGACCTCGATGTGGTCATCCGGACCGACCTTGGCACCCAGCGCGACGCGCACGCCGTTGACCCGCACCCTGCCGGCGGTGATCAGCTCCTCCGCCTTGCGGCGGCTGGCGATGCCAGCGGCGGCCAAGACCTTCTGCACACGTTCCTCGCTCACGGCGCCTTCTTCGTTCACAGGATGACTCTACCGCTGGCTCGACGTCCGGACGGCGGTGGTAGCCTCTGCCCCATGTTGCATCCCCTCATGGAGCGTTACGCCGACCTGCTCGTGGGCTACTGCACGCGTGTGCAACCTGGCGAGCTGGTCGCCATGCACGTGCCCACCCCAGCCGCCGACTTGGCCCGCGCCCTGGTGCGCTCGGTGCTGCAGGCCGGCGGCCGGCCCGCCCTGCGCATGGCCTACCCCGAGTACATGGACGACGTCATCGAGCTGGCCGGCGACGCCTACTTCGGCGCCGAGCCGGTCCTCGACCTCGAAGAGGTCAAGCAGGCCCACGCCTGGATCCGCGTCGGCGCCCCCACCAACTCCCGCTCGCTGCAAGCCGCCGACAAGGGACGCATCGCGCGCCTGACCCAGCATCAACAGCAGGTGCAGGCCATCCGTGTGCAGCAGACCAAGTGGGTGGGCACCCTCTACCCCACCGATGCGGGCGCCCAGGACGCCGGCATGAGCACCGCCGACTTCGAGCGCTTCGTCTTCGGCGCCATGTTCCTCTATGACGACGATCCGGTAGCGCGCTGGGCGGAGCTGCGCGAGACGCAGGCGCGCCTCATCGAGCGCCTGGCCGTCGCCGACGAGGTGCGACTGCGCGGACCTGGCACCGACCTGCGCATGTCAGTCAAGGGCCGCACCTGGATCAACTCCGACGGACGGCGCAACATGCCATCCGGCGAGGTCTTCACCGGCCCCATCGAGGACAGCGCCGATGGCGTCATCACCTTCGACCTGCCGAGCGCCGTGTCCGGCGTGGTGGTCAAGGGCGTGCGGCTGCGCTTCGAGGCAGGCAAGGTGGTCGAGGCCAGCGCCGACGAGGGCGACGACCTGCTGCAGGCGCAACTGGCGACCGACGTCGGCGCCCGCTTCCTTGGCGAGCTGGGCATCGGGACCAACTACGAGATCAGCAAGCCCATCCTGAACACGCTCTACGACGAGAAGATCGGCGGCACGGTGCACCTGGCGCTTGGGCGCTCCTACGTTGAGTCGGGTGGGCTGAACCAGAGCGCCATCCATTGGGACCTGATCTCCGACCTGCGGCAGGGCGGGGAGATCCTGCTGGATGGCGAGGTGTTCCAGAGGGATGGGGTGTTCGTGGACTAGGGCCGGGTCCTGCTAGGCATGGGCCAACTTCAGTCACCGCTACCATCATGTGTGCCCGTAGGCTGAAAGCCCTTGACACGGCAACCGGGATTCCACTACATTGATTCCACTTCCTCCCCACCGGACACGCCTAGATCGCATAGGCCTCTTGTGGGGTTATTTTTTGCTTGCCCGAGTTGATGCTCGTGTCACGCGAGCCCCACCTACATCGCACCGTCGCCTTCTTCGATGCACAGAACGTCTTCCATGCAGCTCGAAGAGCCTTCGGTGTGCGTTGGCCCGACTTCGACCCCATGGCCCTCGCCGAAGCAGTGTGCCGATCGCGAGGCTGGCAGCTCAACCAAGTCCGTTTCTACACGGGAACTCCATCTGAGCAGGCGAACCCCTTCTGGTTCCATTTCTGGGAACACCGGCTTGCTGCACTCGGTCGGCAGGGTGTCCAGGTCATCAATCGACCTATCAGGTACCGCACCCGTGCAATCACTCTTCCGGGCGGAACGACCTACCGTTGGCAGATTGCGGAAGAGAAAGGGATCGACGTGCGCATCGCCGTCGACCTGATCGGGATGGCCTATCGAGAACAGTTCGATGTGGCCTTGATCTTCAGCCAGGACCAAGATCTGGCCGAGGTCGGCGACGAGGTCA
>CAYXJZ010000096.1:0-11594 GCA_964465355.1 uncultured bacterium | reverse complement strand
GCCTCGGCGGCCATCCGCCTGTCGAACTCCTCGGCGCGGTCGCGGAACAGCGCCGCCCGCGCCAGCAGCATCATCGTCACAGGGGTGGTGAGGGTGACGAAGAAGAGGATGAGGATCTCGTGCACCACCGGCCGGCTGAGCAGCAAGGTGAAGCAGAGGATGGAGGCGAGCAGGATGCTGGCGTTGCCCATGGTCATGCCGATGGCAGGTGGGTGGACGCGGTCGTAGAAGGTCTTGAGGCGGACGAGGCCGATGGCGCCGAGCAGGGTGGCCGCTGCGCCGAACAGCACGAGGACGGCGACGACGATGGCCGCCCACAGCGGGAGCTCGGGTGCCGCCATCATTCGATGACCTCCCCGCGCATGAGGAACTTGGCCAGGGCCGAGGTGCTGACGAAGCCGAGGATGGCGATGACAAGCGCCGCTTCGAAGTAGAGGGTGGCGCCCGTGCTGATGCCGAAGGTGATGACCAGCAGCATGGCGTTGACGTAGAGGGCGTCGAGGCTCACCACCCGGTCCTGGGCCCGCGGGCCGCGGAACAGGCGGAAGGCGGTCAGCAGCATCGCCGTCCCCAGCATGAGCTGGGCCAGGAGCAAGGCCCAAGCCAGCAAGGTCGCGCCGCTCATTCGAAGATCTCCATCAGCAGGCCCTCGTAGCGTTGCTTGATGGTCCTCACCCAGTACTCCTCGTCGACCAGGTCGAGGACGTGGACGGTGAGGACGCCGGTGCGTGAGTCGTAGGCCGCCCAGAAGGTGCCGGGCGCCGAGGTGATGATGGTGGACAGCGCCGCCAGGCCGTAGCGGTTGCGCAGGTCGAGCGGCACGTTGACGAAGCCCGAGCTCGGGTGCTTGCGGCGGGCGCCGATGATGATGCCGAACATGGCGAAGTTCGAACGCACCACGTCGTAGGCCACGATGAAGAACAGCCTCAGGATGGCCAACGGCCGCTTGATGTTGGGTGGATCCGGATCGAGGATCTGCATGGCCAGCCCGAGCAGCACGCCTAGGACGGCGCCGATGAGCAGATCGAGCGGCGCAAGCGACATGTTGAACAGCAGCCACAGCGCCATGATCAGCAGCGAGAGCACGGGGAAGGGGAGGAGGCGCTTCACGGCGCCGAACCCCCAAGCACGGTGGCGGCGTAGTCGAGGGGCGCGACGAGGGCCGCGGTGGTCGCCTCGGTGTAGGCGATGGCCGGCGCTGCGAACAGCGTCAGGGCAACGCACAGGCCGATGAGCAGGACGATGGGGGCCACCTCGACGGTGCGCACCTCGGCCACCTTGTCGTCGTCGGACTGCCAGAACACCTCGACGCCCTTGCGCATGACCGCCAGCAGCGTGGCCATGCCAGAGGCCACCACGAGGCCGAGCAGCAGCCAGGTGGTGAACGACACGGTCTGCTCGCTGGCCAGCATCCCCGACATGATGGCTGCCTTGGCGACGAAGCCGGACAGAGGCGGCAGGCCGGCCAGCATCATGGCGCAGAGCACCAGCGCGCCGCCCAGCATGACGGTGGCGGCGGGGAAGACCCGGCCGACCTCCTCGCCCTCGAACTCGGTACGCACCACCGTCTCGTAGTCGTCGCGGAACACCGGCTCCACGACCTGCACCGGCTCGAGGTTGCGTCGGCGGTTGATCAGCTCGGCCAGCAGGAAGGCGGCGCCGATGATCCACACCGAGCCGACCATGTAGTAGAGCGCGGCGGCCAGCACCTGGGGATCGACGGTGCTGATGGCGGCCACCAGCAGGCCGGATGACACCAGCGTGCTGTAGGCGGCGATGCGCGGCAGCTCCTTGTTGGCCAGCACCCCTAGGGTGCCCATCACCATGGTGATCAGGCCGCCATAGAGCAGCCACGGCGTGAAGTGCTCGAGCAGCTCGAGATCGCCGACGCTGTCGAACAGGGTGACCATGCGCAGGATGATGTACACGCCCACCTTGGTCATGACCGCGAAGATGGCGCCAACCGGCGGGGCGGCAGCGGTGTAGACGCCGGGCAGCCAGAAGCTCAGCGGCCACAGGCCGGCCTTGGTGAGGAAGGCGATGCCGAGCACCGCCACGCCGGCCTGGAACAGCGGCAGGTCGGCGGCCGAGAGCTCGGCGGCGCGCAGCGCAAGGTCGGCCATGTTGAGGGTGCCCGCCATGCCGTAGAGCAGGCCGACGCCGATGAGGAAGAGCATGGAGGAGGCCAGGTTGATGGCGATGTAGTGCAGCCCGGCCTTGACGCGGGCGCGGCCGGAGCCGTGCAGCAGCAGGCCGTATGAGGCCGCAAGCAGCACCTCGAAGAAGACGTAGAGGTTGAACACGTCACCGGTCAGGAAGGCCCCGTTGAGGCCCATGAGCAGCAAGAGGAAGAGGGCATGGAAGCGCGGCCCGATGACCGCCCAACGCGCCAGTGAGTACATGAAGGCGGCGAAGCCGAGCACGTTGGTCATCACCAGCATGACCGCCGTGAGGCGATCCGCCACCAGCACGATGCCGAAGGGCGCCTGCCAGTTGCCTAGGTGGTAGGCGGCGACCACCGTGCCGCCGTCCGGGCCGGCGGTGGAGCGCAGCATGGCGATCGAGATCGTCACCAGGGCCAGCACGGTCAGGGTGCCGATGACGGCCTTGGTCCGGTGTGCCCGCTCGTTGAAGAGCAGCATGACAGCGGCCGCCAGCAGCGGGACGAGGATGGGCAGGATGGGGAGGTGGTCGCCGAGGCCGCTCATGTGTCGCCCAGCTCCTCTCCGTCGACGTGATCGGTGCCGGTGAGACCGCGGGCGGCCAGCAGCACGACGAGGAAGAGCGCGGTCATGGAGAAGCCGATGACGATGGAGGTGAGCACCAGCGCCTGCGGCAGCGGGTCGGCGTAGTCAGCGGGGATGACGCTGCCGGTCGAGGCGAGGATCGGCGGCGCGCCGATGCGCAGCCGGCCCATGACCAGCAAGAACATGTTCACCGCGTAGGTGATCATCGAGAGGCCGACGATGACCTGGAAGCTGCGCGGCCGCAGGATCAGCCAGACGGCGGAGGCCGCCACCACACCCATGCCCAAGGCGAGGACGAACTCCATCAGTCGCCACCCGCCCCTTCGGCCGGGGCGGCTGCGCCAGCGGCACCGCCGCCGGCACCGGCCCCATCGCCGTCGTCATCGCCAGGCGGTGCCGGCGCCACCGCCCGCGGGCTGCGGATGGACTGGTGGGCGAGCGCGATGATCATGAGCACCGTGGCGCCAACCACCAGCACGAACACGCCGAGGTCGAAGACGGTGGCGGACGAGATGGGGATGCGGCCGAGCACAGGCAGCTCGAGGTACTCGTAGTAGGAGGTCAGGAAGGGCACGCCGAAGAAGGTGGCGCCGAGGCCGGTGCCTGCAGCCAGCAGCAGGCCGAGGCCGATCCAACGAAGGGGCAGCACCCGAAGGCGCTCCTCCACCCAGCGGGTGCCGCTGGCCATGTACTGCAGGATGAAGGCGATGGACATGGCCACGCCGGCCGCGAAGCCGCCGCCCGGCGCGTCGTGCCCGCGCAGGAAGAGGTAGGCGGCGAAGACCGCGATGATCGGGAACATCAGGTGCATGACCACCCGCGGCACGTAGAGGTAGTCGACCGCCGTGTCGCCCACCTGGCGGTCGGCGGTGGCCTCGTCGTAGGCGTCCTGCCGCCGCTGCTGTTGCGGCGTCTCGACCATCTCCTTGGCCGGCCGGAAGCGGCGCAGCAGGGCGAAGACGGTGAGCGCCACGATGCCGAGCACGGTGATCTCGCCCATGGTGTCGAAGCCGCGGAAGTCGACCAGCAGCACGTTGACCACGTTGCGGCCGCCTGCGCCCTCGTAGGAGTTCTGCAGGAAGAAGTCGGAGATGCCATGGGGAAGGGGGCGGGTCATGGCGGCGAAGGCGAGCAGCGCGATGCCGCCACCGGCGGCCACCGAGATGACGAAGTCGCGCACGCGGCGGGCGCGGGCGCGAAGGGAGACGAGGTAGTCGTCGGCGGGGAAGCGCTTGGGCAGCCAGCGCAGGCCGATCAGCAGCAGCACGGTGGTCACGATCTCCACCAGCAACTGGGTCACGGCCAGGTCGGGGGCGGACAGCCAGACGAAGGTGAGGCAGCTGATGAGCCCGGTGCCACCGAGCAGGATGAGCGCAGCCACCCTGTGGTACTTCGCCAGCAGCGCCGTGCCGATGGCGCAGGCGGCGGCGATGAGCCAGATGACGACGAACACCGGGTCGACGTCGGTGCGGCCCGAGGGGCCGAAGCTGAGGCCTGGCCCTCCTTCGAACAGGCGATCGACCACGAAGGGGGTGGACCCCACCAGCAAGGCGGCCAGCAGCAGCAGCACCAACTGAGGCTGCAGGCGGCGGGTCCACAGCCGGCCCATGATGGCGGCGGCCCCGTCGACGAGGCCATGCATGACCTGCTCGAAGAGGCGACGCACCTTGAGGCGACCCGCCCATGGCGGCTCGGTCATGAGGCTGCCACGCAGGGCGCGCTGGGCGGCGAAGTAGATGAGCGCCCCACCGGCGAGGGCCCCGAGGCTGAGGACGAGGGGGGTGTTGAAGCCGTGCCAGATGGCCAGGCTGTAGTAGGGGACGGCGTCCCCGAGGACCGAGGCGACGGCGGGGCCGAGCACCGGCGCGATGAGCGGTGGGTAGATGCCCACCAGCACGCAGATCAGCACCAACAGCTCCACCGGGCGCCGCATCCATGCCACCGGCTCGTGGGGCGCCTTCGGCAGGTCGGTGGCCGGCGGGCCCAAGAAGACCTGGTGGATGAGGCGCAGGGAGTAGATCACGCCGAAGGCGCTGCCGAGGGTCGCGAGCACGGGGAGCAGCAGGTCGACGACCGAACCCGTGTGCGTCCCTAGCGACTCGACAAGGAACATCTCCTTGGAGAGGAAGCCGTTGAGCAGCGGCACGCCAGCCATGGCGGCGGCGGCTAGGGCGGCCAGCGCGCCGGTGACCGGCATGGCGCGCATCAGCCCGGAGAGGCGCCGCACATCGCGGGTGCCTGTCTCGTGGTCGACGATGCCGGCAGCCATGAACAGCGAGGCCTTGAAGGCGGCGTGGTTGAGGATGTGGAAGATGGCGGCGACCATGGCGGTGGGCGTGCCGAGGCCGAGCAGCAGCGTGATCAGCCCGAGGTGGCTGATGGTGGAGTAGGCCAGGATGCCCTTGAGGTCGTTCTGGAAGATGGCGATGAAGCCACCGACCAGGAAGGTGATCAGGCCGGCGGTGGCCACCGTGTAGAACCAGGTGTCGTTGCCGGCGGCGACGGGCCACAGGCGCGCCATGAGGTAGATGCCCGCCTTGACCATGGTGGCGGAGTGCAGGTAGGCCGACACAGGCGTCGGCGCCGCCATGGCGTGCGGCAGCCAGAAGTGGAAGGGGAACTGGGCGCTCTTCGACAAGGCCCCGACCAGGATCAGCAGCAGCGCAGGGGTGAACAGCGGGCTGTCCTGGATGGACCTGCCGGCGGCCAGCACCACGTCGATGTCGAAGCTGCCTGCGATGTTGCCGAGCACGATGGCGCCGAGCAGCAGGCAGAAACCGCCAGCCGAGGTGACGATGAGCGCCATCTTGGCGCCGTCGCGGGCGTTGGCGTTGTGGTGCCAGTAGCCGATGAGCAGGAAGGAGAAGAGGCTGGTGAGCTCCCAGAAGAAGACCAGCTGGATGAGGTTGCCCGAGAGGACCACCCCGAGCATGGAGCCCATGAAGGCGAGCAGCAGGGTGAAGAAGCGCGGCACCGGATCGTCCGGTGACATGTAGTAGCGCGCGTAGAGCACGACCAGCGCGCCGATGCCGGTGATGAGCAGGGAGAAGATCCAGCTGAGCCCATCGACCCGCAGGACGATGTCGAGGCCGAGGCTCGGCAGCCAGGGGATGACGTGCCTCACCACACCTTCGGGGGCGACGCCACGGTAGAGCAGGACGGTGATGAGCAAGCCGGCGACGGTCACGGCGCCGGCCAGCAGAGCGGCGGCGTTGCGCGCCTTGGTCGGCAGGAAGGACGCGAGCGCGCTTCCCACGAAAGGCAACAGGAGCAGAGTGGTGAGGAGGGTCGCGTCGATGGTCATGGGTGACAGTCCTAGACGCCTCCGGCGCGGCCCTTGGCGATGGACCATTGTAGCGGCTGCTTCGGCACCGCGTAGGTAGCGACACGCGGGTAGCATGCGACACATGGTGGTCGCCCGGCGCCTTCAGGCGCTCGATCCCTTCATCGACCGGCATCGCCTGCTCGACCGGTTGCCGGACGGCGACGGCTTCGTGCTGTGGCTGCAGGCGCCATACGGCTACGGCAAGAGCGTGCTGCTCGGGCAGTGGGCCGAGGCCCTCGAGGTCTTCGGCAGGCGGGTGATCTGGTTCAGTGCCGAGCAAGGCGCCTTCCGCAAAGGCCTGGCCGACCAGTTGGGCATGCCGCCCTCCGCACCATGGCCGGTGCTGCTCGACGAGCTGAACCTCTCGCCCACGCTGCTGGTGGTCGAGGAGGCCGAGCAGGCGGGGGAGGACCTCGACCGCGTGCTGCGCGACTTCGGTGGCCTGGTCGGCTTGGCCAGCCGTGGCGAGATCGCCAGCGCAGAGCTGCCCCGCTTCATCACCCAGCGCAGGCTGACCCGCCTCGGGGCCAACGACCTGGCCTTCACCCTGGCCGAGAGCGAGCAGCTGCAGGCCTCCCTGGTCGACTCGCCTCGGGCGGCCTTCCCACTGGAGGAGCTCTGGCGCAGGGCCGAGGGCTGGCCCTTGCCGTTGCACCTGGCGCTGCTCAGCGGCGGCGCGCCCAGCATGCACAGCATCGTGCGCGGCATCAGCGGCGGCCTGGAGGAGGACCTCCGTTCGGAGCTGCGGCTGCTGGCCGCGGTGGCCGAGCTGCCCAAGGAGCTGGTCACCGCCAGGACGCAGGCGCTGGTGGCGCAGGGGATGGCGCAGGAGCTGGCCTCGGCCGTCCGCCTGCACCCACTGGTCAGCGAGGCGCTGCAGGCGGTGGAGGCGGATGAGGTGGCCGCGGAGCTGCGGGCGCAGGCCGAACGCCTGCCTTGGCCGCTGCGCGCCGCCTCCTTCGCGCGTCTTGGCCTGTTGCAGGAACTGGCGCTGGTGCTGGAGGACCGTGAGCAGCTCGACCAGGCCATCAGCGACCCCGAGAGCTGGTTGACCTGGCACGCCGTCGCCCCCGGCGGCGACTCGCTGTGGCGCAGGCTGGGGTCGTGCATGGCGCGGTTCAGCCTCACGCAGGTGCAACCGGCCCTGGCCGAGATGCAGCCGCTGCTGGAGGACGAGGAGCTGGAGCCTCGGTGGCGGCTGAGGTTGACCCAGACGGCGCTGCTGACCTTGGGCCGCGCCCGCCGTCTTGAGGAGGCCCGGCCTCTGGCCCAGGTGGCCGAGGGCTTCATCGCCCGCTGGCCCTCCGAGGCCGACCTGCCTCCCCTGCGCCACGCCCTAGCCTTGCTCAAGATGCAGCAGGGCGAACTGGTGGAGGCGGAGCGGATGCTGTCGGAGCTGGTGGCCGCCGGTGTCGCCTCGGCTGACAGGCCCGCCCTGCCTGTGCCAAGCATCGCCCGCCTCAACCTCCTGCTGGTGCGCCTTGAGCTCAGCGGCGACCACCTGGCCTATCTGGCCGAGCTGCGGGCCGTGCGTGAGCAGATCGGCGCGCAGGCCGACCGGCCTTTCCTGCTCACCTACCACCACAACATGGCCATCAACCATGTCGCTGTCGGGCAGCTGGACGCGGCGCGCGAGGAGTACGGCGAAGCGCTGCGGCTGAGTGACCTGCACGCCCGCCTGTTCGTCCGCATGGGCATGGCCTACGTCGACCGAGACCTCGGCAGCTTCGCCGAGCTCTTCGCCGAGTCGCGCCGCTGGGAGTACGACCTGATCATCGACCGGGTGGCCGCCATCTGGCTGCGCACCTGCCGGGCGCTGGACAACGTCGTGGAAGCGCGCAGGGTGGAGGGCATGCTGCCGGAGGTGCCCTACGTGCTCATCGAGCGGGCCTGGCTCGCCCACCGCCTGGGCGAAGGGGAGCGGGCCACCGAGCTGCTGCGCCAGGCACGCGAGCTGCGCGAGCAGGACAAGTCCATCATCAACCGCGACTTCTGGCAGCAGTGGCACGCCGTCGACTTCATCGTCCACGGCGGCGCCGAGCGCTTCGAGGCCCTGCTCGCGCTCACCCCCCATCCGGCCGAGAGCCTGGTCTCGTGGCTGGTGCCGCTGTCATCGCTGCCGCCCGACCGACCCGAGCTGGCCGCCTGCTACCCCTTGGCCGAGGTGCTGGCCAGCGGCTGGCGCGAAGCCATCCTTCTGCGCCTGCCCGAGGTGCCGCCGCTCGAGCTGCGTCTGCTCGGCGGCTTCGGCGCACGCGTCCTCGGTGCAGACGTGGTGCTCGCCGCCAGGCAGCAGCAGCTCCTCACCCTGATCGCCATCGGTCAGCCGCGCAGCCGCTGGGGCGAACAGCTATGGCCGGAGGCCGAGCCGGGCAGCTCGGAGAACAACCTGCGGGTGCAGCTCCATCAGCTCAGACGCCAACTGGAGCCATGGGGCGAACCCACCTACCTGATGGGCGACGCGCTGGTCCATACCGACAGCGACTACGGACGCCTGTGCAAGGCGCTGGCGGACGGCGACGTCGAGGCGGTGTGGCGGGCGTGGACCGGCGAGCTCACCCCCGACCTCGGCATCGAGGCCATCCAGCTCGAGAGGCGCTCGTTGGAACGCGAGGCTGTCGAGCTGCTCGGCAGGGCGGCGGCCGAAGCAGCGCCGGAGACGGCCGTGCGTTACCTGGAGAAGGCGCTGACCATCGAGCCCATCCACGAGGACCTGCTGCGCGACCTGCTGCGCCAGCTGCGCGACCTCGGCCGCATCGGGGTGGCCCGTCGCCGCTTGCAGGAGTTCAGCGAGAGGCTGTTCGCCGAGACGGGCGAGCGGCCGAGCGAGCCCACCATGCGGTTGCTGGAGGACTGAGGCGTGTCCAGCCGATCCACAGAAGCGCAGCACCTGCACGACCTCGTGCGGCTGCGCCGCGTTCGCGACCGGATCGACAGGGAGTACCAGCAGCCGCTCGACGTCGAGGCGCTGGCCCGCGGCGTGCACATGTCGGGTGGCCACCTCAGTCGCCAGTTCCGCCTCGCCTACGGCGAATCGCCATACAGCTACCTGATGACGCGGCGCATCGAGCGCGCCATGGCGCTGCTGCGCCGTGGCGACCTCAGCGTCACCGATGTCTGCTTCGAGGTCGGCTGCTCATCGCTCGGCACCTTCAGCACCCGCTTCACCGAGCTGGTCGGGGTGCCGCCCAGTGTCTACCGGCAGCAGGCGGACGGCGTGCTGGCTGGGATGCCCTCCTGTGTCGCGAAGCGGATCAGCCGACCGATCAGGAATCGAGAAGCATAGGCTCACGGGTCGCGTCTATCATCACGACCATGGACATCACCATCCACCACAGCTTCCTCCCGCAGACCGACCCTGACGCCTCCCTCGCCTTCTTCCGCGACGTCCTCGGCTTCGAGGTCCGCAACGACGTCGGCTACGAAGGCATGCGCTGGATCACCATGGGCCCCGTCGGCCAGCCGGACACCTCTGTCGTCCTGCATCCGCCGGCCGCCGACCCAGGTGTCACCGACGAGGAGCGACGCGTCATCGCCGAGATGATGGCCAAGGGCACATACGCCAGCCTCGTCCTGGCCACGCCCGACTTGGACGGCGTCTTCGCCCGTGTGCAGGCCAGCGACGCCGAGATCGTCCAGGAACCGATCGACCAGCCATACGGCGTTCGCGACTGCGCTGTCCGCGACCCGGCAGGCAACATGATCCGCATCCAGGAACGGCGCTGATCCACCAAGAGGAGGTGCTTCGCCATGGCCGAGAAGAAGGCTGCTGACAAGAAGGTCGCCGAGAAGAAGGCGACCAAGACGAGAGCCGCGAAGACGGACAAGGCGGCGGGGTTCTCTGACGAGGAACGAGCCGCGATGAAGGAGCGCGCCAAGGAGCTGAAGAAGGCCTCTCGCCGTGGCGCAAGCAAGCAAGACGGGGAAAGCGATGTGCTCGCGAAGATCGCCGAGATGTCGGAGCCTGACCGCTCCATGGCCGAACGGCTACACGCCATCGTCATGGCCAGCGCGCCCCACCTCGTGCCGAGGACCTGGTACGGGATGCCCGCCTACGCCAAGGACGACAAGGTCTTGTGCTTCTTCCAAGGCGCGGAGAAGTTCAAGGTCAGGTACGCGACCTTCGGCTTCAACGACACGGCCAAGCTCGACGATGGCGCCATGTGGCCGGCCTCGTTCGCGCTGAAGGAGTTGACCAAGGACGTGGAGGCGAAGATCGGCGCGTTGGTCAAGAAGGCGGCGAGCTGAGCCAAGCTCCCCCGCCCGCTGCCCGTCGCCTGCTCGTTCCCTGCCCGGTCGCCGACGACCGGGCAGATCTCTGGCCAGGTGCGCGGCGTCACCATGTCCCGGGCTGCTAAGATCGACGATTCGAGCCAGGCGCCGCCGACAGGGACCGCGAAGGCTGCGCCGTCAGACAGATGGGAGACCCGATGAGCACGGCCACGAGAACGGACGAGCAGGCGGCTGCCCGACACGCTGCCGACGGACATGACCTGATCCGCGTGCAGGGCGCGCGCGAGAACAACCTCAAGGACGTCAACGTCGAGATCCCCAAGCGGCGACTGACGGTGTTCACCGGCGTCTCCGGCTCGGGCAAGAGCTCGCTGGTGTTCGGCACCATCGCCGCCGAGTCGCAGCGGATGATCAACGAGACCTACAGCGCATTCGTGCAGGGCTTCATGCCGACCATGGCGCGACCGGACGTCGATGTGCTGGACGGCCTGACCACGGCCATCATCGTCGACCAGGAGCGCATGGGCGCCAACGTGCGCTCCACCGTCGGCACCGTCACCGACGCCAACGCCATGCTGCGCATCCTCTTCAGCCGGCTCGGCCAGCCGCACATCGGCTCCCCCCAGGCCTTCTCCTTCAACGTGCCGACGGTGCGTGGTGGCGGCGCGATCACCGTCGAACGCGGCGGGGGCAAGGGCAAGACCGAATCGAAGACCTTCACCGTCCTCGGCGGCATGTGCCCGCGCTGCGAGGGCATGGGCAACGTCAACGACATCGACCTGACCCAGCTCTACGACGCAAGCAAGTCGCTGGCCGATGGGGCGATCACCGTCCCCGGCTACAACGCCGACGGCTGGTACGTGAAGATCTTCAGCGAGTCCGGCTTCCTCGACCCGGACAAGCCCATCGGCAAGTACAGCAAGAAGGAGCTGGACGACTTCCTCTACAAGGAGCCCACCAAGGTCAAGATGGCGGGCGCCAACATGACCTATGAAGGGCTGGTTCCGCGCATCCAGAAGTCCTTCCTCTCCAAGGACCCCGACGCCATGCAGCCCCACATCCGGGCCTTCGTCGAGCGGGCGGTCACCTTCACCACCTGCCCCAACTGCGGCGGCACCAGGCTCAACGAGGGCGCGCGGTCGTCGAAGATCGCGGGGATCAGCATCGCCGAGGCCTGCGCCATGCAGATCAGCGACCTCGCCGCGTGGATGCGTGGTCTGGACGAGCCTTCCGTCGGACCGTTGCTCGCCTCCCTCGGTGGCACCCTAGACTCCTTCGTCGAGATCGGC
>CAYXJZ010000095.1:0-11814 GCA_964465355.1 uncultured bacterium | reverse complement strand
TGGCATCCGCCTCGCCGTACGCCGCCCCCCGGCGCGTGGTGCAGGGGCTCGATCCACGCCGCGTCGACCTGGTGCTGGCGGTGCTGGAGCGTCGGCTCGAGCTGCCGCTGGCCGGGCTGGACGTCTTCGTGAACGTGGCAGGCGGCATGTACCTCACCGATCCGGGCACCGATCTGGCCGTGGCCGTGGCCGTCCACTCGGCGGTCACCAACCGTCCGGTGCCGCCCGGGGCCGCCGTCTTCGGCGAGGTGGGCTTGGCAGGCGAGCTGCGCTCCGTCTCCCAGGGCGAGCGCAGGGCCAGCGAGGCGCGCCGCGCTGCCCATCCCCAGGTGGTCGGTCCGCGGCCGGGCGGCCACGGGGCCGCGCCGGATTGGCAGGCGGTGCCCGACGTGAACGCCGCCTTCGGCGCCCTGTGGGGCCGTTCGTGAACGCCCCTACGCCGGCCCCGCAGGGCGGCGGCCTGCCCAGCGTCTCCGGCATGCGCGCGCTGCTTGGCGTGGCCGGCGGCGTCCTAGGCGTGGTGCTGGCGGGCCTGCTGCTCAGCCGCGGTTGGCTGGTTGGACCCAACAACCTCTTCTACATCGGTGCCCTGGGCCTGCTCAGCGCCTACCTCTTCGGCGCCAGGCCAGCGGTGCGCATGGCCCAGGCCTTCGAGCGCAGCAGGCGGCGCATGGCCGACGTGCCGCCAGAGGCGGTGCTCGCTGCCGGCACCGGCGCCACCGTCGGCCTGCTCATCACCGTGCTGCTCAACAACCTGCTGGCCCAGATCCCCGGCTTCACCTGGTACTGGTCGCTGCTGATCGCCCTCGTGCTGGTGACGGCCGCCTCCTGGTTCTTCTTCGTCAACCGCCAGCTGCTCTCGGTGGCGCGCGTGATGCGCGGCCAGGGTGAATCGGCGCCTACACCCTTCGTGGTGCCGGAGAAGGTGGTGGACACCTCGGCCATCATCGACGGCCGGCTGCTCGAGGTGGTCGAGGCCAACTTCGTCGACGGCAAGCTGCTGGTCCCACAGTTCGTCCTGGCCGAGCTGCAGCGGGTGGCGGACTCCGACGACCCGCTGAAGAGGCGCCGTGGCCGCCGCGGCCTGGAGGTCCTCGACCGTCTGGTGGCCCAGGCCAAGGTGCCGACCGAGGTCATCCCGGAGGACGACCAGACGGGGCCGGTGGATGACCGCCTGGTACGCCTCTGCCTCAAGCGCCGCGCCGACCTGCTCACCACCGACCACAACCTGCAGCGGGTGGCCGCCCTCCAGGGCGTCAGGGTGCTCAACCTGCATCAGCTGGCCAACGCCGTGAAGGCCAGCTTCCTGCCTGGTGAGCGCCTGTCCCTCACGGTCGCCCGTGAGGGACGCGAGGCCGGCCAGGGGCTGGCCTACCTGGAGGACGGCACCATGGTGGTCATCGAGGACGCCGCCGAGCTGGTGGGGCGCACCGTCGACGTGGTGGTGACAAGCAGCCTGCAGACCCAGATGGGGCGGATGATCTTCGCCCGCACGGCTGCCGCCGAGGCCGCCGCGCACACCAAGACCCAAGCTTGACCGCCGGGGGGCGGAAGGGACATTCGTCCCGCTCCGGTACAATCTTGACTAAAATACTCTAGCTTGACGTGCTTTCCCAGCCAGACGTACTCTTTGGCAAGTCGTGCCGACGTTCACGAACGGCGCACGGGGCCTTAGCTCAGCTGGGAGAGCGTCCCCCTTGCAAGGGGAAGGTCGCCGGTTCGAATCCGGCAGGCTCCACCATGGATGGCCGCCTTCAGGCCATGGTCGGCACGGGAGAGGTCTGCAAGTGGCCTCTCCAACCCACTCCCGAGGCGTGCTAGCCTGCGCCTGAACGAGGTCCAAACACGATGCCGCAGATCTTCCCACCCAACGCCAACGCCTTCGTGAAGTGGGCGATCGCGGCTGGCGGCATCTTCGTCAGCCTCCTGCTACTGGCCTTGCCGCTGTACGCACGCACCATGAACAACGCGGTCGGCGTGCCGGTGGCCCAGCCGGTCGACTTCCCCCACAACCTCCACGTCATCGAGCTTGGGCTCGACTGCCGCTTCTGCCACACCACCGTCGAGGTGGGCGCAAGCGCCAACCTCCCGGCCACCGAGACCTGCATGGGCTGCCACTCGCAGATCCGGGTCGACACCCCCGCGCTGGCCGCCGTCATGGCGAGCTGGGAGAGCGGGCTGCCCATCGAGTGGAACCGGGTGCACGACCTGCCCGACTACGTCTTCTTCAACCACAGCGCGCACGTCAACAACGGCGTGGGCTGCAGCACCTGCCATGGTCGGGTCGATCAGATGACGCAGATCTGGAAGGCCGAGCCGATGACCATGGGTTGGTGCCTCGAATGCCACCGCGCGCCCGAGCGCTTCGTCCGTCCAGCCAGCGAGGTGTTCAACATGGCTTACGTCCCACCCGCCGACCAACTCACCTTGGGAACCGAGCTGATGGCCGCCTATCACATCGATGGCGACAAGCTGATCCAGTGCTCGGTCTGCCACCGATGAGCGACAACCTCCTGCCCATCGCCGTCGGCGACCCTGTGGTCAGCGCCGCCGAGGAAGCCGTCGCCGGTCTCGATCAGGCAAGGCTGGACCTGGACATGGTCCGCGAGCGCCTCAGCCAGGGCAAGGGCGACGAGTACTGGCGCAGCCTCGACGAGTTGGCCGAGACCCATGAGTTCCAGGAGTTCCTGCGCAAGGAGTTCCCCCGCCAGGCCGCCCCCCTCGAGTCCTCGCTCGACCGCCGTGACTTCCTCAAGCTGTTGGGCGCCTCGCTCGCCCTTGGCGGGCTCAGCGCCTGCGCTAGGCCGCCGCAGTCCAGCGAGAAGATCGTTCCATACGTCAGTGCCCCTGAGTACACGGTGCCCGGCCGCCCCAGCTTCTACGCCACCGCCGTGCTCGACGGCGGCTACGCAGAGGGCGTGCTGGCCGAGAGCCACCAGGGTCGTCCCACGCGGGTCGAAGGCAACCCAGACCACCCAGCCAGCCTTGGCGCCACCACCGCCATCACGGCCGCCACGGTGCTCACGCTCTACGACCCCGACCGCTCACAGCAGATCAGTGAGGGTGGCCAGCCACGCTCATGGCAGCAGTTCGCCGACGCCATGGCCACCGCCCTCGGCGCCTTGCCAGAGGGCAGCCGCTTGCGGCTGCTGAGCGAGACCGTCACCTCCCCCACCCTCGCCGCCGGCATCAACCAGCTGCTGGCCGCCTACCCAGGCGCCCGCTGGCATCAGTGGGACCCGCTGCACGCCGACGGCGCGCTGGCCGGCGCCCGCCTGCTCTTCGGTGAAGACCTCGCCCCCATCTACGACCTGAGCCGCGCCGATGTGGTCGTCTCCTTCGGCGCCGACTTCACCAGCGTCGGCCCCGGCCGCCTGCGCTACGCCAAGGACTTCGGCCGCAAGCGCCGCGCCCGCACCGCCAGCGACACCATGAACCGCCTGTGGCAGGTGGAGAGCACGCCGACGCCGACCGGCAGCCTGGCCGACCACCGCAAGGCGCTCGGCCCTGCGCAGATCGCCACCTTGGCGGCCTGGGTGGCGGGCGAGCTTGGCATCGGCGACGCCCCGACCGTCCTGCTGCCGGCCGGCGTCGAAGCCGGATGGGCCGCCGGGCTGGTCGACGACCTGCGCGACCATGCAGGGCGCTCGGCTGTCTTCGCCGGCGCCGATCAGCCGGCTGCGGTCCACGCGCTGGTGCATGCCATCAACCTGGAGCTTGGCAACGTCGGTCAGACGGTGCGGTACATCCGCTCGCCGGAGGCCGCCCCTGTGCTGCATGCAGAGGACCTGACGCAGCTCACCGCCGACCTGCGCGCCGGCCAGGTCGACCTGCTGGTCATCCTCGGCGCCAACCCCGTCCACACTGCGCCAGGTGGCCTTGGCTTCGCAGAGGCCATGGGCCGGGCCGGTCTCAGCGTGCACTTGGGCGACCGGGTCGACGAGACCGCCAGCCTGGCCGACTGGCACCTGCCGAGCACCCACGCCCTCGAGGCCTGGGGCGACGCACGCGCCTTCGACGGCAGCATCAGCCTGCAGCAGCCGCTGTTCTCGCCCTTCTACGGCGGTCGCAGCGAGCTCGAGGTCATCGAGGCCCTGCTCGGGCGCCCCGAGCGCAGCGGCTACCAGGTGATCCGTGAGGCCTGGCAGGCGCGCGCCACCGGCGACTTCGAGGCCTTCTGGCGCCAGAGCCTCTACCGCGGCGTGGTCGCAGGCACGGCCAGCGCCAGTGTCGAGCCCACCCGCCTGCCGCTCAGCCTCGACCTGCCAGCGGACGCCCCGCTCACCCTGCACTTCCACGCCGACCACGGCCTTGGCGACGGCCGTCACGCCAACAACGGCTGGCTGCAGGAGATGCCCCGGCCCTTCAGCAAGCTCACCTGGGACAACGCCGCCCTGCTCGCCCCCAGCACCGCCCAGAGCCTTGGCGTCAGCAACCACGACCTGCTCAGGGTATCGGCCGGTGGTGTCGACCTGAACCTGCCTGTGCTCATCCAGCCAGGGCAGGCCACCGGCGTGATCGGCGTGGCCCTCGGTTTCGGACGCACGGCGGCCGGCCGTCTCGGCAACGGCGTCGGCTTCGACGTCTACCCGCTGCGCAGCGCAGACCAGGCCTGGCATCTGCCGGTCACGGCCGTGCGTGTGAGCGGCAGCTACCGACTGGCCACCACCCAGACCCACCACTCCTTGGAGGGCACCGGCGAGCGCCGCCACATCGTGCGCTCCGGCACCCTGCAGGAATGGCGCCAGGACCCGGAGCACCCGCACTTCGTGCATCCGGTCAGCCACCATGCCTCCGATCTCTTCCCCAACTTCGAGTACAACTCCTACCGCTGGGGCATGGTCATCGACATGAGCGTGTGCACGGGCTGCAACGCCTGCGTGGTCGCCTGCCAGTCCGAGAACAACATCCCCATCGTGGGCAAAGAGCAGGTCATCATCGGCCGTGAGCTGCACTGGATCCGCGTCGACGCCTACTACAAGGGCAGCATCGACGAGCCGGAGTTCTTCAACATGCCCATGGCCTGCCAGCACTGCGAGAAGGCGCCATGCGAGCCGGTCTGCCCCGTGGCCGCCACCGTGCACGACAGCGAAGGCCTCAACGTGATGGTCTACAACCGCTGTGTCGGCACCCGCTACTGCGCCAACAACTGCCCATACAAGGTGCGCCGCTTCAACTACCTGCAGTTCGCCGAGCTGAACGACACCGCCACCGAGCTGTCGTTGGCCAACAACCCCGACGTCACCGTGCGCAGCCGCGGCGTCATGGAGAAGTGCACCTACTGCGTGCAGCGCATCTCCAGCGCGCGCATCCAGGCAAGCGTTGAAGACCGCCGCATCCGCGACGGCGAGGTGGTCACCGCCTGCCAGAGCGCCTGCCCCACCGAGGCCATCGTCTTCGGTGACCTCTCCGACCCCACCAGCGCCGTGAGCCAGACCAAGACCTCGGTGCTCAACTACGCCCTGCTCGAGGAGCTCAACACCGTGCCCCGCACCACCTACCTGGCCAAGGTGAGCAACCCCCACGGTGCGACCAGCGCTCAGCAGCCCGCCGTTGGCGCAAGGCAGGTGGGCTGATGGCCAGCACCACCGGAAGACCTCCCCGCATCGTCGAGACCAACCGCGTCATCGGACCGAACCAGACCGCCGGCCACATCGACGACGTCGTCAACGATCCCGTCCTGGCCGGGCCGCTGCAGACCCCCACCTGGTGGTGGATCGGCTTCGGCATCTCTGCCGCCTTCCTCGGCCTCTACCTGATCTCGGTGGTCAAGCTCATCACCACCGGGGTGGGCATCTTCGGCAACAACTCGCCGGTGTACTGGGCGATGCCCATCATCAACTTCGTGTGGTGGATCGGCATCGGCCACGCCGGCACGCTGATCTCGGCGGCCCTGCTGTTGTTCAGGCAGCCATGGCGCACCTCGATCAACCGCTTCGCCGAGGCCATGACCATCTTCGCGGTGGTCTGCGCCGGCCTCTACCCCATCCTCCACTTAGGAAGGCCATGGGTGTTCTACTGGCTGCTCCCCTACCCCAACACCCACGGCATGTGGCCCAACTTCCGCAGCCCGCTGGACTGGGACCTCTTCGCCATCTCCACCTACGCCTCGATCTCGGTCCTGTTCTGGTACATCGGCCTGATCCCCGACCTGGCCACCCTGCGCGACACCGCCAAGGCACGCTTCCAGAAGCTGCTCTACGGCGTCCTCTCGCTGGGCTGGATCGGCTCGGCCAAGCACTGGCAACGCTACATGCGCGCCTACCTCATCCTGGCCGCGCTGAGCTTCCCGCTGGTGCTCTCGGTGCACAGCACCATCGCCATGGACTTCGCCGTGTCGCAGGTGCCCGGCTGGAACAACACCATCATGCCGCCCTACTTCGTGGCCGGCGCGGTGTTCGCCGGCTTCGCCATGGTGCTCATCCTCGCAGTGCCGCTGCGCCGGGCCTTCGGCCTGGAGAAGCTCATCACCATGCGGCACCTCGACAACGCCGCCAAGCTGATGCTCGGCACCGGCATGGTGGTGGTCTACGGCTACGGGGTCGAGCTCTTCTTCGCCTGGTACTCGGGCGTGGAGTTCGAGGTGTACATGGCCTACAACCGCGTCTTCGGTGCGGACCACGGCTGGGCCTTCTGGCTGCTGATCCTGTGCAACTTCGTGGCCATCCAGCCGCTGTGGTTCCGCCGTGTGCGGCAGAGCCCGCTTGCCCTGTTCATCATCTCCATCATCGTCTCCATCGGCATGTGGCTGGAGCGCTTCGTCATCATCATCGTGTCGCTGACCAAGGACTTCCTGCTCAGCGCCTGGGGCAACTACACACCAACCTTCTGGGACTGGGCGCTGTTCGCAGGTTCCTTCGGCCTCTTCGGCACCCTCTTCTTCCTCTTCATCCGTCTGCTGCCCTCCATCGCCACCTCGGAGATGAAGGAGCTGGCCTACCACGACGCCCACCATGGCTCGGATCCCTATGAAGACATCCGTGAGGCCTACTACCGTGGCGAGGTACCCTCGTGAGCGCTGAGCATCCCCCCATCCGATCCGCCGTCCACGGC
Source organism: uncultured bacterium (assembly GCA_964465355.1). Classification (GTDB taxonomy): domain Bacteria; phylum Deinococcota; class Deinococci; order Deinococcales; family Trueperaceae; genus JAABTL01. Next base: position 4,761 of record CAYXJZ010000095.1, on the reverse strand, counting down.
CTGGCTGCCGAGTACGACACGCCCGACCAGGTCATGGCCGCCGCCGAAGCCGCCCGCCGCTCCGGCTACACCCGCATGGACGCCTACACCCCCCACCCTGTCGAGGGCCTGGACGATGCGCTTGGCATGAAGCCCACCCGCCTCGGCTTCGTGGTGCTCGGTGCCGGCCTGGTGGCCCTCTTCCTCGGCTTCTTCATGCAGTGGTACGCCTCGGTGGAGTTCTACCCGCTCAACGTGGGCGGCCGGCCGCTGAACTCCTGGCCGAACTTCATCGTGATCATGTTCGAGATCACGGTGCTGGTCTCCGGCTTCACCGCCGGCCTCGTCATGCTCGGCCTCAACGGGCTGCCAAGGTTGCACCACCCCATGTTCAATACCCCCGGCTTCGACCGGGCCAGCCGCGACGGCTACTACCTCTGCATCGAGGCCGTCGACCCACGCTTCGACCTCAGCGACACCCGCGCCTTCTTGGAGAGCACGGCCACGCTGAAGGTGCACGAGGTGCCGGCATGAGCGCCTCCGATGCGTCCGTGCCCGACGCCAACCGGGCCAAGCGCCTGAGCAGGGCCGGTCGCTTCGCCGTCCTCGCCATCGCCGCCGCGCTGCTGCTCAGCTCCTGCGGCCGCAACATGGCCCAGCAGCCACGCCTCGACGCTCTGCAGGGCAGCCCCTTCTTCGCCGACGGCAGCGGTGCCAGGCTGCCGTTGGAAGGCACCGTCTCGCGTGAGACCGGTGCCATCGATCCGGTGTTCTTCACCGGCATGGGGCCAAGCGGCCCGGTCAGCGAGCTGCCCGTCGCCCTCGACCTCGCCCTGCTGGAGCGCGGGCACCAGCGCTTCGACATCTACTGCGCCGTCTGCCACGGCTACACCGGCCTGGGTGACGGCACGGCCGTGTTGCGCGGCTTCCCTGCGCCCCCCTCGCTGCACGAGGCCAGGCTGCTGAACGCCAACGTCGGCTACTTCTTCTTCGTCATGACCAACGGCGTCGGGCGCATGTTCCCCTACGCCTCCCGGATCCCGGCAGAGGACCGTTGGGCCATCGCCGCCTACCTGAAGGCGCTGCAGCTCTCGCAGAACGCCTCCCCAGGCGACGTGCCAGCCGCCTTGCTCGAAGGGCTGCTCGGCCAGGAAGCGCAGGGCAACTGATGGCCGCATCCGCCCCCACCACCATCGCCACCGACCGGCCCGCGCTGATCGCCCTGGTCATCGGGGTCGTCGGCCTCGGCCTCGGCCTGCTGCTGGCCTGGGGTTCGCCCGACCTTCCGGCTGCGGTCCTGATGGGCTTCGTCTTCTGGACCGGCCTGTCGCTCGGCGGCCTCGCCATCCTGCTGATCAACCACATGGCTGGTGGCAGCTGGGGCGCCGTGGTGCGCCGACCGCTGGAAGCCATGGTGTCGGCGCTGCCCGTGGCCTTGCTCTTCCTGCTGCCCGTCATCTTCTTCATCCCCCAGCTCTACCCCTGGGCCGACGCCGAGTACGTCGCCACGCATCCGCTCGTGGCTTGGAAGTCCGGCTACCTCAACACCACCTGGTACATCATCCGCGCCGTGCTCTACGGCGGCCTGTGGCTGGCCACCGCCTGGTTCTACCTGCGCGGCGCCCGCGACCAGGACGCAGCCCCGCTCGGCCAGGCCGGCCGCATCGGCTACCGCCTGAAGAACACCGCCGCGCTGTGGTTCGTGCTGCACGTTCTGGCCATGACGGTGGCCACCCTCGACTGGACCATGTCGCTGACCCCCGAGTGGTGGTCCGGCGTCTACGGCGCCATCTTCCTGATCAGCCAGGCCATCGCCGCCATGGCCGTCGTCATCCTCACCATGGTGTGGATGGCCGGCCGCAGCCCGCGCGTCGACGGCTTGCTGACCTGGAAGCGGCTGCAGGACCTGGCCAACCTGATGATGGGCTTCACCATGTTCTGGGCCTACCTCAACGTCGGCCAGCTCATGATCCAGTGGTCGAACAACATCGTGGAGACCAACACCTTCTACGTGCTGCGCTTCGAGGTGGAGCCGTGGAGGAGCATCAGCATCTACCTGCTCGCCCTCGGCTACGCCTTGCCCTTCTTCATCCTGCTGTCGCGCTGGGTCAAGCGCACGCGGCTGGCGCTTAGCCTGATGTCGGTGTGGATCATCTTCAACCACATGGTGCACCTCTACTGGTACGTGGCGCCCGGCGCCGGTCAGCAGAGCCTGCCCAGCCTGGGCACCGTGGCCGTCTTCCTCGGCCTCGGCGGCCTGTGGTTCGCCGCCTACCTGCGCAGCCTCGGCTCCCGCTCGGTGGTGCCGGAGCAGGACCCGCGGCTGTTGGCGGCCGAGCACGGCCACCAGCACACCGCCCACGATGGCCATGGCCATGCCAGAACGGAGGCACGCCATGCCTGAGACTGGCCCCCGCTACCTCATCTCCTCCGAGCAGATCCGCGTCGCCACCGTGCTCGGCAGTGCAGGCATGATCCTCACCATCCTGCTGTTGTTCCTGATGGTGACCATCCGGCCTCAGGGTGATCTGCGGCCGGTGGACGGCAGCGCCCACCAAGCCGCCCGCAGCGAGGCGCGTGCCCACCTGGCCGGCTACGAGCTGGTCGGCGAGGACGGTGCTCGCATCGACATCGCCCAAGCCATGGCGCTGGTGGTGGAACGCGGCGTCGGTCTCGACATCGCGCCGCTCCCTCCCGTCAGTCCATGAACACCCTGGCCCCCCACCCGCAGGCTCGGTCCGGTCGCTTCCGCCCCCAGCCTTGGCGGGTGGTGGGCCTGCGCGCCTTGGCCCTGTGCGCGCTGCTCCTGAGCCTGGCCTCCAGCCTCGGCTTCGCCCAGCCTCCGTTGGAGGAGGGCGTCGCCCGCCTGCACTACCAGCGACCCGACGGCGAGTACCAGGGCTGGGAACTGCACGTCTGGGAGGACACGGTGGAGTCGGTCACCTGGGCCTCTGGCCTGCCGGTGACCGGCCAGGGCCCACACGGCGTCTACTGGGACGTGCGCCTGAGCGAAGGCGCCCAGCGCCTCGGCTTCATCGTCCACCGCGGCGACCTCAAGGACCCCGGCCCCGACATGTTCCTGAACGTTGCCCAGCACGGCCTCGAGGTCTGGCTGGTCTCCGGCAGCGACCACATCCACAGCAGCCCGCCGCTGGCGCCGCCGGACGACGGCGTCGCCCGCCTGCACTACCACCGACCAGACAGCGACTACGACGGCTGGGAGCTGCACGTCTGGGAGGACAGCAGCGAGTCGGTGACCTGGGAACGCGGCTTGCCACCCACCGGCGCCACCGACTACGGGCTCTACTGGGACGTGCGCCTGGCCGAAGGAGCGGCGCGGCTTGGCTTCATCGTCCACCGCGGCGACGACAAGGACCCGGGTCCCGACATGTTCCTGGCCATCGACGGGGCCGGTGCAGAGGCCTGGCTGGTCTCCGGCAGCAGCACCATCCATGCCCAGCGCCCTGACCTGCTGGGCGGCGCAGGCGGCGGTGACCTGCGCAGCTTCCGCGCCCACTGGGTGGCGCGGGACCTCATCCTCTGGCCGCTCGGCACACCCCTGCCCGACCTGGTCTTCCGCCTGCATCACGCCGACACGGGCGGCCTGCAGATCGCCTCGCCCGAGGACGGCGGCGGCATCAGCGGCGGCGCAGCCTTGGGGCTGAGCCTCGATCCGGACGGTCCGCCCGCCGAGGTTCTGGCGCGCTTCCCCCATCTGGCAGGCAGCCTGGCCCTGCGCCTCCCCCAGGACGCCATGGCCTGGTTGCGCACCCTGCTGCGCGGCCAGGTGGCCGTCTCGGTGCAGGATGCGCAGGGCCGGGTGCTGGACGCCAGCGGCCTGCAGGTCGCCGGCGTGCTGGACGACCTCTTCGCCAACGACGCACCCCTCGGCCTGCACTGGCAGGACGGCGTGCCCACCATATCGGTGTGGGCGCCCACCGCCAGGCGGGTGGACCTGCTGCTGATGCCGCAGGAGGCCGACGGTCCCGACCACCCAAGCGTGCAGCGCCGCCGGATGACGCGCCAGCACGAGACCGGCGTCTGGCGATTGACCGGCCAGGCGGACTGGCGCGGCCTCGACTACCTCTTCGAGGTCGAGGTCTACGTCCCGTCCACCGGCCGCGTGGAGGTCAACCTCGTCACCGACCCCTACAGCGTCTCCTTGCGCATGAACTCCGCCCGCTCACAGATGGTGGACCTGGATGATCCGGCGCTGAAGCCGCCTGGTTGGGACGAGCTGGTCAAGGCGCCATTCAGCGACCCTGTCGACGCGGTGGTCTACGAGCTGCACCTGCGCGACTTCAGCGCCGCCGACGCCAGCGTGCCGGAGGATCTGCGCGGCGGCTACCTGGCCTTCACCCTGCCGGACTCAGACGGTGTGCGCCACCTGCGCGCCCTGGCCGAGGCCGGCCTCAGCCACCTGCACCTGCTGCCCACCTTCGACCTGGCGACCATCGATGAGGACCGTGGCAACTGGCAGCATCCCGATCTGCCTGACCTGCCGCTGCCCTCCTCCTCCCCCGCCTTCCAGGCGGCCGTTGGCGCGGGCCGCGATGCTGACGGCTTCAACTGGGGCTACGATCCATGGCACTACCTGGTCCCCGAGGGCAGCTACGCCAGCGACCCTGACGGCCCGGCTCGGGTGCTCGAGTTCCGCCAGATGGTCATGGCCCTGCACGACATGGGCCTGCGGGTGGTGCTCGACGTGGTCTTCAACCACACCAACGCCGCCGGCCAGGCGCAGCGCTCGGTGCTCGACCGCATCGTGCCCGGCTACTACCA
>CAYXJZ010000094.1:5351-11837 GCA_964465355.1 uncultured bacterium | reverse complement strand
CCGCGACTTCGCCCTGCTGTGGTGGGGCGGGCTCTTCTCCCTGACCGGGCAGGCGACGCTGTCGGTGGCGCTGCCCGCGCATGTCTACCTGTCCACCGGCTCGGCGCTGGCCACCAGCCTCATGTTCCTGGCCGGCACCCTGCCGCGGCTGCTGCTCAGCTCGCTGGCCGGCGTCTTCGTCGACCGCTGGCCAAGGCGACGCACCCTGCTGGTCTGCAACCTGCTGCTGGCCGCCGTCTGCCTGCCCTTGCTGGCTGCCTGGACGACCGACGGCGTGTGGATCGTCTACCTGGTGGCCGCACTGCAGTCCTCGGTCACGCGCTTCTTCGAACCGGCCGAGAACGCGCTGCTGCCCACCCTGGTGCCGCGCAGCCAACTGCCAAGCGCCAACGCGCTGAACGCGCTGAACAACAACCTCGGTCGCCTGGTCGGGGCGGCAGCTGGTGGCGCCGTGGTGGCCGTCGCCGGCCTGGCAGGCGTGGTGGCCATGAACGTGCTGCTCTACCTACTGGCCTTCGCCTTGATCGCCTCGATGAAGGTCGGTGAGCGGCCTGCCACTGAGCTGCGGCCTCGTCGCCGACTTGGCGCCTTGCGCAGCTTCGCCGAGGAGTGGATGCAGGGCTTGCGGGCCATCCGCCAGGAGCGGGTGGCCATGCTGCTGCTGGCCGTCGCCGCGCTCACGGCGGTGGGGGAGGGCATCTTCGGTGTGCTCATCACCCCCTTCGTGATCGAGGTGCTGAGGGCGGGGCCGGCGGAGCTGGGTCTGGTGCGCTCGGTCCAAGGCATCGGCGGCATCGTGGGTGGGCTGGTCATCGCCTGGCTGGGCAGCCGTCTGTCGCCGCGGACCATGCTCGGCGTCGGCGCGGTGCTCTTCGGCCTGCTCGACCTGGCCATCTTCAACTACCCGCGCTTCTATGACGGCATCGCCCCCGCCCTGCTGCTGATGGTGCTGGTGGGCGTTCCTGGCGCAGCGCTCGGTGCTGGCTTCGCCACGCTGCTGCAGACGCACGTGGGCGGTGGGCTGCTCGGCCGGGTGCACGGCACCCTGTCCACTGTGGCCTCGCTGGCGACCTTGGGTGGTATCGCCTTGGCAGGGACGCTGGCCGACCATGTCGGCATCGTCCCCGTCCTCAACGTCCAGGGTTACGGCTACGTGGCTGCCGGCCTGATGGTGTTGGCCCTGCTCAGTCCGCGGCGGGCGGCTCCCCCTGCGACAGGGCAGCCGGCAGGCGGTGCGACGGATGTGGACCTCGCTGCAGCGGAACGGGGCCCTTGACTGCCTCCGCGCACGTAGACTCGGCTTCCATGGACACGTTCCCGGCACATCAGGATGGTGCGGCGCCACAGATCGGCAGCGAGGTCTTCGAGCGCTCGATCACCGAGTTGGGCGCCGCGATGGCCGCCGGGACCCTCAGCGCCGAGCAGGCCGTTGTCGCCTACCTCGCCCGCATCGAGGCCCTCGACAAAGTCGAGGCTCTCGACCAGGTCAAGGTTCTCGACGCCGCCGAAGCGCTTGGCCATGGCAGGCCGCGTCTAGGCTCCGTCGCCGAACTCAACCCGGACGCCTTGCGCATCGCCCGTGAGCTCGACGCCGAGCGGCGCGCCTCCGGTCCGCGAGGACCGCTGCACGGGGTGCCCATCCTGCTCAAGGACAACATCGACACCGCCGACCGCACGCGCACCGCCGCCGGGTCACTCGCGCTGGCGGGCTCCATCCCCAGCCAAGACAGCGGCGTGGCCGCTAGGCTGCGCGCGGCGGGCGCCGTGCTGCTCGGCAAGGCCAACATGTCCGAGTGGGCCAACTTCCGCTCCACGCGCTCCACCTCGGGCTGGAGCGGGCGCGGTGGCCAATGCCGCAACCCATACGCCCTCGACCGCAGCCCCTACGGCTCCTCCAGCGGCTCGGGCGCAGCACCGGCGGCCAGCCTCTGCGCGGCGGCGGTGGGCACCGAGACCGACGGCTCCATCGTCGGCCCCGCCTCGGCCTGCGGCGTGGTGGGCTTCAAGCCGACGGTGGGCCTCGTCTCCCGAGCCGGCGTCATCCCCATCGCCCACAGCCAGGACACCGCAGGCCCCATGGCGCGCACCGTGGAGGACGCCGTGCTGTTGCTCTGCGCCATGCAGGGCCCGGATCCCCGCGACCCGGCCACCGACCACATCCCCGCAGATGCCTTGGTCGAAGCCGCTGAGGTCCTTGACGCAGCCGGCCTGCGTGGGGCGCGGCTGGGGGTGGTGCGTGGCCTTTCCATCGTGCACCCCGAGGTCGAGCGGCAACTGGAGGGCGTGCTGGCGCTGCTGAGTGCGGCCGGCGCCGAGCTGGTCGATCCGCTGAGCCTGCCGGACCTGGAGGGGTGGCGACAGGCCAAGGAGGAGGTCCTGCTGCACGAGTTCAAGCACGGCCTCAACGCCTACCTGGCCGGCCTGCCCGATGCAGGCCAGCCACGCAGCCTGGCCGAGGTGATCGAGTTCAACCTGACCCATGCCCGGACGTCCATGCCCTACTTCGGCCAGGAGCGGCTGATCGCGGCTGAGGCAAGGGGGCCGCTCAGCGACCCGGTCTACCTGCAGGCCCTGTCCACCTGCCGGCGGCTCAGCCGCGAGCAGGGGATCGACGCCCTCCTGGCCGAGCACGTTCTGGATGCGCTGGTCTGCGCCACGGCCGGCCCACCCAACCTCATCGACCTGGTGAACGGCGACGTGCGGGCGGGCAGGACCTCGGCCAGCCCTGCGGCGGTGGCCGGCTACCCGCACGTGACCGTGCCTGCAGGTGAGGTGCAGGGGCTGCCTTGGGGCCTGTCCATCTTCGGCGCGGCCTGGAGCGACGCCAATGTTCTGCGGTATGCCTACGCCTTCGAGCAAGCGAGCCGCGCCCGCCGGGCGCCGAGCCTGCTGTCCACGGTCCAGTTCTCGCGGCCGGAGGTGTCCGTCCCGGTCTAGCCTTGGCCTCGTCGGGCGGCGAGCAAGCGAGGGGGCGGGTCCATGGACCCACCCCCTCCTTCGTTGCCTTGAAGCCTTGCTAGCTCAGTTACCCAGCCAGGTGGTGCGGAAGCCGAGGTAGCTGGTGTTGGGGAAGTGCTCATAGCCTTCCACGTTCAGCCGGTTGGCCGAGTACTGGGCCGAGTGGAACAGGAAGACGGCGGGCGAGAGCTCCAGGATGCGCTCCTGCGCCTCGAGGTAGATCGCGCGGCGCGCTTCGGGATCCGGCTCGATACGGCCGGCAGCCAGCAGCTCGTCCACCCGCTCATCGTGGAAGTTGTAGACGTTGCTGTTGCTGCTGGAGTGGAAGGGCGTGTAGAGGAAGGCGTCCGGGTCGGTCTGGCCGGAGGAGCCGGAGAGGGTGGCGACGAAGTCGCTCTCCAGGTACTTCGGCAGGAAGATCGTCCAGTCCTCCATCACGATGTTGGCGGTCACGCCGATGGCGGCCAGGTCGGCCTGGATGACCTCGGCCGGGTCGCGCAGGAAGTCGTATGTGCTGGTGATGTAGAAGTCGAAGGTGAAGCCGTTGGGGTAGCCGGCCTCCGCCAGCAGCTCGCGGGCCTTCTCCTTGTCGGGCGTGTCGTACGGGGTGGAGTCAACGGCGTAGTAGTTGCCGCCGGGGATGGTGGTGCCGGTGGAGACCACACCGCCGGTGCCGAACAGGGCCAGGTCGACGATGGCCTGCTTGTCGATGGCGTAGGCGAAGGCCTGGCGCACGCGGTAGTCGTCGAAGGGCGCGACCTCGGTGTTGAACTGCACGCTGCGGAAGTTGGCGGCCAGGCCGCCGACCACTTCGACGTTGGGATCGGCCTGCAGGCTGGGGATGTCGGCAGCAGGCACGTACTCGATCCAGTCCACGTTGCCCGTCTGGATGGCGGTGGAGCGGGCGGTGGGGTCGGGGTAGAAGGTGAAGGTGATGCCGTCGAGGTAGGGGAGCTGGTTCCCCTCGGCGTCAACGCCCCAGTAGCCGTCGAACTTCTGCAGCACCAGGCGGGTCTGCGGCAGGTACTCGACGAAGCGGAAGGGACCGCTGCCGACCACGGTGTTCTGCAGGTCGCCGTTGGCCTCGACCACGTGCTGCGGCACGATCACGTTGAGGCTGGCCGCAAGGAAGGACAGCAGCGGCGAGGACGGCTCGGACAGCGTCATGACCACGGTGCGGTCGTCGGTGGCCTCGATGGACTGCACCACCGCGAAGTTGCCGGCACGCGGCGAGGTGATGGCGGGGTCCTTGATGCGGTTGATGGAGAAGACCACGTCGTGGGCGGTGACGGGCGTGCCGTCGTGCCAGTCGGTCTCGCGGATGTGGAAGGTCCACTGCAGGCCGTCGGCCGATGCCTCCCAGCTCTCGGCCAGGCCGGGGACGATGGCCAGCGTCGAATCGAACATCACCAGCGTGTCGTAGGTGTTCTCCAGCATGTTGCGGGTGGCGGTGGCGTTGGTGGTGTGGGGGTCGAGGCCCACCGGGTCGGTCTGCATACCTACACGCAAGACGCCGCCGTACTGCGGCTGCGCGAAGGCAAGACCAAAGGCCAAGACCAGCAAGCTCATGAACGCGCGCTTCATAGCACCTCCAGGGACCACACGTAAGAAATCTCACGTGCAGGGTGAATCATGCTACGACAGTGGCCTGCCGAGCAAGTTCAGCGGTTCTTCAGTCTCGGGTCGAGGGCATCGCGCAGCCCGTCGCCCAAGAGGTTGAAGCCGAGCACCACCACCGTGATGGCCAAGCCGGGGGCCACCGTGGCCCAGGCGTTGAGCGCGAGGAAGCGGCGGCTGTCGGCCACCATCAGCCCCCAGGCCGGCTGCGGTGGCTGGGTGCCGAGGCCGAGGAAGGAAAGCCCGGCCTCGGCCAGGATGGCGTAGGCAAGGCGCAAGGTGACCTCGACGATGAGCGGGGCGGCGGCGCTCGGCAGCACCGCACCGAGCACGATGCGCCAGTCGCGGCTGCCGATGGCGCGGGAGGCCTCGACGTACAGCTCCTCGCGCACGGTCATCACAGCTGCCCGCGCCACCCGCGCGAAGGGGCCGACGTAGACGATGCCGATGGCCAGCACCAGGTTGATGAAGCCGGCGCCGAGGAAGGCCAGCAGGGCGATGGCCAGCAGCACGGCGGGGAAGGAGAGGAGCACGTCGGCCAGGCGCATGACCACCGCGTCGATCCAGCCGCGGTAGTAACCGGCCAGCACGCCGAGCGTGCCGCCCACCAGCAGGGCGAAGGCCACCGCTGCCCCAGCCACCGCCAGCGAGGTGCGGCCGCCGTAGAGGATGCGGGTGAAGGTGTCGCGCCCGAACTGGTCGGTGCCAAGCCAGTGCTCACCGCTTGGCCCTTGCAGTCGGTCGGGCGGGTTGAGGGTGATGGCGTCCCATGGGGTCAGGTAGGGCGCGAAGACGGCGCCCGCGATGCAGACAAGCACCAGCAGCAGGCCGACGCCGCCTGCGCTGCGGAAGAGGAAGAGCCGCAGGCCTTTGGGCATGCTGCGGCGGCGCTCCACCACCGGGCGGACGGCGACCTCAGCCATAGCGCACCCGCGGGTCGATCAAGGCGTAGATGACGTCCACCAGCAGGTTGACCAGCACGAAGGCGGCGGCGATGAACAGCACGGCGCCCTGCACCACCGGGTAGTCGCGCAGGTTGATGCCCTCCAGGGCGAAGCGGCCGACGCCAGGCAGGCTGAAGATCTGCTCGATGATCACCGAGCCGCCGAGCAGGTTGCCGAACTGCAGGCCGACCACCGTGATCACCGGGATGAGCGCATTGCGCAGGGCGTGCCGCAGGTTCACCTTGTTGTCGGCCAAGCCCTTGGCGCGGGCGGTGCGCACGTAGTCGAGGCCGAGCACCTCCAGCATGGTCGAGCGCACGATGCGGGTGGTGGCGGCCGCCAGGATCAGGCCGAGCGACAACGACGGCAGGATCATGTGCCGCAGGTTGGCGACGGGGTCCTCGAAGAAGGGGATGTAGCCGGCCGGCGGCAACCAGCCGAGGCGCAGCGAGAAGAGCAGGATGAGCAGGATGCCGAGGAAGAAGCCGGGCACGGAGAGGCCGAGCACCACGAAGGCAGAGCCGAGGTAGTCGGGCAGCCGACCACGCCACAGGGCGGCGGAGAGGCCGATCGGCAAGGCGAGGATGAGGGCGATGACCAGGCTCATCAGCGCCAGCTGCAGGGTCACGGGGAAGCGCAGGGCTAGGTCGAGCCCCACCGGCCGGCCGGTGCGCAGCGAGCTGCCCAGGTCGCCCTGTGCGGCTGCCCCGAGCCACTGCCCGAACTGCACGTGCACCGGCAGGTCGAGGCCGAAGAGTCGGCGCAACTCGGCCATGCGCTGCGGTGTGACCTCGTCGCCGATGCCGACCAGCTGGGTGACCACGTCGCCCGGCACGGCCCGCATCAGGAGGAAGACCACCACGGCGATGCCGAGCAGGGATGGGATGGTCTGCAGCAGTCTTCTTCCTAAGAAAACGAGCATCGTGGGAGGAAGTATGGCACGGCGGGTTCATGCGTGGTGAAGGGG
>CAYXJZ010000094.1:0-5251 GCA_964465355.1 uncultured bacterium | reverse complement strand
GGGCCCTTAGCTCAGTCGGTTAGAGCAGGCGACTCATAATCGCTTGGTCGTTGGTTCAAGTCCAACAGGGCCCACCATCGTCCTCCACGTCACAGCAACTCAGCCGGAAAGGCCGCCCCCGCGTTGATGAAGAGGGGATCCAAGTCCGAGTGACCTTGGCCGCCTAGCCCGGATCGACCAGCAGCACCCGCTTGCCGAAGGTCGGCCCCCGCTCCATGTCGTGGTGCGCCTGCACAGCGTCCTCCAGCGCATAGGTCTGGTCCACCACAGGGACCAGCCGCCCCTCGTCCACCCACGTCGCCAAGAGCCTGAGGTCGCTGGCGCTCGGGCGGGTCTGGGGCACCCGGATGGTGGGACCCGGACGCCAGAGCGTGTCCAGCATCGCGACCATCACGGCCGTCGCCGGGCTGGCGATCCGGCCGCCCGGACGCAGAAGGATCCTGTGCCCTCGCCTGATCGAACCGCTGCAATCGAGGACGGCGTCGAAACGCCCGGCGTGATCCTCAGGACTGAAGCCCTGGCGGTCCAGTGCGACCGAGGCGCCAAGGTCGAGGCAGGCCTGGACCCGGCCCTGACTGCAGACGGTGGTGACGTCGGCGCCGAGGATGCGGGCGATCTGGATCGCCGCTGTACCGACCCCGCCGCTGCCGCCGATGATCAGCAGGCGCGTTCCGCTGCCGACGCGTAGGGTGTCCCTGAGCGCCTGCAGGGCCGAGAGGGCCACCAAGGGCAGGGCGGCGTTGGCCGTGTCGCTGCCCTTGGCCGGGGCGGCAGCTGCGAGGCTGGTGCGGACCCGTACGAAGTCGGCCGCTGCACCGCTGGGACGGCCGGGCCGGACCCCGAGGTAGGCCCACGCCTTCGTGCCGATGGTGAGGGCCGCAGCGTCGTCTCCCAAGGCCACCACTTCACCCAGCACGTCGATGCCGCTGCCGCGCGGGAAGCCGAAACCGGTGACGAAGGCCGGGATGGCGCCGCTGCGGGCGGCCAGGTCGGCTGGGTTGATGCTGCAGGCGATGACCCGAAGCAAGACCTCGCCAGGCAACGGACGAGGCTGCGGCACCTCCACCAACCGGAGCACCTCGGGTGGCCCGGTCCTCGTGTACTGGATGGCGCGCATCAGCGCAGCCTACCGTCGCCGGTGTAAGCGCTCTGTCAAGGAAGGCATCGCCGAGGCCTCGGTCCCGTGCGAGGCCGGGCGAGGGCCGCCACGCGCCTCAGGAGGTCTGCTCCTCCCACACCCGCGCCAACAGCTGATCGAAGGCCAGCACCCAAGGCGGCCGCAGGAAGCCAAGGGCCCGCACGTCCTCGAAGGCCGCCCCGAAGGGCGATCCCCGGTGGAAGGTCCCGCCGCCCATGACCCTGCAGATCCTCCCCGTCAGCGACTCAGCCAGCTCGGAGACCGCGATCTTGGCGTGCAAGGCCTCCAGCCCTGCCGCCGAGCCCTTGCGCTCGATGGCTGCCAGCATGCCCTCGTAGGCCTGGCGCAGAAGCCAGGCCTCGTTCAGGGTGCGTGCCCACTCCACACTCTCGAAGGGGGCCAGCGTGCCCTTGCGTCGCGCCAGTTGTGTCTGAGCCAGCTCGGTGGCGCTCTCCGCCACCCCGACCACCACCGCCGTGAACACCGCCGACACGAAGGCGCCAGCAGCCCTGGAGACGCCTTGCAGGTCGCCCGGCCAGGCGAAGCGGACGGCGGGGTAGCCATCGAAGATGAAGCCGTGGCTCTGGGTGGCCCGCATGCCGTGGCCGTCCCACTCGGCGCGCAGCTTCATGCCGCCTGAGCCGTCCCAGGCCGCCTCGCGCAGGTCGAGGAAGAACCAGTCGGCCTCCGCCTCACCCTCCGGCAGCGCGCTGGTGACCATGAAGGAGGCGATGCCGGAGCCGCTGCCGAAGTGCTTCTCGCCGCTGATGCGGTAACCGCCATCGGCCTGAGCAGCCAGCGTGCGCGTGCGCGCCACGTCGCCGCCGGAGCCCGGCTCGGAGGTGATGGTTCCCCAGAAGTGGCCGCCCAAGGCCGTCTGCGCCGCGAAACGGAGCTGCTCCGACCAGGCCTCCGCATGGGGCGCCGGCGCCTCCTGCCGGCACAGCCAATAGGACAGCACCGCCGGGTGCATGGCGCTCACCAGCGCCACAGACGCGTCGCCCTTGGCCAAGGCGACCAGGATGTGGCAGATGCTGCGAGCCGACCCCGCCAGATCGGTCCACAACCCGCCCATCGACACCGGCACCCCTGTGAGCAGGAACCCGGCCTCCGCCAAGGCATCGAAATCCGCGCGCTCCAAATGACGGCGCTGCTGACGGGCCGCCCGATCACGCGCGAACCCTTCGGCGACCCCAGCAACGCTCTTCAGAACCTCGTCGGCCTTCATGCTCCCGCAAGCCTAACGCCCAGATCGACGACGACCCACCCGAGCAATGGTTGGTCGGGAGCCGTCTGCCGCCAACGTTGGCGGGGGTGGGGGACATGCGCCCGGACACCGTGAGGGCCCGCCCTAGGTGTCCGGGCGCATGTCCCCCACCCCAACACCTACACTCGTGATAGATGAGCCCCGACGCCGTCCTGGTGTTCGTGATCCTCGGCCTCACCCTGGCCTTGTTCGTCACGGACTGGTTGCGGCTCGACGTGGTGGCGCTGATGTCGCTCTTCGCGCTGGTGCTCACCGGCGTGCTGACCCCAGCGCAAGGCTTGGCCGGCTTCTCCGATCCCTTGGTGCTCACCATCGCCAGCCTCTTCATCGTCTCTTCTGCGCTGTTCCGCACGGGGGTGGCGGGGCGGGTGGGGCTGCTGCTCGAGCGCTTCGGCGGTAGGACGGAGCAGCGGATGGTGCTGATGCTCATGCTGGCGACCGCTGCGCTGTCGTCGGTCATCAGCAGCACCGGCACGGCGGCCATGATGCTGCCGGTGGCGGCCACGCTGGCGCGCCGCGCCGGGATCAGCGTCTCCAGGCTGCTCATGCCGGTGGCCACGGCGGCCTTGGTGGGCGGGATGCTGACCCTGATCGCCACGCCGCCCAACCTCACGGTGGCCGAGCAGCTCGCCGCCAACGGCTTCGCGCCCTTCGGCTTCTTCTCCTTCACGCCGCTCGGCCTGGCCATGGTGGCCGTGGCGGTGGCCTACATGGTGTTGGTGGGAAGGCGGCTCATCCCGGCCCGGGTGCCGGTGGTGCCCGACGAAGGCGCCGAAGAGAAGCGCGCCGGCTTCACCGGCGACGAACCACCACCTGGCAGCACCCGCCGCGGCGGCATCCGCGCCGTCGTCATCCTCGTCGCCATGCTGGTGGCCATGTCGGCCGGTTGGTTGAGCCCGGTGGTCGCCGCCGGGCTGGCGGCGCTGGCCATGGTCCTGGGCGGCTGCCTGAGCATGCCGCAGGCCTACCGTTCCATCCACTGGGACAGCGTGGTGCTGATCGCCGCCATGCTGCCGATGGCCACCGCCCTGCAGGTCAGCGGCGGGGTGGCCTTGGCGGTCGACGGCGTGGTGGCGCTGCTCGGTACGCATGGCGCCTGGGTCACCATGGCCGGCATCGCGGTGCTGGCCTCCGGCGTCGGCCTGCTCATCTCGAACACCGCCACCGCCGTGCTCATGGCGCCCATCGCCTTCCAGGTGGCGATGACGATGGACGTCTCTCCCTACCCCATGCTGATGGCGGTGGCGCTTGGCGCGTCCACCGACTTCGCCACCCCGGTGGGCTCGCCGGTCAACACCATGATGGTGGGCCCGGGGCGGTACCGCTTCATGGACTACGTGAAGGTGGGCTTGCCGCTGCAGTTGCTCGTGACGGTGGCGACGGTGGCCTTGGTGCCGCTGTTCTTCCCCTTCTGAGGCCAACGCCGCCCGAAGTCGACCCGCTCGGTTAGGGTGGCCTGGTCAGACGAAGGGGGATCCATGAGCGACAGAGGCGTCCTCGTCCAGCAGCTCTCGGCCCGCGCCAGCGTGGCGCTAGGACCGCTCACGGGCGTCAGGGCCCAGGCCAACGCCGTCATGGTGGCCGGCTCGGAGGCCACGATGGTCATCGACACCATGATCACGCCCGCGATGATGGTGGAGCCGAAGGCAGAGGCCGAGCGCCTTGGTGGCCGGCCGGTCAGCCATGTGCTGAACACCCATGGCGACGCCGACCACGTGCTGGGCAACGGCCTGTTCCCGGAGGCGGCGATCATCGCCCACCGCAGCGTGGCTGAGCTCTTCGAGGCCCAGGAGTCGCGCAGCAGGTACGAGGCGGTCCTGGCCGAACGGGCCAAGGAGCCTGAGGCCGCCGGCATCGCGGGAGCCTTCGTGCTCCGGCCGCCTGAGCTGACCTTCGACGAGGCGTTGGACATCGACCTGGGCGGCCTGACGGCGCACGCCAGCTACGTCGGGTATGCCCACTCCGTGGCCGACAGCCTCGTCTGGCTGGAGCAGGAGGGCCTGCTGGTGACGGGCGACCTGGTGTTCAACGGCATCTTCCCCTTGGTGCGCTTCGACCCGCGGCGTTGGTTGCGTGGCCTCGCGTTGGCGAGCAGTTACCGGCCGAAGGTGGTGGTGCCCGGTCACGGGCCGGTGGGGGACGGCAGCCTGCTGGTCTGGCAGCGGGACGTCATCGAGCGCCTGCACGAGGCGGTGGCTGCGCTGCATGCCGCTGCGGTGCCGCTCGAGGTCGCGGTGGGAAGCCCCGTCCCGGCGGCGTTGGTGTCCTTGCCGCACGCCGCGGAGCGCTGGCCGGTGACGGTGCGCGGCATCTACGGGGCCTTGGATCGGGGGGCCGCAGCCTAGGATCCTTGGGCATAAGCCCTTTCCCATCTTGCGCTCGTGGCCGGCAACCGCTACGCTACCCGCGTCCTCCGCCTGATTCAGGAGAGGGCCGGGCTCCGGCCCGATTTCGCGTGTGCCGTTGGTTCGATCGGGGTCAAGGCCCTGCGGGCGGCGGTGAGAAAGATGGTCCTGAGCATGGCTACCGGTACGGTCAAGTGGTTCAACAACGAGAAGGGCTTCGGTTTCATCGCGGTGGAAGGCGGCGGCAAGGACGTGTTCGTCCACTTCTCCGCCATCACCGGTGACGGCTACCGCAGCCTCAACGAAGGCGACGAGGTCGAGTTCGAGTCCGAGCAGGGCGCCAAGGGCCCGCAGGCCAAGAACGTCAAGGTGCTCCGCAGCGCCGGCCCCTCCTCGTCCGGCGGTCGCCCCTCGCGCTACTGACCTGAGCCGGGCTTAGGCCCGCAGGAACAGAGCTTTCGATGGCGCCGCTGCGCCCGGTCGCCCCTCAGGGCAGCCAGG
>CAYXJZ010000093.1:0-12032 GCA_964465355.1 uncultured bacterium | reverse complement strand
GTTGGTCGGGGCGAGAGGATTCGAACCTCCGACCCCGTCGTCCCGAACGACGTGCGCTACCAGGCTGCGCTACGCCCCGACGCGAGTGCACACTCTACTTGACCGGTGGCGCTCGCATCAACCGGCAGTTCACGCAGCCCCCGCACCGGCGAAGCGTAGATGATCATCAACTGCACGAGGAAGCCCGCCGTGGCCAGCAGCAGGCAGGCTGCCGGGCCGACCGCGGCGGCCACCGTCGCCCCGATGGCCGCCCCGACGGGCCTTGCGCCGAAGGTGGCGGTGACGATGAGGGCAGAGACGCGTCCCAGCATGGCGTTCGGCGTCACCGCCTGCCGCAGGGTGGTGGTCGAGATGGTCCAGAGCATCGGACCGACGCCGAAGAGCAGGAAGCCGAGACCTGCCATGGCCGACGTGGGCAGCCACAGGGTCGACAGCATGACGAGGGCGCCGCAGAAGCCGCCCAAGGGACCGAGGATGACGATGGTGCCCAAGGTGAGGCGGCGGGCGAGGACGGGGGCCACCACCGCGCCGATGACCATGCCAGCCCCGTAGACCCCCAGCGTGATGCCGACCTGCATGGCCGTCATGCCGAGGTCGCGCACCGCGTAGGCGACGTAGATCGACTGCAGGACGAACCAGGAGAGGTTGAAGACCACGGCCGTCAGGAAGATGGGCCGCAGCAGGGGGTGGCGGCCGACGAAGCCTGCGGCCTCGCGAAGGGCTCGATAGGGATCCTGCCTGGCGGGGACGGCCGGCCTCTCCTTCGGCAACCCTGTCAACAGCCCGACGGCCAACAAGGAGGAGACCGTGGCCAGCACGAGGGCGGCAGGGGCGCCGGTCCAGCCGACGATGGCGCCACCCACGGCTGGACCGCCGGTGAGGGCGACGCTGCGTGCCAGCTCCAGCCAGCGGTTGGCCTCGGCCAGCCGTGCGCGGGGGACCAACGAGGGCAGGAGGGCGGGTGCCGCGACGGTGTAGCAGACGGTGCCGATGGCGCCCAAGAAGCCGAGGACGGCCAGCAGCGGCAGGCTAAGGGCCCCGGCGAGCAGCGCCAGGACGATGAGCGCCAGGGACACGGCACGAAGGACCTCGGCGCCCACCAGCAAGGCTCTGCGAGAGGCCCGGTCGACGATCAGGCCGGCAGGGATGGCGAGCAGCAGGAAGGGCAGGGTCTGGGCCGTCTGCAGCCAGCCTGTCTCCGATGGGCCGGCTGCCAACAGCAGGACCGCCGCAAGGGGTGCGGCGGCCAGCGCGATCTGTTCCGAGGCTTGGGCGAAGAGGTTGGACCATGCCATGCGCCGGAAGCTGCTCGGAAGGGGGAGTGGCCGCTGGTTGCCGGAGGGATCGCTGCTGCGTCGCATGATGCGGCAGAGGCTAGGACCCGTTGCCGTGTCCTCGCCATCCGTTTCTTGCTGCCGAAGCTCGCTGGGAGGCCTCGTTCACTCGGGCGCACAGACCAGGTGCCATGGGGCCTTCCCGTATCGGCAGCAAGGACCGGAGTGCGGTCCTGGACCAACCGTCGGCATCATGGAGCCACACCCGATGACAGGAGCCGGACCATGATGAACACGATGCCAAGCCGCCCCACCGCCGCCAAGCCCGACGCAGCCAAGCCATCGGCGGCCGACGACCCGAGATGGGCGCTCGTCGTCGCCCGCGACAAGACCGCCGATGGCCGGTTCTGGTACTCGGTGGCCACCACCGGCATCTACTGCCGACCCTCCTGCCCTTCGCGAAGGGCGAACCCCAGGAACGTGCGCTTCCACGACAGCCAGGATGCGGCCAAGGCGGCAGGCTTCCGCCCCTGCCTGCGCTGCGACCCGGAAGGCCTCTCACAGGAGGCCAAGCAGGCGGCCCTGGTGGCCAAGGCATGCAGGATCATCGAGCAGAGCGAGGAGGAACCCACGCTCGCCGAGCTCGCTGCCAGTGTCGGCCTCAGCGCCAGCCGCTTCCACCGCCTGTTCAAGGAGCACACGGGCCTCACCCCCAAGGGCTACGCCGCCGCCCAGCGCGCGGCCAGGGTGCGTGAAGGCCTTGCGGCCGGCCGCAGCGTCACCGAGACCATCTACGACGCCGGCTTCAACTCCAGCGGTCGCTTCTACGAAGGCTCGACCGGCATGCTCGGCATGACGCCGTCCCGCTTCCGCGCCGGCGCCCCGAACGAGGAGATCAGGTTCGCCGTCGGGCAGACCTCGCTTGGCGCCATCCTCGTCGCCTCCAGTGCCAAGGGCGTGGTCGCCATCCTCCTGGGGGACGACCCGGACGCCCTGCTCCGCGACCTGCAGGACCGCTTCCCCAAGGCGCGCCTCATCGGCGCTGACCGCGACTTCGAAGCCTTGGTGGCCAAGGTGGTCGGCCTGGTGGAGACGCCGGGGATGGGGCTCGAGCTGCCGCTCGACGTGCGCGGCACGGCCTTCCAGCAGCGTGTGTGGCAGGCCCTGCAGCAGATCCCAGCAGGCCAGACGGTCTCCTACGCCGAGATCGCTTCTCGCATCGGCGCGCCCAAGTCCGTGCGCGCGGTGGCCGGCGCCTGCGCCGCCAACAAGATCGCCGTCGCCATCCCCTGCCACCGCGTCGTCCGCCACGACGGGGCGCTCTCCGGCTACGCCTGGGGTGTGGAGCGCAAGCGCGCGCTGTTGGGTCGGGAGGCCGCGGCCTAGAGCACGGCCTGGCGCTCTATCATCGGCCCATGGCAGCGGGCAGCAGGCCGTTCCTGCGCTTGTTCGGGACGCCGGCCATCGAACGGGAGGGTGCGATCTCGGAGATCGAGCCGCATCGTCCGGCCTTGCTGCTGCTCATCCTCGCCTACCTCGGCCGCTGGACGGGGCGGCATGAACTGTTGCCCATCTTCTGGCCGGACGATGACGATGCCACCGCCCGCCACAACCTGCGGGTGCTGGTGTGGCGAGCGCGCAAGCTGCCATGGGCAGAGGGCTTCGAGATCGAGACCGGCCGCTTGCGCTGGCTGATCGACACCGACGTCGGTCGTTTTCGCCTCGCGCTGGTGCAGGGCGACCGCGCGGCGGCCTTGGCTTGGCAGCGGGCGCCGCTGCTGGCCTGGCAGCGAACGGGGGGTTCGGCCTGGGAGGACGCCTGGCTGGCTGATGAGCGCGCCGAGCTGCTCATCCTGTGGCGCAGGGCGGCCATGGAGGAGGCGAGCCGATTGGCCGCTGAGCGGCAGTCCATGGCAGCGGCGGCGCTATGGCAGGAGATGCTGGTCATCGATCCCTTGGACGAGGAGGCGCTGGTCGGCTACCTGGAGCAGGCCAGCGCTGCTGGCCAACGCGACCTGGCGCTCACCACCTACGCCACCTTCCGTCGCAGGTTGATGCAGGAGGTGGCGCTGGAGCCGAGCGACCGGACGCAGGCCCTCGCCGCAGGCATCGAACGGGGCGAGCCCTTGCCCCAACGGCCCTCCGTCCAGCGCACCGCTGCCCTCACCCTGCCGACGGCAGGGCCGGGACCGCGCCCTGCGCTGGTCGGCCGGGCCGCCGAGGTCGAGCGGCTGCGCTCCGCCTCCACCGTCGTCACCTTGGTCAGCGGCGTCGCCGGTCAGGGCAAGACCCGTCTGCTGGCCGAGGCTCTGCCCGACGCGCTGTGGATGCGCTGCGTGGAGGGCGCGGAGACGATGCCCCTCCTGCCTGTCACCACCCTCCTCCGCGAGCACCTTGGCGAGGTGGCCGAGTTGGGCGCCTACGCGCCCGACCTGGCCAGGCTGCTGCCTGAGCTGAGACCGGGCCAGCAGCCTGCGCAACTGCCCCAGGAGGCGGCGCGCAACCGCATGTTCGAGGCGGCGGCACGGGCGCTGGAGTCCTTGGGCGCCTTGCTGGTGGTGGACGACCTGCAGTGGGTGGACGCCGCCACCGCCTCCCTGCTGGCGCTGCTGGCCAGCCGAGGACGGCTGCGCATCCATGTGGCCGCCCGCAGCGATGAGCTGGCCGGCGAGGCCGCACGCTGGTGCGAGGGCCTGCTGCGCACGGGCGACCTTGGCACCATCGACCTCGGCCCGCTGGTGCCCGAGGCCGTTGGCCAGCTGGCAGCCGATCTGGCCGGCGCCTACCAGGCGACCGATGGCTTCGTGGCCTGGCTCAGCCAGCGGACGGGCGGCAACCCCTACTTCGTCATCGAGACGATCAGGGCCCTCTTCGAGCGCGCCCCGCCGTTGGCCGAAGGACTGGGGCTGCTGCCCGGCCCAGGCCTGCAACCGGTCGAGACCCCCGACCTGCCGCGGAGCATCGTCGCCCTGATCGACCGCCGGTTGGCGCGCCTCTCCGCCGAGGGGGTGGCGATGCTGCAACTGCTGGCGGTGGCTGGGCCCAACCTCGCTGCCGATGCCTGCGCGGGCATCCTCGGGCTTGGGCCCAAGCAGGCCATGGAGGCGAGGGAGGAGATCGAGGGCCACGGGCTGGTGACGGTGCATGGCTTCGACCACGACCTGCTGCGCCACGCCGTCGTGCAGCGCATGGCCCCCAGTCGCAGCCGCTACCTGCACGGCAAGGTGGCGTCCATGCTGCAGTCGGCCGACGACCCCACGCAGCCGCATGACCCTCTGCTGCTGGCCGAGCACTGGCGGCAGGCAGGCCAGCCGGTCAGGGCAGCCAGGGAGCTCACCCGCTCGGCGAGCGAGCAGGCGGTGCGGGGTCTTGGGGTGGAGGCGCTCGAGCTCCTCGAATGCGCCCTGCTGCTGGCGCCGCTGGCTGAGAGCCTGGTGTCGAGGGCGGAGATCCTGCTCGACCTCAAGCGCTACGAGGAGGTCGACAGGCAGTTGCGCGACCTACCTGTGCGCCTGCCTGCCACGGCCAAGGTGCGGGCCCTGACCACCCGCGCCCACCTGGAACTGCGGCGGGGACGTCTGGACGCCGCCACCGAAGCGGGCAGAGAGGCGCTTGCGCTGTCCGAACTGTCCGCCGTCGACGAGGAGGCACGGCTGCACGCGCTCCTCGCCTGGGCCAACGTCTGCGCCTTGGCCGGGCGCCAGACGGAGGCCCTGCCGCGCCTCAGTGCCGTCGTGGAGGCCTGGGACGAGGCGTGGCATCCGGGCCTGCTCGCCTCCTTCCTGACCAACCTGGGGTGGCTCACCGCTGGTCTGGGCGGCTACGAGGAGGCCCTTGATCTCAACCTGCGCGCCTTGCGGGTGGCCGAGGCCAGCGGCAACCTCTACGGGCGGGTATGGGCGGCGTCCAACGCCCTGTACTGCAGCCTGGAGCTGGCCCAACCGGAACGGGCCCTGGCGGTGGCCGAGGCCGCGCTGGCCGACGGCGCCTTCGACGCCAGCGAGTTCCTTCGACTCAACCTAGGCAAGGCCTACATGGACATGGGCATGCCGGGCGAGGCGATGGCGCACCTGATGGAAGTGAGGCGTGGCAGCGAGGATCCGAGCAACCGGGCGGTGGCGCTCGGCTACCTCTGCGATCTACACCACAGCCTCGGTGACGCCGAGGCGAGGGACGAGGCCTTGGCCGAGGCCCATACGCTGCTGGCCCGCACCGACATCGCCCGCGCCCGCGCTCGGGTGGCCATCGCCACCATGCGCCATGGGGACGAGCGGCAGTTGCAGGCCATCCGCCTGATGCTGGCCGCGGTGTCGCAGGAGGCGCTGCCCGGCTACACGTGGAAGGAGTTCAAGGCGCTGAGGGAGGCCATGGGGGCCCAAGACGACGTCGGCTGAGGTCGGGCTCAGGCCAGCGACCCCTGACCAAACGATCCTGGACCCCGAGAGCCGTCCGCCCCACCTTCGGCAGCGAGCGTCACCGCGGCCTCGAGCGAGGACAGCGCACCGATGTCGAAGGCCGACCGGAAGGCCTCTTGTCCCAGCGTCGTGGTTGCCAAGCCCCTGGCTTCCTCCACCGCAGAGGCCCAGCCCTTGCCCAAGGGGGCGCCCAGCTGCGCGCGCAGGGCATGGACGGCGCCGAGGAGGTTGGCGGCGCGGTGGGCCTCGTCCCTGTGGGCGGCGAGCAGCGCCCTTGCTTCGAGGGAGAAGGTCAGGCCGAAGCGGTCGCCCATCCTGGCGCGTAGGCGCAAGGCCTCGGCGGATGCCTTCTCGGCGGCGACCAGGTTGCCGCGGGCGATCTCCAGCAGGGCGATGGTGTTGAGCGCACCGGCTTCCCTCAGCACGGCGCCGACCGAGCGGCTGGCGTCCAGGCTCCGCTGCAGCAGCTCGAAGGCCCGCTGGCCTTGCCCGGCATGCCACGCTGCCCAGCCGGCGTTGTAGAGCACGGTGGCGGTGAGGGCCGGGTCGGCGACCGTGCCCAGATGCGCCATGGCCTCCTCCAGCCAGCCAAGCGCTTCACCGTTCTCGCCCTCGTCGACCGCCAGCGCACCAAGGTTGTTGAGCAGGCCGGTGATGGCCTCCAGATCGGGATGCGTCTGTAGCAAGGCCCTCGCCTCCAGGTAGTGTCGCCTTGCCTGCGGCCTCAGACCCTTCCTGAGCGCGACGGAGCCGAGGCTGATGCGCAGCCTTGCCCGGTCGGCGGGGCTGCCCAAGGCCTCCGCCATCGCCATGCCTGCGCTCAGGTGGCCCTCCGCTGCCTCGAACTCGGCCAGGAACATCGACAGGCTGCCTGCAGCGTTGAGGGTCATGGCCAGGGCCGCAGAAGGCGCGGTCTCGCCGGTCAGCTCGAGCAGGCGGACGAGCTGGGCGCGGACACTGCGCAGGTCACCACGCCCGGTCCATAGGCCAAGCAGGGGTGCGGCAAGGCGAAGACCAGACTCCACACTGCCGCCCGCGGCCGCCCAGTCCAGCGCCGCCCTGAGGTTGTCGGCCTCGGCGGCCAGGCGGGCCCGATGGCTACGGAAGCCCGGCCCGACGGCCCTGCCCTCCGGACCCTCGACCATGGCGAGGAAGTAGCGCAGGTGCCGCTCACGGCTGAGCTTCGGCTCTCCTGGCAAACGGGCCAACTCGTTCCCGAGGAAGTGCCGGAGCTGCGGATGCACCTCGAAGCGCCCGTCCTGCCCCGTCTTCAGCAGCGACTTGTCGCCCAGCGCAGCCAGCAGGGCCAGATGGGCGCCGGCCACCGAGTTCGCGGCCGCATGGCCGAAGCCGCCGCGGAAGACCGAGAGGCGCGCCATGGCCTCGCGCTCGCAGGTGGACAGCAGCTTCCAGGTGTAGTCGAAGGCAGCCTGCAGGCTGCGGTGACGCTCAGGCAGGTCAGGCGCACGGCTGCGCAAGAAGTCGAGCGTGGCGCCGATCTGCTCGGCGATCTCAGCCAGGGGGAGCAGGCGAACCCAGGTCGCCGCCAACTCGATGCCGAGCGGGCTGCGAT
This sequence comes from uncultured bacterium, assembly GCA_964465355.1. Taxonomy (GTDB): domain Bacteria; phylum Deinococcota; class Deinococci; order Deinococcales; family Trueperaceae; genus JAABTL01. The sequence continues at coordinate 4,770 of CAYXJZ010000093.1, read as the reverse complement.
CGACCAGTCGGCAGATGTCGAGGATGGCGGGCAGATCAGCGGCCGCGAGCTCGAAGCCGGGGTCGAGGCGGCGAGCCCGCTGCACGAAGAGGTCGACCGCGTCGTACCGCAAGGCGTCGGCCAAGCCGGTCTCAGCGCCAGGCATGGCCAGGCCTTCCACCGGCACCACCCACTCACGCGCCAGGTCCAGCCGCTGATGCGAGGTCACGAGCACGCTCAGCCGCGGCGCCGATGCCAAGAGCTGGGCCACGGCGGAGGCCGCGCCCATGATGTGCTCGAAGTTGTCGAGGATCAGCAGCATCTGCTTCTCGGCCAGGTGCAGGCTCAGTCGGGTCAGGTCATGGCCGTCACCCTGCAGCCACAGGCCGAGCGCCGCCGCCACCGCCCGCGGCAACCCGGCTGGGTCCGCCACGTCCAGCAGCGGGACGAAGACCACGCCGTCGGGGAAGCGGCTGAGCAACTCGCGACCGCATTCACGGGCCAGACGGGTCTTGCCCATGCCACTCGGTCCCGTGAGGGTGACCAGACGGCCATCCGGCCTGGAGAAGCGCTCCGCCACCGCGGCCAGCTCGAGGTCGCGGCCGACGAAGGATGTGCCCACCTCGCCATCGCGGCCTTGGATGGACTGAGCCGCGCCCTTCGCCTGCGACGCCGCGGTGGCCACGGCCGGAGGCACGGCTGGGCGGACGGCGGCTTGGGGCCGCTCGAGCACGGCGACGAGGCCCTGCGTGCCGGCGCTTGGCGCCAGCCCGAGCTCGCTCTGCAGACGGTCGGCGAAGCTGCGGTAGGCCTTGAGCGCAGCCGCCGGTCGGCCAGCGGCGGCCGCGGCAGCCAGCCTGGCTGCCACCGCCTCCTCGTCGTATGGGTCGCGGCGGAGGATCCTGTCGAGGGTGGCGTCGGCGCCTGCGTGATCGTTGGCTCGGCTGCGCGCCTCGGCTAACTGCAACAGGCCGTCGCGCAGGTCGGTCCATGCGCGTTCCCGTTCCAGTTCCAGCCAGGCAGCGAACTCGTTGGACGCATGGCCTTCGAGGCCGTCCATGAGCGCCCCGCGGTCGAGCGCCTCAGCCTCGCTCAGCTCACCTGCCGTCAGCGCCGAACGTTGTGCCGCCACGTCCGTCCACACCTGCCAGCGCAGATGGCGGCGATCGACCTCGAGGTCGGTGGCCCAAGGCAGCCGGCGGCTGCGCTGCAGCAATTGCCGCAGGTTCTGGTTGGCCGTCTGCTCCTCCGAGTCGCCCCAGAACAGCGCCGCGAGGCGTGCGCGCTCCACCCAACCGCCGTCGTAAGCCAGGTAAGCCAACAACTGGTGTCGCAGGTCAGGGCCGAGGACCTGTTCATCGCCTTCGTGGAGGACGTGGGGCTGGCCGAGCAGGAACACCTTGCGGCGGCCGTGACGGAGGTGGTCCACGTACCCCATCCTACGAACGAAGGGGCGCGTCACGTTCGCGTCACGCCTGTACGACGGGCACCATCGCATCCTGCTGGCTATCGGCCTCGCCGCGCGCATCGCGGCGGCGGGGTGAGAAGACCGGAGGAGAGCTACATGAGCAAGTGCAAACGACCTTCGCGCCGTCGCTGGCGTATCGAGTGGGCCTTCTTGATCCTGGCTGCCACCGCCCTGCTGGCTGCTTGCGGCGCACCGGCCGGGCCGCATCAGGGCTCGCCCAAGGGAGAGCCGTTGGACTGTGTGGTCGTCGGCTACCCCTGCAGCTTCGCCGAGATGGAGATCGCCGTGCTGCAACAGAGCATGGACCTGGCCGAGCAGGCGGTCGAGGCGCTGCAGGCCGGCGCCTCCAGCGACGATGTCATGGCCATGCTGGCTGCTGCCCCTGGCATGGCCACCCTGGAAGGCGCAGGGGAAGCCATCGTGTTCCGCCTGGAGGGCGGGCGGCCGACCGTGGTGGACCTGAGCGTCGACCAGCCGCTGCTGCCGGAAGAGGCATCCTTGCTGCAGGTCGGCGCCGGCTTCGGCCTCCAGCCCTTGCAGCCATCGCGCGTGGTGGGCGGCGGCGGGCCGAAGAGCGCGCTGGTGTTGGCCGCCTTCCCATTCGACTTCGCCGGCATGGACAGCGCCGCCTACGTGGCCGAGCTGCTGGCGGCCACGCCCGACTACGCCGGTCGGGTCACCTTCAAGTCCTCGCCCGATGCCGACACGCCACTGGTCACCGTCGCCGACCTGCTCGACCTTGATGCATACGACGTGGTCTACATGACCACCCATGGCGGCCGGCTCTGCACGGACAAGAGCGTGCCCCTCAAGCCGCTGGCCGCCGGTGCTGAGCTGGTTGGCCCGGCGGGTACGGGCGCCGGTGCAGGCGACTGCCGCACCGACTTCCTGGTGCAGCGCTTCCACGGCAGCGCGGCCGAGCTGCAGGCCCTCGACCACACCGGCATCGTCCTCTACCACGGCAGCCGCTACCGCTCCATCGCGGTGACCTCCGACTTCTTCCGTCACTACTACCCGGCCGGGCTGGGCGACACGCTGTTCGTGCTGCTGTCATGCAGCACCTTCGCCGACGACTTCGTGCCCTCCGTCAGCGTCGGCAGCGCCGTGTACGTCAGCTGGGACGGCATGGTGGACGCCGACCATGCCTGGGCCACCGCCGAGCTGATGGAGCACATGCTGCTGCAGGGGCTCACCGTGGCGCAGGCCTTGGCCATGGTGGGGGACGCCGGTGCCGACACAACGCACGGCGGACGCCTTCGTGCCGCCGGACCGGCTGCCGAGATGCGCATCCGTGACCCGCTGCGCGTCCTGGACGGCTTCAGCGGCCACGACCTGCGCAGCCTGCAGGAGATCGCCGTCGTCGGCACCCCTGGCGACGGCCAGCCGGACGGCCTGCTGCTCGAGGCCGAGGTGCTCGGTGTGCTGGAGGAGGACGCCGCCCAGGCCCTCGTACGGGTCCGTGTCGATGGCGTCGAGCGGCTGTCAGGGACCCTCGCCAAGCTGGGCGAGCTCGTCACAGAGGCTCGCTACCGCTTGCCGCTGCAGGTGCAGCTTGGCTTCGATGCGGCCGTGGGCAGGGCGCTGTCCATCGAGGTCCGTCTCGACCTGCCAGAGGGCGGCAGCGCGCAGGTCGCCGGCCGACCCAAGGTGGCAGGGCAGGAGGACGGCATGGGCATGCTGTGGGAGGCCGAACTGGTCACCGTGGTCGCGCCCTTCGACCCGACCCTGGGCAGCAGCCGCTTCGAGGCAAGGATCGACTTCCTTCGCGCCCCGAACCAGGGGCCAGATGACCTCAACCCCAGCTACCGGATGGCGGGCGGCGAGTACCTCTACAGCCAGCAAGGCAGCTTCGCCGGCGACTGCACCGTGTCACTGTCGGCCGGCGGGACGATGGGACCGAAGGAAAGCACCTCCATCACCTTCGACCGCAGCGGCCCGGTGACCACGGTGGTCGGCTGGGGGACCTCGGGCACCCCGGACGCGGACGCCATGGTCTCCTGCGCCGGCGGCCCGAGCTTCACCCTCACCTTGCCGACCGACACCGTGGCGGTCAACATCCCAGCCGAGCTGGGCCAGGTCGTCAGCGGCGACGGCTTCGCCGGCACCACCAGCGAGGCCAACGCCGTGAGCGTGGTGACCTGGACCTGGAGCTTCCGTCGGGTGCAGTGAAGCTGACGAGGATGCCGGTTTCAGAAAGTGTTCACATCGCAGTAGCGAGGGCTTCTGGAAGGCCAGCCGGACTGGGTTAGGGTGGACTAGGCACCACAACCAAGGTTGCACCATCCGGGACCCGTTTGGCGCAGCGAAACTCGAAAGGAGAACGGCATGCAACTTCCTTACCCAAGACAGGGACATCTGGCTCTAGGCAAGCTAGGGAGGCGAGCGGCGGCAGCCTGCGTCTTGCTGCTCGCGGCCATCGCCACCACGGCCGCGGCCCAATCCGGTCCCTTCGACCACCTCGAGCTCGAACTGGTGGCCGACGGCTTCACCTCGCCCGTCTACCTCGCCTCGCCTCCTGGTGACGACCGCAGGTTCGTGGTCGACCAGGTCGGTCTGATCCACATCATCGACGCCGACGGCAACGTGCTGCCCGAGCCCTTCCTCGATGCCCGCTCGCGCATGGCCACGCCTCGCCCGGGCTTTGACGAGCGCGGCCTGCTCAGCGTCGCCTTCCACCCCAACTACGCCAGCAACGGCCGCTTCTTCGTGTACTACAACGCACCGCTGCGTGCGGGCTCGCTGGCGGCCCTGAACAACACCATGACCATCTCCGAGTTCCGTGTGTCGCGCACCGATCCCAACCGCGCCGACCCGCTGAGCGAGCGCAAGGTGCTGGAGATCGACGATCCTGCCTTCAACCACAACGGTGGGCAGGTCGCCTTCGGCCACGACGGCTACCTGTACATCGGCATCGGTGACGGTGGCGCATCGAACGACCAGGGCCCCTTCCACCCGCCCATGGGCAACGGCCAGGACATCACCACGCTGCTCGGCGCCATCTTGCGCATCGACGTGAACGACGACGACGGCCGCGGCTACGCCGTACCGGCCGGCAACCCCTTCGTGGGCGGCGTCGAGCTCGCGAACAACAACGACGCTGGCATCATCTGGTCCGGCCTGGCCTCCGGTCAGGGCGCACGCGACGAGATCTACGCCTGGGGTTTGCGCAACCCCTTCCGCTTCTCCTTCGACCGCGAGAGCGGCGCGCTGTGGATCGGCGACGTCGGCCAGGGCATGTTCGAGGAGCACAACCGTATCACCGAGCCGGGCAACCTCGGCTGGCGCATCCACGAAGGCAACTCCTGCTTCAACCGTGAAGCCTC
>CAYXJZ010000092.1:0-12523 GCA_964465355.1 uncultured bacterium | reverse complement strand
CGGAGCTGGCCGCCATGGCCGCGAGCTTGGCCACCGTGTTGATGTTGCGGGCCGTGCCCTTCACGGCAGCAGGGATCTTGAGCTTGGAGCGGGCCATGCCTTGACCGTAGGCCACGTAGATCTCCCGCGTGCCGAGACGGACCTCCTCGTCCTGCCGGCCACGGATGGTCTCGAGCGCGTCGCTGGGCGGGGCCTCATCGAGGAAGATGGCCATGGTCCAGTTGGGTGGGGCCTCGGGGAAGGGGTTGTCCCGCAGCACCCCGGCCATCTCCTCGGCCGTGCGTACCAGGACGCCGACGGGCTTGCCCGCATAGGCTTCCAGGCGCCTCTCCAGAGCAGCCTTGATGTCGGCTTCCGATCGGTCGGAAGAGAAGACGACGTTGCCGCTGGCGATGTAGGTCTGGACCTGCTCGAAGCCCTCGGCTACGCACATGGCCCGCAGCTCGGTCATGGGCAGCTTGCCTGTTCCGCCGACGTTCACGGCGCGCAGCAGGGCGATGTAGGACGGCATATGAACTCCCTCTTCAGGAGGCGTCATGGAGCTCACGGCGCATCACCCAACGGGGCTTGCCGCCGCTGACGCCTGTGGTCTCGACCGCCTTGTGAAAGCCATGGGCCTCGAACAAGCGGGTGGTGCCAACGTAGCCGGAGATGGTGTCGACCCGCCCTTCTCCGGCGTCGGCCGGGTAACCCTCGACGACCTCTCCGCCACTGCGACGGACGTGCTCCAACGCGCCTTCGAGAAGGTGGTGCATGAGCCCCTGCTTGCGGTAGCCCACGCGCACCACGAAGCAGACCACCGACCATGCATCGCGATCGTCGACGAAGGGGATGGTCCGGGAGTTCATCAGCCTGCGGTAGCTCGACCGCGGGGCCACCGAGCACCAGCCGGCGGGTTCGCCGTCCACATAGGCGAGGACCCCTGGTCCGGGTGCCGATGCACACTCCTTGCGCATGTAGTCGATGCGCTCTTCTGAGCTGAGGCCGGCACCGCGGTAGGCCATGCACCAGCATCCGTTGATGCCGGTCTTCGGTCCCACCACAGTGGCGAAGTCATCGAAGCGGCCGGTGGCCGGATGGATCTCGACGGGCATGGGAAGAGCATAAGGCGTGGCCGGCACGGCCGGAGGCCGTGGGCAGGTCGGGTCGAGGCCGTCCGTGCCAGCAGCGCTGATCCGCATGGGGCGTATCAGGTGGATCGTCCATCGCCTCCTCGCTTGGTGTGCTTAGTGCGTTTTCGCCAACGGGCATGACCGTCATCCGATAGCCTTTTCTGGGTGTATCGCCAAGGAGAGTGCATGCCGAAGCGTTGGGTTTCTTTGATGGTCCCTGTGCCCCTTGCCTTGGTCCTCGTACTCGGAGGCCCGGCTCTTGCCCAGGCCGACGCCGCGCCTGCCGTCACCGAGCAGGGCCGGCTGCTGGGGGAGGCATCGACCGCCATCATTGGCCCAGATGGCGGCGAGGTCCGCTCGCTGGACAGCGCCCTCACCGTCACCGTCCCGCCCGGCGCACTGGCGGCCGAGACAAGGGTGGGTGTGCAGTCCATCTCCAACCATGCCCCGCTTGGCGTGGGCGGCGGCTACCGGCTGACGCCGGCGGGTATGGCGTTCGCCGAGCCGGTGACACTGACCTTCGCTTACGACGATGGCGTGTTGGCCGGGCAGCCGCCCGAGTTCTTGTGGTTCATCAGCCAGAATGCTTCCGGCACCTGGAGCCCGCAGCGCAGCAGTGTGGTGGACACCGAGGCAAAGACGGTCACGGTGAGCGTGACGCACTTCAGTGACTGGGCGGTGGGTCGGTTCATCGACCTGGCATTGGAGCCGGCCGAGAGCGTGGTCCTCCCTGGCGAGAGCGTGGTCCTGGGGATCACCGGGTTCATGTACGACCCCGATCGGGACAATGGCGTCGAACTCGTGCCGTTGGACGATGGTCTGGTGGCCTTGACGGAAGGTCGGCAGTTGCTTGACAGCACCGAGCGCTTCATGGGCTTCCAGGTGCAGAACTGGCGGTTGAACGGGCAGGATGCGCCAGGCAACGCGACCCACGGAACGCTCGACCCGCTCGAGCGGAAGGCGCTCTACACCGCGCCAGGCGCAGCGCCGGACCCGAACACGGTGGCGGTGTCGGTGGACCTGCGGGCGACGAACCGGGACGAGTCCTTCCATCAGTACACCTTGGTGGCCAGCATCACCATCCACACGGCCGAGTACTACATCACTTTGAACGCGCCTGACGGGTCGTTCCTCTTCGTCGGCGGCGACGACAGCTACGGGACCGTGGACCTGTACGCGGTCGATGCCCAGGTCTCTGGCGGCCGACTGTGGATCTCCGGCCTCAGCGAGGTGGATTGGCTGAGCATCGACTTCCTGGCCGACGGCAGTAGCCCTGGCAGCTATCCGGTGTATCGCGTCTTCGATCAGGGCACCGTCGGCTACCGCCCTCCCGACTACAGCGGCGACGAGGAGAGGCCCAACTACATCGACTGGTACTACGACAACCTCGTCCAGTTGACGCCGGACTTCCCGCTCTGCACGCCGATGGATGCAGGCGTGGTTCGCTCCTCGCCCTTCACCGTGACGATCGACCGTTTCGAGAAGGACGAGGACAGTGGCATCGAGGTCGTGTATGGCAGTTACGCCGGCACGCTCTACGCCCACGCGCCGTTCGAGTGGCTCAGCCAGTGTGCGATACCGCCCAACCGCAGCGCGGCGTTGTCGGGGACGTTCAAGCTACCGGTGGACCGCCAGGACGGGACGCCAAGCAGCGACGGGTCGGAGGACGGGTGGTGGGAAGACGAGTCCTTGGAGGACGAGGACATCGACCTTGTGCCGTTGGCGCCGCCGGGTTGAGGTCGAGCGACCGTTCCGCTGAGAACGTGACCCGTGCCGGCTTGGTGCGGTCGAGTTCCGCTACGCTTGGCCGTCGTACCGCCTGGAGGATGCATGCTGAAGCGCGCGATCCCGTGGATGGTCCTACTGCCTTTGGTCTTCGCCTACGGCGCCCTCGCCCAGGGCGACGCAGAGCCCCTCGTCACAGAGTCCGGGCGGCCGATCGGCCTGCCAGCCACCGCCACCATCGGTCCTGAGGGCGGTGAGGTCCGCTCGCCGGACGGCGCCCTCACGGTCACCTTCCCGCCCGGTGCCTTGGCGGCCGAGACGGAGGTGGGCGTGCAGTCGATCTCCAACCATGCCCCGCTGGGGCTGGGCGGCGGCTACCGGTTGACGCCGGAAGGCGTCGACTTCGCCGAGCCGGTGACACTGACCTTCGCCTATGACGATGGCGTGCTGGCGGGGCAGCCGGCGGAGCTCCTGTGGTTCATCAGCCAGAACGCCTCGGGTAGCTGGAGCCCGCAGCGCAGCAGCGTGGTGGACACCGAGGCCAAGACGGTGACCGTCAGCGTCAGGCACTTCAGCGACTGGGCGGTGGGCCGGTTCATCGACCTGAAGTTGGAGCCGGCGCAGAGCCTTGTGTCGCCGGGGGAGAGCGTGGTGCTCGGGATCACGGGCTTCATCTACGACCCTGATCGGGACGAAGGCGTCGAGCTGGTGCCGTTGGATGACGCTCTGGTGGCCTTGACGGAGGGGCGGCAGCTGCTTGACAGCACTGAGCGGTACGTGGGTTTCCAGGTGCGGAACTGGCGGCTGAACGGGCAGGATGCGCCGGGCAATGAGGTCCATGGTTCGCTCGACCCGCTGGAGCGGAAGGCGCTCTACACCGCGCCGAGCACGGCGCCGGACCCGAACACGGTGGCGGTGTCGGTGGACTTGCGGGCGACGAACCGGGACGACTCCTGGCATCAGTACACCTTGGTCGCCAACATCACCATCCACACGGCTGAGTACTACCTGACGCTCAGTGGGCTGGACGAAACCCTGCTGTTCGTCGGCGGCCGCCGCAGCGCCGTGGGCGCCCAAGAGCGGGTTGCTGCCGACGCCTTGGTGCAAGGATCCCGGCTCGTGGTCGGCAGCGTGAGCAACGTGGATCATGCGGCCATCGACTTCATTGCCGACGGTGCCACGCCTGGCGCGTACCCGGCCCCTCCGATCATCGAGGGCGTCACCGTCACCTACCAACCCAAGGACTTCGACGGGTCGGAAGACACGTACTTGTACACCAACTACTACATGGCCATGGAGATGTATGACCCCCCGGGCGTGTGCGGCCCTGCTGGCGACGCCCTCCGTCAAGGCCCCTTCACGGTGACCATCGACCGTTTCGAGACCAACGAGGAGAGCGGCATCGAGGTCGTGTACGGCAGCTACTCCGGCACGCTCTACGCCGACGCGGTGATCGAGTGGTTTGAGCAGTGCGTGACGCCGCCCAGCCGCTGGGCGGCGGTGTCGGGGACCTTCAAGCTGCCGGTGTTGCGGATGGACGGGCCGCCCCCGGAGGAGCGATCTGAGGATGAGCCGGCTGACGACGAGCCGTTCGAGTTCGAAGACGAGGACCTGGTGCCGTTGGCGCCGTTGGGGTAGGGGGTGAGTACGTTCCCCTGGCTTCCTCCTGCCCACCTTTCGGCGGGCGGGAGGAAGAGGCTAGGCGAATGCGAGGGAACTACTGACCAGCAGTTAGATCGATGGCGAACACGGAGGTCGTGCCGCTCACCTCGTTGCCGACGATGATCAGCGCGCGACCATCGGCGTCGGGGCTGTCCTGGGCCGGAATGAAGTGCACAGCCTCCGGACCGAGGTCCGTTGTGGTGCCGCCTTCTGCGGAGGCGGCCAAGGAGAAGTCGCGGTTGTTGATGTAAGTCACGAAGCTGGCCTCGGTCGGCTCCGTGATGTCATAGACGATCACGCCGCCGACGCGCTCGAAGCCGATGAAGGCGTAGGTCCGCCCGTCGAGCTCGCCGATCGCGAGGCCCTCGGGCTCGGGGCCCTTGTTGACTGAGCGGCGCTTGAGTTGGACTGCGCGATGGGCGTGGTCGGCGTTGAAGAAGTCCGGCGTCGCCGCGAAGGTGATCTCCTCGAAGTCGCTGCCCGAGTCCCAGACCAGCTCCAGCCCGCGGTCCGTCACGCGGAAGATCGAGGCTGAACGCCCACCATAGGTGTAGAGCGCCTCATAGACGCATTCGGCCGAGATGTAGGCGCCGATCTCCTCGTAGCCGAGCGCCTTGACCTCGGCGGTGGAGAGCGAGGGGTTGCAGTCGTTGGCCACGCCGAGGGTGGAGGTCACCAGCAGGTCGCCGATGTTCTCGGAGCGCTGCAGTTCCTCGGCGTTGGGGAAGGCCACGGGGTTGAGCTGCAGGTCCTTGACGGCGAACTCGTCGAGCCACCAGCCGTCGACGTCATAGGCGCGGGCGTCACCCTCGTTGGCGGTGATGATGTAGGTCTCGCCATTCACCTCATAGAGTCGGATTGTGTCAGGCATGAAGACGCCGAAGACCGGCCAGTGGCGGAAATCGACATCGCCGGCGCGGCTGGAGTCGAAGCCGGCGCCGGACCAAGGGCCGTTGGCTGACCAGTCCTTGAAGCCGAGCGGGAGGATGGCGGTCACGGTTGCCGTCTCGATGTCGATGACGGCGATGGCGTTGCTCTCCTGAAGTGAGGCGTAGGCGGTGCGGTTGTCGCTCGCCACCTCCACCCATTCGGGCTCGAAGTCCTGCGCGGCCGATGCGCCGGGCCCGAAGATGCGAACACCGAGGGCGCGCAACTCGTCCTCGCGTCCGTTGAAGGCGCGGAAGTCGGCGGTGCGCACATGGTCCTGGGTCACCGAAGCGGCGCCGCCTGACACGTCGATGATCGAGATCGAGCCTTCCGGGTCGATGGCGTAGTCCTCGCGCGGCTCGCCTTCGTTCACCACCAGGACCCAGTTGCCGTCCGGCGAGAAGGTCAGCGCGTCGGGCAGGGCGCCGACCCTCACGGAGGTGACGATGTTGCCATCCAGGTCGAGCAGCGCCACCGAGCCGGGTTCGGTCGCCACCGGGTTCTGCACCGCCACGGCGACGATGCCGTTGCGCACCGCGATGGAGTTGGCTTCGGCGCCCACTGATGACACATCGATGGTCGCTACCTTGACGGGGTTGGCTGGATCGCTCAGGTCGAGCACGTCGACCTCGCCGGAGAAGGCGTTGACGACGAAGGCGCGGCGGCTTCCGGCGTCATAGGTGACGATCTCGGCGCCGGCTTGGTTGTAGATGCCGGACTGGTAGCTGCCGAGCCAGGAGAGTGCGATGCGCGCCCCGTGGGCTGAATGGATGTGCGGGTGGTCCTGGCCAAGGGCAGGCGTGGTGGCCAAGAGGAGGATGGCGGCGCCCAGGAGCATTCGGGCCCACGCTTTCGGGTTGTGTTTCATCGGCTTCTCCCTACGACATGAGCTGTCACGGTCGAACCAGATAGGTCTCGGCTCTACGGGGATCGGCGACAGGGCCTGTGCCTCGGCCAGAACGCCTAGTCGATTGTCGTGCCGCAACGTATGTGCGGTGTCAGCTTCATGGAGAACGGTCTGCTGTAAGCCTGCACCTGCCGCGCCGAGCCACAGCGCTACGGGGTTGGGGACCTTCAGGCTGCCGCTGCACCTGCTCGACGGGATGCGGAGTATGGACTGGTCGGAGGACGAGCCGATGGAGGATGAGGAGGACAAGTTGGTGCTGTTGGCGCAGTTGGGGTAGAGCTCGATTCGATAGATGACGACCGAGGGGTGATCGATGTGACAAACCACCGCCTTCCGCTGAACGAACGCGTTCGTTCAGCGCTCGCCGCCGAACCGTCGACCCGTGAAGTGCCGATGTTCGGGGGGGCTGTCGTTCATGGTGAACGAGAGGATGGTCGTCAGCGTGCTCAGGGACGGTGACCTGCTGGTCCGGGTGGACCCTCGGCGGACTGAGGAGCAACTGGCCTTCTGGGTCGGTGTGGCGTTGGCGTACAACGGTCGCGCGGGCGAGGGCAAGCGGCAGTGACTGCGTTCCTCGGCTTCCCCTGCTAGTTGTTTGTGTTCCCCGAGGTCCACTCCGTGTCTGTGATGCGAGGACCTTACATGTGCCTGCTTTGGTGAGGCCGGCCTAGGTGGCCGGAAACCTCGTGGCCACTTCGTGCTGGATCCGGTCGCCGGTCTTGATTTCTGCCCGCCGAAGAGCGTAGGCGGATTGGAGGTTCAACCAGAACTGAGGTGTGGTATCGAAGTAGCGCGCCAAAGCGACAAAGGGTTCATCGCGGCGATTCCCACAGGAAGCGGATGGGGACAGCGAAGAGACGATCGCCGAAGGGGATGGTCGCGGGGCCGTCGTACAGGACGATGCCTGCCTTGAAGCGTCGCCCCGCGGCTCCCGCGAGCTTGCGCAGGCCGCGGAAGTCGTGGTCGTTGACGGTGGCAGCGGCTTTGACCTCCACCCCAGCGACGTTGCTGATCCCGCGTTCGATGACGATGTCGACCTCCAGCCCATCGCGGTCGCGGAAGTGATAGAAGTCCATGACCTTGTCGTGCCAACTGGCCTGTCGGCGGATCTCCTGATAGACGAAGGACTCCAGCAGGTGGCCGAGCATGCTGCGCTCCTCTCGTAGGTCGTCCGTCCCCATCGCTAGGAGGGCCGCGGCGACGCCTGTGTCGCCGATGTGCAACTTGGGGCGCTTCACGAGGCGCGTCATCTGGTTCTTGTGCCAGGCGGGTAGCCGGTCGAGCAGGAAGACGCGCTCCAGAAGCGTCACGTAGGTGCGGATCGTGTTGCGGGTGAGGTCGAAAGGACTGGCCAGTTCCTCGAAGTTGACCATCTGGGCCGTGTGGGATGCTGCGACAGCCATGAGCCGCGGTAGCGCCTCGAAGGAGGAGATGCGCGAGAGATCCTGCACGTCGCGCTGAATCTGGGCGTCGATGTGCTCGCGGTACCAACGTGTGCGATCGCTCTCCGACGCGAGTTCGACCGCGGCAGGATAGCCGCCGGCGACGACACGCTCGACGAGTTCCTTGCCGAGCTGGTCGGCCAGCCCGGTTCGGAAGTGGCCATCGAAGAGCGTGTCGAGGAAGTCCGACGGTCCGCCTGTCATCTCGCTCTGGGCCAGGGGATGGAGCCGGAGGATGGCCATTCGGCCGGCAAGGGAGTCCGTCAGCTTCGGCACGAGCAGGACGTTGGCGGAGCCGGTGAGAATGAACCTGCCTGGCGTCCGCTGTTGGTCCACGACGTACTTGATCGACGTGAAGATCTCGGGCGCGCGCTGGACCTCGTCGAGGATGGTCCGGTCAGGGAGGTTCTGGATGAACCCCAGGGGATCATCCTTGGCTGCCCGGAGGACGGGTTCCTGATCGAAGCTGACGTAACGGTATCCGCGTTGGCCGCCTATGGTCCGAGCCAGCGTGGTCTTGCCGCTCTGCCGAGGTCCGTGGAGGAGGACCACCGGTGAACGTTGCAGCGCTGCCACGAGGCTGTCGTGCAGGTAACGGGGGTAGATCTTCGCGCCCATGACGCATACTAACGGACGAGTGCGGCAGAACGTCAATCATGAGTGCGGCGGAACGTCAATATACACGCCGGCAGAACGTCAATCTTGAGCCCGGCAGAACGTCAGCGACCAGTGCGGCGGATCGTCGATCACGGAAATCATGAATGCGCGCCTGCCATGAAGCACCCTCTGGGGTTCGCGCTCACGAGCAAGACACTCTGCCCGGTCGCGATTCGTCGGGCGGTCGCGAGTATTACGGCGTTGGAGATTTGAGGCAGGAGCATCGATGACTTCGTGAGGATGCTCGACCGACGCGACGGGCGCATCGCCGGTCTTCGGATCAACCGGAGCAAGCATCTACGCTAGCCGGCTAAAGGTCGCCGCACACCCACACCCCGCCGACAACAGCTACGCTTGTTCAAACACCGCTTGGGAGCCTTGGCCTGCAGGTCAGGCGGGAGTTGTGCCTATGCAGGGAGCGCCGGACCATGACGTGGATCTGCGCCCGAACGCCCTCCCGCGCTGCCTTGGCCAACTCCACTGTGAAGAGGCGTGGCTCCTTGTCGCCCGACATTTTGACCGATCTAACGAAAGTGGAAGTAAAGTCACTAATCTATGCGGTCTAAAGGACAGACGGTTTGGCAATCTCTCGCTGCGCAAACTCTGATGCCAAGAGGTAAAGGAACTGTCGCGGTTGTCCAGTGATGAAGTCTTGAACCCTCGGGCCAAAGGCGCCGTCGGTAATGGACGGATAGTGATGCGGTCGATACCGCGTAATCGAGCCTAAGTAGTAAGCGAGTGCATAAATGGAGAGTAACTGGGGAAGGGTCTGTAGAGACTCGGCTTGTAGTCGTAGGTAGACATAGTGTCTTCGGTATGGCGGGATGGTAGCAACAGTCGTCCACAGCATGGGGCGCACAGTGTCAAACAGCTGTTGGAGAGAGTTCGCATACTTCGTGTTTGGGCATACTATCGGCGTAGCCTGCTGGAGGCAGATCAAGGGGCGTCCAGCGCTATCTACCTCACCACAAGCAACCTGTGTACAGGTCATATTGAGGCCAGAGTCAGCGAGAAGGGCTTTGTTGGCGATCCCAATTCGAGAGAGATCATCTTTAACGAAGTACACGTTTAACCACAGCTCACGAGTCGACTTGTTCAAGAATGTTCGTATGTCATGGATTGCAATGAAACGCTCCTGCTTATTTGCCGCTGAGGACCAAAGACGATGACCCGGCAGGATCTGTGGCAAAAGAACTGGGATGTCATACTCAAACTGTGCGGGTAGCCCAGTGCCCTGAAGGGCTCGCATGAACTCCGAGAAGTTCTGGAGTACTCCCGATGGGTTTGGGCTTGGGAACGCTCTCAGAAACGCATCGGTGAGTTCTTTGTTACCCGGACTCCGTAACATCTCGGTGAGACCGTGCTGCGCTTTGTCAAACGTTGCCTGCGTGGCCCTTGTTAGACAGAACGCTTTGACCAAGTTCATGAAGCAGTAGTACAAAGCCAGCGGGCGAGCAGCGACTCGTTGCGCATCGATCGCGCTCTCATAGAAGTCGCGCGCTTGATAGGTGCATGCCAAAGCTTCGGATTTTGCGTTTGGCGGGCATGACGACACAATCGCCTTGTGGATGATGGCCCAAGGGTCAAGCGAGAACAGGAGAGTCTGAAGACTCGCATTTCCTTTAGGCCCGAGCTTTGTGGGCCAAAAGCTGTATGGAATCAACTTATTGTTGACCCTTAGGCGCTCACCTATTCTGGATGCTGGAAGCGGGCTGATGTTCGATCTCCTCAATGCCAATTGTGCTCAGGATAGAAGGGCAGTCATGCCCTACAACACACTCTGTCGCCAGTTACGTTGATCGAAGCCGCATGCATGCGTCACTGACGTGCGGCCCTAGGTCGGTGTTGAGGAGAAGCGTAACCTGCGCTGACTAGTGCGTCCCGCAGTTGAGCAAAGACCACCTCATGCCGCAGCCGAGACTGCCCAGGATGATACATGTTTACCAACCAGCTATCCCGCCATTTGGCTGCCCTAATTGGCCCAGCCATGGCGTCTTTGCTGAACTGTTGGCGGAATGCAGGTACCAGCGAGAATGTGCCTCCCGCGATGACGATGTCGGGCGCCAACGCATCGAGTTGCAGCGCAACTAGCTTCTCATAGCGCAGGGCCCGCTCTCTCAGGTCCCTCCCTTGCGCGCGCGAACCCCCGCCTACCTTGCTGACATTGATCACGGCGACATCGCGAATCGCATCCCTGACGTCCGTAGCGTTCTGCGGAAGCTCCGTAGCATGGGGCTGCTGGAGTAGCGCATGAGACACCTTCGCGACTAATCCATAGGTGCTTTGCCAGCGACTGTAGGTTTCCAGATCGCAATCAAGGTACTGCGACAGATCCCACCCGCTGGCGCCAGGAAAATTCACTTCGCGTAAAACCCAGACGATGCGAGGGCGGGCCTGTATGTAACGAGTAACATTTACGGGGCCATCTGTCACACCACCGTCTATTCCTAGAATCTCATTCTTGACGGCTGTGAGTAGTTGGAGATCAACTGGCATACTCGATGCCTCTCTCTGACAGGTGTATGAGCCACTTTACCTGGCTCCAGCCTAGATGCCAGGGAACCTATCAGCCTTATCGATCTCCCCCCATCTTCCTCAGCTAACCGCGAAGCAGCGAAGTAGAAGGTTTCGGGCAGCGGACTCTTCAGGCCAACCGCCGAAAACGCCCCTATGACGTTGCGAGCCGAAGATCGGTTGATGTGGTGGCTACTCTACATCTGAGTGGACTAAGTCGTGAAAGGAGTATTGTAAGGCTCTCACAACACATACCGACTCAGATCCTCATCCTCGACGAGCGCCGAGATCTTCTTCTCCACGTAGGCCTCGTCGATCCGCACGACCCCCAACCCCGTCCCGAACGACACATCCTCCAACACCGTCTCCAACACCGTATGCAGCCGCCGCGCCCCGATGTCCTCCACCTCGCGATTCACCCGCTCAGCCGCCCTGGCCATCGCCACGATGCCGCTCTCTTCCCACTCCAACTGCGTTCCATCCACCGCCAGCAAGGCCGCGTACTGCTTGGTCAGCGCATGCTCCGGCTGCGTCAGCACCCGCTGCAGGTCGGAGGCGCTCAGGCCCTCCAGCTCCACCCGCACCGGGAACCGCCCCTGCAGCTCAGGGATCAGGTCTGACGGCTTGGACACCGAGAAGGCCCCGGCGGCGATGAACAGCACGTGGTCAGTCGACACCGGCCCCCAGCGCGTCTGCACCGTGGTGCCTTCCACCACCGGCAACAGGTCCCGTTGCACGCCCTCGCCCGAGACATCCGGCCCACTCGTCTGCCCACTCTTCCCAGCCAGCTTGTCCAACTCGTCCAGGAACACGATGCCGGCGTTCTCAGCCCGCCACACCGCCTCGCGGTTGACCTCGTCGTGGTCGATGAGCTTGTCGGCCTCCTCGGCCATCAGCACCCGGCGCGCCTCGCGCACGCTCAGCTTGCGGCGTGAGCGCTTCTTGGGCATGAGGTTCTGCATCATCTCCTGCAGCTGCTCGCCCATCTGCTCCATGCCTGGCATGCCCATCATGGGGGAGGCGCCGCCGGCTTCCTCCACCTCGATCTCCACGATGCGGTCCTCCAGCTTGCCGCTCCTGAGCAGCTCGCGCATGGAGGCAAGGCCCTCTGGGCTGCCGCCTGGCAGCAGGGCGTCGAGGACACGGACGTCGGCGGCGGCGCGGGCGCGCTCACTGACGGCGTCCTTGCGCTCGGTCTCGACCATGTTGACGGCCTCGCGCACCAGGTCGCGCGCGATGGAGTCGACGTCGCGACCAACATAGCCCACCTCGGTGAACTTCGTGGCCTCCACCTTGAGGAAGGGGGCGCGCGCCAGCTTGGCCAGGCGGCGGGCGATCTCGGTCTTGCCGACGCCCGTGGGACCGATCATCAGGATGTTCTTGGGCGCGACCTCGCCGCGCATCGCCTCGGGAAGCTGTTGCCGGCGCCAGCGATTGCGGACGGCGATGGCCACTGCCCGCTTGGCGTCCTGCTGGGCAACGATGTGAGCATCAAGCTCGGTCACGATTTGCCGGGGCGTCAGGTCGCGCATGGCAGCACCTCGACGTTGATGTTGTCGTTGGTGTAAACGTCGATG
>CAYXJZ010000091.1:0-12677 GCA_964465355.1 uncultured bacterium | reverse complement strand
GCACCACCTCGCCCGCCTGGCTGATGTCGGAGGCCTGGGGGCCCACCATGGGTTCGGGCACGGGGATGCCGGCCTGGTACAGGCGCCAGAGCATGGCGTACTCGTGGCCGGCCCACAGCAGCTTCATGGCGGAGCGGCCGGCGCGGGTGCGGCTCTTGACGGCTTTGGCGATGCGCTGGTCGGCGATCCAGCGGCCGGCGGTGTAGCTGGCATCGTTCTTGAAGCTGCGCACCTCGGCGTCGCGGTAGATCTTCACCGCCAGCAGCCCTCTCGGGGACCGGCCTAGGTAGACGGTGGCCTCCTTGCCGCTCTTCAGCTCGCCGAGCAGCTCGTGGACGAAGCCGCGTTCCTGCAGGCGGGCGAGCGCGGTGCCGGGGATGGCCTCGCCGTGCTCGTCGAGCAGTTGGGTCAGGTTCTGGCGACCCTTGGGGGCCCGGCGCTCGCGCCGCCGCTTGGGGGGCTCGAAGCTGTCGGGCATGGAATCGGGATCGATCTTGCGTCGTGGGATGGGTGAACCTCCTGCTAGGGGCGTGAAGCGGGATGACGCTTCACGCGCACGGTGACCTTGGGCGATAGGTGGACCCGCTCGGCGAGCCCACGGCGCCATGGTCGGTCAGCGCGCAGGCTCGTCGACGGGTGGTTGGTGGGGCGCGAAGGTCTGGACCATGGCACCACCTCCTTCCGTCGGAACGGAAGCACGGTAGAGGACGAGGCAGGTGGATGTCAAGCGTTCGGCCTCTGGCACCAGGGCCGCAGCTTGCGTTCGACGGCGCGAGAAGGCGCTCAACCCGTGCGCAGGACCCGCAGACCCGTGTGGTCGAAGTGGTCGCCCTTGAAGGCAAGGACCTCGCCACTGGCACGGGCGACGGCGTAGATCATGCAGTCGCCGAAGTTGAGGTGGGCCGGGTGGCCCTGCCGCTTGCTGAAGCGCTCGAAGGCCGACTTCGCCTCCAGCAGGTGGGCGTTGGTGAAGGGCACCACGTCGCACTCCAGGCGCAGCAGCAGTTCGCGGACCACGCCGCTGCCGAAGCCCTGGTGCGAGGCGACGATGATCTCGGCGGCCAGGACGCCGGGGGCTGGGATGATCTTCCTGCCGACGCGGTGCAGGGCGCGCAGCGCCTCCCTCGCCCCTGGTTCGTCGAAGATGATCTGCACGAGGACGCTAGGATCGATGACCACGGCTCAGAGACCCAACAGTTCTTCCTGCTCGGACTTCGTCGGTCCTCGGCCGCGCATGCCCTTGGGCAGGTTGGGCCATACGGACGACTCGAGCCAGGCCAGGGTCAGGTTGCTGGCGTCCTGCACGTCCAGTTCCCTGAGCCGGCCCTCGAGGGCCTTGATGACGGCGTCGACCTTGGCCTCACCCGTGCGTTCGACGATGGCGTCGAGCAGGTCGGCTACGCGGTCACTCTTGATGCTGGTCTGGCGCATGGGTACATGCTAGCGCGCTTGATAGCTTGCTAGCAAAGTGCCGTCCCGCGCCGCCGCCACCGTTCGCTCCACCAGCGCCCCCGTCGAGTCGATGAGCGGCAAGGGCCGCCCGCCCGCCCCGACCACGTCGCCCTCGCGCAGCACCAGCGGTACCTCGGTGCAGGCCATGGCCACCGCCTCGGCGCCGGCCGCGGCCAGCCGCATGGCCACACCGCGCAGCAGCTCGCCTGCCTGCTCCTGGCGCCCTGCCTTGACGGCGTAGATGGCCTCCATGACCAGGCGCTGGTCGTCCTCGGTGGGGGACAGCGCGGTGACGCCAGCCGCGGCGTAGGCCCTGTGGTAGAGCCCGGCGGCCAGGGTGCCGTCTGTGGCCAGCAGGCCGACGGTGCGCGCAGCGCTCAGCCGCGCGCTGGTGGCCTGCACGGTGGTCTCGATCAGGCTGAAGAAGGGCACGGCTGCAGCTGCCTCGCGGATGGCCTCCTCGAAGGCGTGGGCGCTGTTGCACGGCATGACCAGCAGCTCGGCGCCCTGTGCCACCAGGCCGCGGGCCATGGCGGCAAGACGCGGGGCTGGGCTTGGCCCCTTGCCGGTGATGGCGGCGGTGCGGTCGGGCACCGTCGGGTCGTTGTCGATGACCACCCGCAGGTGGTCCTGATCGCTGCCGCCACGCGAGGCGTCCACCAGCCGGGCGAAGAAGTCGACGGTGGAGTCTGGCCCCATGCCGCCCAGCACGCCGACCACCTTGGCGCGAGGGCCGGCGGTCACGCTGGCGCTCCGGTCACGCTAGGGCTCCGCTCACGCAGGCGCTCCGGTCACGCCGACCCCGCTGACACGCGCTCCAGCAGCACGTCCTGGTAGGCGTAGAGCGCGGGCGAGCCACCGGTGTGCAGGAACACCCAGCGCTCCTCCGGGTCGTAGTCGCCCGCGCGTGACATGGCCACGAAGGCGGCTGCGGCCTTGCCCGTGTAGACCGGGTCGAGCAGGATGCCCTCGAAGCGGGCGAAGAGCTGCACCGCCTCGACCATGGCCTTGGTGGGGATGGAGTAGCCCTCGCCGACGTAGCGGTCGTCGACGGTGACGGCCGAGCGGGGCAGTGGCGTGCTCAGGCCGGCCAAGGAGGCGGTCTCTTGCGCCAAGGCGTGGATCTTCTGCTCCTGGGCCGCCTTGGGCGCGCGCACGCTGATGCCCTCCACCGGCAGGTCGGCGTTGACCCCATGAAGGCCTGCGAGCAGGCCGGCGTGGGTGCCGCCCGAGCCGCTGGCGCACACCACCTTGGCGAGGGTGATGTCCAGGTCGTTGGCCTGGGCCACCAGCTCCTCGGCGCAGGCCACGTAGCCCATCGCGCCGAGGGCGTTGGAGCCGCCGCCTGGGATGATGTAGGGCACCCTGCCCTCCTCGATCAGCTCGTCGGCGAGCTGCTGCATGGCCGCCTGCAGGTCGCTGCCGCCCTCCACCACCACGGTGCGCTCGACGCCGAGGAGGCGGAAGAGGAAGTGGTTGCCGCTGGCGCCCTCGTCGAAGCTGCCTGGCACCCGCTCCTCCAGCACCAGCTGGCAGGCGAGGCCCTCGCGCACGGCGGCAGCCAGGGTGAGGCGGCAGTGGTTGGACTGCACGGCACCCACGGTGATGATGGTGTCGGCGCCCTGGGCGAGGGCGTCGGCCATCAGGAACTCGAGCTTGCGCGTCTTGTTGCCGCCTGCGGTCAGGCCAAGCAGGTCGTCACGCTTGATCCACAGGTCCGGGCCGCCGAGGTAGTCGGCGAGATGGGTGAGGGGCTCCAATGGCGTTCGGGCCTCGGTGTAGCGGCGTCGGGGGAATCGGGCGAGCTGCACGGTGGTCTCCTCCTGTGCCGCCGATGATACGGCCGCTCAGGACTGGCCCGGGTGCACGACCGCGGCTAGGAAGTAGGCAGAGACGGCAATCATCCCTACCCATGGCATGCCTAGAGCATGGGCGATGAACAGCGCGCCCGAGCCGGCGGCCACCGCTGCCACGCCTGAGGCGGCCAGCGCAGCCGCCACCCCGCCTGCCGTGCCCCAGCCTGCCAGCAGGCGGGGGAAGGGCAAGCCCATGGGCACGGCGGCCACCAGCAGCAGGGCGGCCAGTGCCAGGCCGGCGACCTGCGGCGCGGCCGGCAGCAGCAGGCCGAGCAGCACCGGCGCCAGCAAGACCCATGCCAGCAGCGCAGCCGCGGCCAGCAGCGCAGGCCTCCTTGCGCCGAGGCCGGTGGATCGACCCGAGAGGTGGGCGCCGATCGCGCCGCCGAGCAGCACCGCGCCCAGCGTCAGCGACAGGCTCCATGCCGGATGGCCCGCTGCGCGTTGGATGATGTGCAGCGCGTGCAGCTCCAGCAAGAGGAAGCCGGCGCCCAATGCCGCTGCCGCCAGCCAGCGGCGGGCCACGAGCCAGCTGCGGGCCACGCCGCTCCGCGCACCGCCGCGCCTGCCGATCAAGGGTGCGGCTGCGACCAGGATGAGCAGCGTGCCAGCTGCCAGCCATCCGGCACGCTGCACGTCCCTCGGCAGGCCGGGCTCGAAGGAGAAGAAGTAGGGCCGGTCGTCGAAGGTGGGACGCAGGTCCACCTCGCCGCCGGCCGCGATGAGCTCATTCAGCGTCTGGCTGTCGTTGACCAGGCCCTGCAGGGTGGCGGGGACCAGCAGCTCAGGCACCATGAGCAGGCTCCAGCCGCGGGCCTCGGCCACGCGGGCCGACGCCACGGCCTCGCCAAGATCGAAGGGCGAGCGCCGCACCGCCAGCAAGGGGATGGGTGGTTGCGCCCTGCTGTCCAGCACGGCGAAGAGGTGACGGGTGGCCGTCGCGTGGTCGGGCGCAAGCCCGCTGCGCACCAGCGCCTCCAGCGCCGTGGTCAGGGCGCGGGTCAGGGTCAGCTCGTCGTAGAGCTTCAGCGCCAGTCGCCCATCAGGACTCAGCCTGCCCAAGTAGGCCTCGAAGGCCTCGACGGTGTAGACCAGGTTCTCGGTGAGCGCCGCCCCGCGCAGCTCGGCCGCGCCGGTCACCACGTTGGCCAGGGCGATGAGGTCGAAGTCGCCGACCGTGCGGGCGAGGGCGCGTCGGCCGTCGCCGAGCACCACCTCGGTCGGCGCATCGTAGACGCGGCCGGCGGCGCCGCGCAGTCCCTGCACCAGCTCGATGCTGGAGGCGTTGACCTCCACCGCCGTCACGTCGGCCACGCCGTTGGCGCGTGCCTGGGCCACGTCCAGGCCGCCGCCGGTGCCGATGAGGAAGGCGCGCTGGGCCGGGGCCATGGCGAAGGCGAAGGCGCCGATGTCGTGCCACCAACGATCGGGATCGGGGTCGGGCACCAGCGAGCCGGCGCCGCCGTCCATGAAGAGGTAGCGGGCGCCGTCTGGCATCCGCAGCAGGTCGGTGCGGGCGGTGGCGTCCCAGCGGCTGGCCTCGATGACGCCGCCGCGCTGCAGCATGGGCGCGATGGGCTTGGCGCGCAGGTGGGTGGCGGGATCGAGGCCCAAGACGCCCACAGCCATGGCCAGCGCAGCCAAGGCGGGGGTGGCCATGCCCACCATGCCCGTGGCCATGCTGGCGGTGGCGAGACGGGTGCCGGAGCCGGAAGGCCTCAGGCACAGGGCTGCGACGCCAAGCAGCATGGCCGCCGCCAGCGCACCGCCCAGGCCGCCAAGGTAGGCAAGGGCGAGCGGCGTGGCGATGGCCGCCAGCGCGGCAGCGGCGTAGTCGGTGCGCACCAGGCCGGCGGCGCGCTGCGGCCACCAGGAGAAGACGGCGGCGCCGGCCAGGCCAAGCGCCAGGTAGGCCAGCAGCGGCAGCAGCAGGCCGACCAGCGGGACCGCGGCGGCGGCCGCCCCCAGCCAGACGGACAGGGACAGGGTGGTCAGCACGGCCGCTGCGCCGGCGGCGACCTGGGCGGCCAAGGGGCTGCGCCAGGCGGGAAGCAGGGCGGCGAGCCCGGCGCCGAGGCCGAGGCCGAGCAGCGCCACCGCCAGCACCGGCGCCACCCAACTGCTGACCAGCAGGGCGGAGAGCAGGCGGGTGAGGGCGATCTCGTAGGCAAGGCCACCCCCGGCCAGCAGGGCGACGGCGGCGAGATGGCGCAGGGAAGGGCCAGGCATGGCGCTCAGCCTACGCGCGCCCTCGGTAGCGCGGGTCGAGCACGTCGCGTAGGCCATCGCCAAGCAGGTTGAAGCCAAGCACCGAGACCATGATGGCCAGGCCGGGGAAGATGCCCATCCATGGCGCCTGGCGTAGGAAGGCCCTGCCCTCGGCCAGCATGCGGCCCCAGCTTGGGTCGGGTGGCTGTGTGCCGAGGCCGAAGAAGGACAGCGCCGCCTCGGCCAGGATGGCGAAGGCGAGGCTCAGCGAGGTCTGCACGATGATGGGGCCGAGGGCGTTGGGCAGCACATGCGTGAACATGATGGGCAGCTGCCTTTGACCGAGCGCCCTGGCGGCG
Source organism: uncultured bacterium (assembly GCA_964465355.1). Classification (GTDB taxonomy): domain Bacteria; phylum Deinococcota; class Deinococci; order Deinococcales; family Trueperaceae; genus JAABTL01. Next base: position 6,802 of record CAYXJZ010000091.1, on the reverse strand, counting down.
GTGACGAACTCGCGGTCGCGCACGGCGATGACGGCGCCGCGCGTCACCCGCGCGAAGATGGGCGCGTAGACGATGGCGATGGCGATCATCGCGTTCTCCACGCCGCGGCCGAGGATGGCCATGACCACGATGGCGAGCAGCACCGTCGGCAGGGCGAAGAAGATGTCCATGACGCGCATGACCACCTCGTCCACCCAGCCGCCCAGGTAGCCGGCCAGTAGGCCGAGGGAGACGCCGGCCACGCCCGAGATGCCGACGGCGATGAAGGCCACCCGCACGCTGACCGATGCGCCGTGCAGGATGCGCGAGAAGAGGTCGCGGCCGAAGTCGTCCGTGCCGAAGGGGTGCGCCAAGGAAGGCGGCGCGAAGCGCGCGGTGAAGTCCATGACGTTGGGGTCCATGGGCGCCAGCCAGCCCCCGAAGGCTGCGGTGAGGCCGAGCAGCAGCACGATGCCGCCGCCAGCCAGCACCAGGCCGTGGCGCAGCGCCTTGCGCAGGGCGTCGGCGGCCGGCGAGCGCCGCTCTGGGGCGGTGGATGCAGCCGTGGCCATCAGGCGTACGACACCCGTGGGTCGAGGAAGGTGTAGGAGAGGTCGGTCAACAGGTTGACGACGGTGAAGATGACGGCCGAGAGCAGCACGGAGGCCTGCAGCGCGGGGTAGTCGCGCTGCAGCGTGGCCGTCAGCGCCAGTTGGCCGAGGCCGGGCCAGGCGAAGATGATCTCGACCACCACGACAGCCGATAGCAGGGTGGCCATCTGCAGGCCGACGATGGTGACGATGGAGATGGCGGCGTTGCGGCTGACGTGCTTGATGACGACGGCCAAGCCGGGCACGCCCTTGGCGCGCGCGGTGCGCACATAGTCCTGGCCAAGCACCTCGATCAGGGCGGAGCGCACGAAGCGGGTCATGATCGCGCCGCTGATGATGCCGACGGTCAATGCGGGCAGGAAGATATGCCGGGCCCATGGCCCGAAGCCGTCCGACAGCGGCCGGTAGCCAAGCGAGGGCAGCCAGCCGAGGGTCTCGGAGAAGAGCAGGATGAGCAGGATCCCCATCCAGAAGTCGGGCACCGAGACGCCGAGCTGGCTCAGCACCGACACGCCGAGGTCGCGGCGACCGCCTGGCTTGAGGGCGGCGAGGAAGCCGGCGGGGATGGCGATGGCGAGGCCGATCAGCAGCGCCACCAGCGCAAGGCTGAAGGTGGCGGGCATGCGCCGCAGCACCTCGGCGCGGATGGGCGAGCCGCTGATGAGGCTCTGGCCGAAATCGCCGCGGCTGAGGATGCCGCCGATCCAGCGCAGGTACTGCTCGGGCAGCGGCCGGTCGAGGCCCATGCGACGCTCGAGGGCCGCCACCGACTCCGGTGTGGCCTGGACGCCCAAGGTCACGCGGGCGGGGCTGCCTGGCAGCAAGGGGATGATGGCGAAGGTCAGCACGCTGACGCCGAAGAGCACGAACAGCATGGCGCCGATGCGCTTGAGGACGTAGGCCAGGCTCATGCGCGACCCCTTAGGCAGGTGTGCAGGACGGGGGCGATCCGCGCGGGGCAGGCCCGCGCAGATCGCATCGGATCAACCCTGGTTCAGCGCTCGCCCAGCCAAGTCTCGTGGAAGCGCACGGACTGGTCGGCGCGCGAGGCGAAGCCGTTGACGTGCGGCCCGTATGCATGGATCTGCAGCGGGTTGTAGAGGTAGATGTATGGCGCGTCGTCGACGATCGCCTGGTTCACCTGCTGGTAGAGTGGGTAGCGCTCCTCGAAGGTGGGCAGCACCCTTGCCTCGTCCAGCAGCTGGTCGACGGTGGGGTTGCTGTAGCCGGTGAAGTTGAAGACCTCGCCGGTGCGGTGCTGGGCGTAGTAGAAGTCGTCTGGATCGACCAGGCCGTTCCAGGAGCAGATGTAGGTGTCGTAGTTGCCATCCCCCTGCTCCTGCAGCCACTCGGCCCACTCCAAGGTGCGGATGGATGCGCGGATGCCGATGGCGGCCAGGTCGGCCTGCACCACCTGCGCGGCGCGGATGGTGGGCTCGATCTCGCTGGTGGGCATGATCTCCATCTCGAAGCCGTCGGCGTAGCCGGCCTCGGCCATCAGCGCTCGCGCCCGCTCCAGGTCCTGCCCGTACGGCTCGTAGCCGAAGTGCCAGGCCGAGTTGGCCGGGATGGGATCCTGGGTGACGGCGGCGTTGCCGAACTCCGCGGCCAGGCCGATGTTCTGGCGGTTGATGGCGAAGGCGATGGCCTGCCGCACGCGCTCGTCGGCCAAGGGGCCGTCGCGCATGTTGACGCCGATGTAGTAGTAGGCGCCGGCTGGGGTGAGGTCGACCACCACGTCGTCGCGGGCCGAGAGCTCCTCCACCGACTGGGCGGGGATGGCGAAGGACCAGTCGACCTCGCCGGTCACCAGGGCGGTGCGGCGCACCGTCTCGTCGCCGATGATGCGGATGTCCACCGCGTCGAGGTAGGGCAGGCCGTCCTGCCAGTAGTGGGGGTTGCGCTCGAGCAGGACACGGGTGCCTGGCTGGAAGTCGCTGATCATGAAGGGGCCGGTGCCGACCGGGCGGGTGTTGACGGTGCCGTCGTCCACGCCGGCCGGGTCGAAGACCCCGAGGGCCTTGGAGACCGCGAGGTGGCCGAGCAACGAGGGTGAAGGCACGGACAGGCTCAGCACCAGGGTGCTGTCGTCCGGTGCCTCGACGCCGGTGACGGTGCCCATGCGCCATGAGGCGCCGGAGCCGGTGGCCGGGTCGAGCAGGCGATCGAACACCACCTTGAAGTGGCCCGCCACCAGTGGCGTGCCATTGCTGAAGCTCACGCCTTGGCGCAGGTGGAAGGTGAGCGTCAGGCCGTCCTCGCTGATGTCCCATGACTCGGCCAGGGCAGGCGTGACGTTCTGCTCGGCGTCGAGGGTGACGAGGTTGTCGATCACGTTGGTGAGCACCTGGTGGCTCGACATGGCGCTGGTGATGTGGGGGTCGAAGCCGACGGGTTCCTGGGCCCAGGCTGCGATCAGGGTGCCTCCGCTGGTCTGGGCGGCCGCCGATCCAGCAACGGCCAGGACGAGCGAGATGGCGAGGGCGAGTGGGCGTGCCATGGTTCCTCCTCGGTTGGGGTGCGACGCGGGCGTCACGGAGAGGGGTGGGAAGGGCCGCAGGCGGGCGCAGACGGTCGCCCGGCAGGCGGATGGCGACGATGGGTCAGTCCGGGGCGGGCTGGGGGACCTCCCAGTCCCATACGGCTTTCTCGATCTTCACCACCTGCATGGTCTCGCTGCTGATGATGCCGTCGATGCCGAGGGTGCCCTGGATGAAGCCGTGCAGGTCGGTGTTGGAGGTATGCAGCGACTCGAACACCAGGTTGTGGCCGCCCACGCCCACCGCCAGGTAGCGCACGCGCCTGTCGCGTGAGAGGCGGTCGACCACGTCCTGTAGGGTGCCGGGGCTGACCTTGGCGAAGGTGGTGGCCAGCACCGGCACGCCAAGGGCGATGGCGTTGCTCATCGCCAGGATGCGGATGTAGCCGCTGTCGAGCAGCCTCTTGGCCCGTTTGCGCACCTTCGACTCCGAGACGCCGAGCTCGCGGGCGATCTCACGGTAGGGGCGGCGCCCATCCTGGCGCAGCGCGTCGACGATGGCGCGATCAGTGGGATCGAGTTGATGGTAGCGATGAGGCGCCATCCGACCTCCTGGTCCGAGGATCGCGTGTTGCGTCGCTGGATGCCGGATGTTAGGCGGAACGCGTCGTCCGTGTCAACGTTGTGGACGCATTGCGTCTTCGCGGTCGTCGGAAGCCGCACCGGCCATGATCGCTGGAAGGCGCACGATGGCGCGGGTTCCGCGCCCAGGTGCCGAGTCGAGCGACACCGTGCCGCCGAGCGAGTCCACGATGTGGCGAATGATCGCGAGTCCGAGGCCGGTGCCGTCGCCATCACGATAGGTCGTGAAGTACGGTTCGAATGCCCGCGCCAGCGTGGCCGCGTCCATGCCAGGCCCATCGTCGACCACCTCGAGCACCACGCCTTCCGCCGCAACCCGTTGCAGGCGGACGACCATCGTTCCCCCGAGCGCTGTCATGGCACGCACGGCGTTGGTGCACAGGTTCATGACCACCTGCTGCACTTCGCCTGGGTCAGCCAGCACCTCCCCAGCCGCTGGTTCCACCTCCATACGCACGGACACGTTCGGAGGCGCGGACGCTCGCACGAGGCCGACGATGTCGCCGACCAGCGGCGCCACCGCCACCGCGTGCCGCTGCGGCACCCCCTCGCGGCTGAACGCCAGCACCCGACGCGCCAGCATCCGCGCCCGGTCGGCTGCGCCCAGCACCAGGTCGAGTCGTTCGCGTTGGCGCCGGTCGTCGCTGGCGTCGCGCGCTGCCGTGCCGGCGACGGTGATCGGCACGAGCAGGTTGTTGAGGTCGTGCGCGATGCCTGCTGCCAGCGAACCGAGCGCACGGGCCTTCTCCGTCGCCACCAGCGTCGCCTCGAGACGTTCCCGCTCGGACAGAGCCTCGGTCAGGCGTTCGTTCGCGGACCGCAGCCGCTCGGCATAGCTCCCCATCCCGTCGAGGAGCGCGCTGGTGGCGCCTACCAGCAGGATGGCAAGGAACACGAGGCTGCCCGCCGTTGCTGCCCACGTACCCTCGTTGTAGCCAGAACCGGGAACGCCGGGCAAGCGTGCGGGTTCGAACCACTGGAGGACGGCGGCGTATCCGACGGCGAACAAGGCCACCCCGGCGACCGTCTGCCATCCACCACGGCCTCCGAAGAGCACGGTGGCGAGCAGGGGGGCTGCCAGAAGCCACACGGCGCCGGCACCGACCGGTCCAAGCAGCACCACCAGCGTGACGGAGAACGCAAGCCAGATGCCCACGTAGGCACCGGCCCGCACCGCATACGAGCCCTTGCGCCAGAAGGCCAGGCCGGCGACCAGGACCCACACCAGCGTGTTGATCACCAGGATCGGCCAGACGCCGTCGCGCGCAGATGCCCATGCGGCTGGGGCGTAGGCGACCGCGGACGCGATCACAGTGGCGTTCAGCAACCGCTGCAGGACGCGGTGACGCCAGCCGGCGAGCTGAGCGGCCGTCGACATGGGCGCCTGCCTCGATCCCGGCGGATTCACACCCGTCGCGAGCGGCGCCACGAGGCGACCTCCTCGCCGGGCATCGGCCGGCCAAGGTGGTAGCCCTGCGCGTGGTCGCAGCCCACCTCGACCAGGTACTCGAGCGCGGCGGCGTCCTCGACCCCCTCGGCTGTGGCCGTCAGCCCGAGGCCGTGTGCGAGTCCCACCATCGCGCGGACGATCGTGCGCGCTTCCGGCGAGTGAGCGAGCGGTTGGACGAACTGCTTGTCGATCTTCAGGTCGGTGAAGGGCTGGCGTGCGAGCTGCACCAGTGTGGAGTGCCCCGTGCCGAAGTCGTCGATCGACAGGGCGCAGCCCTTGATGCGCAGCCTCGTGAGCACGTCGAGCGCCAGGACCTCGTCCTCCAATGAGGCGGTCTCGGTCAGTTCGAGCACCAGCCGTGACGCCGGCACAGCGTGTGCCGTGCACAAGGCGTCGATGACATCGAGGATCTCGAAGCCGCCGAGCGAACGTGCGGAGAGATTGAGCGACACATGGGTGGCACCGTCGGGGAACTCCTGGGCGAGCCAAGCGAGCGCGCTGGCGAACACGTGCTGGGTGAGCTCGCCGATCAGTCCCTCTTGCTCGGCGATGCGCACGAACACATCGGGCCGCACGGTGCCCAGCTCCGGGTCGTTCCAACGGGCGAGCGCCTCGTAGCCGATGACGTCGAGGTCGTGGCAGCGCACCTTGGGCTGGTACTCGACCGTGACGAGCCCAAGGCCGATGGCCCGCTTCAGCGCCCATGCACCAGGAGCTGTGGCGGTGCCCAGCCGCCCCACCGGGGCCGGGGGGTCGGCGGCGAGCAAGGCGCGCAATTCGGCAGGGACGAAGGGCTTGGGGAGGATGCCAGCGACGAAGAGCCCATGCTCGGACGCCGACAGTCGCGCCGCCTCCAGCACTCGGCGGTCGAGCCCGCTCGAGATGATGACCGACCCGCGGTAGCCGGCTTCCGCCAGCCTCCCCAACGCCTCGACCCCGTCGACGTCAGGCATGCCAAGGTCGAGCGTCACGTGCGAAGGGCTGTGGGAGAGCACGGCCTCCCAGAAGGCGCTGAAGCGGCTGGTCACGGTGGTCTGGAAGCCGGCGTCCTCAGCGATCATGCCGATGGTCGCGCCGACGAGCTCGTCGTCGTCGAGCACGACCACGTGCGCTGCACGAGCGGTCACGGGGCGGTCGGCCTGCCCGCCGCGCCAACACGCCACGGCCCGCACCCGGGGCCCAAGCCTCTTCGGTCCATGAGGCCAGTATGGCCTACTGGGCTATCGCATCGAGCACGATCCCCTCGTGCCTACCACGGGCTAGACTGGTCCCTCCGGAGGTCCGCTCGCCATGTCGCTGCCAGCGATCCACGTACCCGCCCATCCGGTCGTCCCGTCCGGCCCCCTGCCGCGCAACCCCGGCTGCGCCCTCGACCTGGACTGGGTGGCCAGCGTGCGGGTGGACCGCTCCGCCAGCGAACGGCGCGCCGCCACCCTCACCACCCGGCGCAGCGTCAAGCAGGCTGCCCAGGCGGCCTGGCTGCTCAAGGCCATCACCCTCATCGACCTCACCACCCTGGCCGGCGACGACACGCCAGGCCGGGTGCGGCGGCTGTGCGCCAAGGCGGTGCAGCCGCTGCGCCCCGACCTGGTGCAGGCCCTCGGCATGGAAGGCGAGCGCCTGAGCGTCGGCGCGGTGTGC
>CAYXJZ010000090.1:0-12735 GCA_964465355.1 uncultured bacterium | reverse complement strand
AGACCTACTCGCTGCAGACATGGACCTACATCGTGGCCGGCATCCTGCTCTTCGCGGCCGCTGCCGCCCTTGTCTTCCGCCGATTGCGAAGGATACGGCCGAGGATGCATCCGTCCGTGTGGGTCCTGGGGGGTGGAGCCGTGCTGCTTGCGGTGTTGGCCGCCATCGACCCGGCCTTCCTGAACGGCAGCTTCCGCGGCTTCGGCATGCGCGCCATCTTCCTCTCGGTGCTGCTGGTGACGATCATGGTCTTCCGGCCTGAGGGCATGGTCGGCAGGGCCGAGTTCAACTGGGCACGCTTCTTCGGTGAGGACCGCAGCGGGCCGACCGAGGAGGAGCGCAGACAGGACGCCTGGCTGAGCAACCCTGAGCTGAACCGCGGTGCTCCATCCCCAGCGGAGGGGGTCGGCGGACCGCTGAGCATCGCCGTGCCGCCCGACTCGCCACCTGGTGGCGGCGGGCGCGGTCGGGGAGGAAGCTGATCATGGCCATGCTCGAGGTCGAGCAGCTGAACAAGTCCTTCGGTGGCCTCAAGGCCACCCAGGACGTCTCCTTCCACGTCGAGAAGGGCGAGATCATTTCGATCATCGGCCCCAACGGCGCTGGCAAGAGCACCATCTTCAACCTGATCACCGGCGTCTACCGCCCCGATTCCGGCGACATCCGCTTCGAAGGCCGTTCACTCGTCGGCAAGAAGCCCAACCAGATCGTCGACCTTGGCGTGGCACGCACCTTCCAGAACCTGCGCCTGTTCACCCACATGAGCATCCTGGAGAACGTGCTGGTGGCTCAGCACCATCGCCTCCGCTCCACCTGGCTCTCGGCCGTGCTGCGCACGCCCGGCTACCGTCGCCAGGAGCGCGAGGCAAGGGAGCTGGCGCAGGAGAAGCTGGCCTTCTTCGGGCCACGGCTGATGAGCTTCCGTCTCAACCAGCAGGTGCTGATGCTGTCATACGCCAACCGTCGCCGCACCGAGATGGCAAGGGCCATGGCCACCGGTGCCAAGCTGCTGCTGCTCGACGAGCCAAGCGCAGGCATGAACCCCAAGGAGACGTCCGAGATCACCGGGATCATCCGCCGCATGCGCGACGAAGGTGGCTACACCATCGTGCTGGTGGAGCACAAGATGAACCTGGTGGGGGAGATCAGCGACCGGGTGGTGGTGCTCGACTACGGCCAGAAGATCGCAGAGGGCAGCTACAGGCAGGTGGTGGACGATCCCAAGGTCATCGAGGCCTACCTCGGTAAGCCGGCCGCCGAAGAGGACGCCGACTCGGACAGGGGCGGCCATGCCGATCCAGCGCATGAGGGGTCGGTGGAGCCATGAGTGAGGCTGCCCCCCGCACCAGCGCCGAACCCATGCTCGAACTCAAGGGGGTCACCACCCACTACGGCCCCATCAGGGTGCTGCACGACGTCGACATGGTCATCTACCCAGGGGAGATGGTGTGCCTGCTCGGTGGCAACGCCTCGGGCAAGTCCACCACCCTGAAGACCATCCTCGGACTGGTCGGCGTCTCCGAAGGCGAGATGACCTTCCTCGGTGAGCGGGCCGACCGTCTGACGACCGCCGAGCGCATCGAACGCGGCATGGCGGTGGTGCCAGAGAACCGCCGCATCTTCCCGCGCATGACGGTGCGCGAGAACCTGGATATGGGCGCCTACCTGCGTCGCGACCGCAAGGCCATCGCCGAGGACATGGACTACGTCTTCGAGCTCTTCCCCCGCCTGCAGGAACGACTGGACCAGAAGGGCGGCACCATGTCGGGCGGTGAGCAGCAGATGCTGGCCATGGGGCGCGCGCTCATGAGCCGGCCCAAGCTGATCCTGATGGACGAGCCTTCGATGGGGCTTGCCCCGCTGTTCGTCGCGCGCATCTTCGAGATCATCAAGCAGGTCAACGAACGCGGCATCTCGGTGTTCGTGGTGGAGCAGAACGCCAACGTGGCGCTCTCCATCGCCGACCGCGGCTACGTGCTGCAGACCGGCCAGGTGGTGCTCTCCGGCGCTGCCAAGGACCTGCTGCGCAACGAGGCGATGAAGCGGGCCTACCTGGGCGAGGTTTGAAGACGAAGGCTCGGCTGAGGCTTCGGCCGACAGGTTGCGCTTCCTGACCAGGGCTTAGCCCTCGTCGAGAACTGCGTCCTCTGCCGCCAAGCCGCTGGCCGCCAGCCCCGCGGCCTCCAACATCGCCTCCACGGTCACCAGCTTCACCCTCGGCCGGCCGACGGCGGCGCCGGCTTGGGTCTCCAGTGCGTCGATGCGGCGCCAGCAGTCGGCGTCCACCACCCGCACACCGCGCTCGGCCAGCAGGGCGCCCAAGTCGGCCGGACCGTCGGCCCGCGGCGAAGGCAGCTCGTCGCCGAGCAGGGTGGCCACCGTCTCGGCGGCGTCGGCCTTGTTGGTGCCGATGACCCCGGTGGGTCCGCGCTTGATCCAGCCGGCGACGTACATGCCGGGAAGCGCCTCGCCGCCGGTCTCGCTCAAGACCCTGCCTGCCCGGTTGGGCACCACGCCGCGCCGCTCGTCGAAGGGCAGGCCCTCCAGCGGCCTGCCGAGGTAGCCGACCGACCGCAGGACCAACTGCGCAGGCAGCCGCTCGAACTCGCCGCTGCCCACCGCCCGCAGCGAGCCGTCCGCCTGTGGCTCGAGGCGGTTGCGCTCCAGCACCACATGGGAGACGCGCACACCGTCGTCCGACTCCAGTGCCACCGGTGAGACGAGGAAGCGCAGATGGATGCGCCTTGGCTTGCCCGAGAGCGGCCGCTGAGCGAAGTCGCGCAGCACCTCGAGGTTCTTCATGGCGGCCGGGTCAGCCTCGATGGCCGCCAGGCTCTGCGGCAGCAGCTCCAGCTCGGCCGGGTCGAGCACCACGTCGGCGTCGGCCAGCTCCCCTAGCTCACGCAGCTCCTTGGTGGTCCACTTGGCCTCGGCGGGGGAGCGGCGGCCAAGCACGTAGACGTCGCGCACCTGGCTGCGGGCAAGGGCGGCCAGCGCGTGGTCGGCCGCGTCGGAGTCGGCCAGCTCGGCCGGGGTCTTGGAGAGGACGCGGGTGACGTCAACCGCCACGTTGCCCATGCCGACCACCACCGCGTGCCGAGCGTCCAATGGCGGCTCGAAGGCGGCCTTGTCTGGGTGCCCGTTGTACCAGGCCACGAAGTCCGTGGCGGAGATGCTGCCGGCCAGGTCTTCGCCAGGCACACCGAGCGGCCGGTCGGCGGCCGCGCCGTAGCTGAAGATCAGGGCGTGGTAGTGGCGGCGCAGTTCCTTGATGCCGATGTCGCGACCCACCTGGACGTTGCACAACAGGCGCAGCCGCGGGTCGGCCACCAGGCGGTCGAAGACCTTCGTCACCGACTTGATCTTCTGGTGATCGGGCGCCACGCCATAGCGCACGAGGCCGTAGGGGGTCGGCAGGCGGTCGAAGACGTCGACCGTGGCTCCTTGGTGCTGCTTCAGCAGGGCATCGGCGGCGTAGAAGCCGGAGGGGCCGGCGCCGATCACGGCGACGCGCAGGGTGGCGGAAGACATGGCGCGTTCTACCACGTGTCCCTCGCGTGCTTAGCGTCGTAAGCTTTGGCGCCATGGAGGCAGACGCCCAGTTCCACACGCCATCCGCCGCCGCCGAGCACAGGCCCATCCTGGTGCAGAAGTACGGCGGCACCAGCGTGGGTGACGTCGAGCGCATCCGCAAGGTGGCGACCAGGATCCAGCGCTTCGTGGAAGGCGGTCACCTGGTCGCGGTGACCGTCAGCGCCATGGGCCACACCACCGACCGCTTGATCGCCACCGCCCGCGAGATCAACCCACGCCCCGACCGACGCGAGCTCGACATGCTGATGAGCACGGGGGAGCAGACCTCCATCGCCCTGCTGACCATGGCCCTGCAGCAGCTGGGTGTGCGTGCCCGCTCCCTGACCGGCGCCCAGGCGGGCTTCCTCACCGACGACCGCTTCGGCAGCGCGGGCATCCTGCGGGTGGACGCCGCGCCGCTCAGGCGTGCCTTCGATGAGGTGGACGTCTGCGTCATCGCCGGCTTCCAGGGGGTGACGGCAGCCGGGGACGTGACCACCCTTGGGCGGGGCGGCTCCGACACCACAGCGGTGGCGGTGGCCGCCGCCCTCGGTGCCGAGGTCTGCGAGATCTACACCGACACCGACGGGGTCTACACCACCGATCCGCACGCGATCCCGAGCGCGCGCAAGCTGGAGCACATCGACTACGAGTCCATGCTGGAGATGGCCTCGCTCGGCGCCAAGGTGCTGCACCCGCGCAGCGTGTGGTACGCGCGCCGCTACGGGGTCAAGATCCACGTGCGCTCCTCGTTCAGTTTCCAGCCTGGCACCATCGTCAGCGAAGGGCTCAAGGAGGCCTCCATGGACCACGAACGGCCGGTCACCGGCGTCGCGCTCGACCAGCAGCATGCCCGTGTCGACCTCCTCGGCGTGCCAGACGTCCCTGGCGTGGCCGCCCGCATCTTCGGCGCCCTTGGCGCAGCCGGCGTGTCGGTCGACATGATCATCCAGGGCGTTCCAGGTGCGCACGACAGCAGGCAGCAGATGGCCTTCACGGTCCCGCGCGACCGCGTCGACGAGGCCATGGAGGCCGTGAAGGCGGTGCTGGAGGGACTCGGTGGACGCGCGGCCGTCGACCTCGGCGTGGTCAAGCTGTCCATCGTCGGCGTGGCCATCGGCTCCACCCCTGGCGTGGCGGCCCGCATGTTCGAGGCGGTGGCCGGCGTAGGCGCCAACATCGAGATGATCGCCACCAGCGAGGTGCGGATCTCGGTGGTCATCCCCGCCTCCTTCGCGCAGGAGGCCCTGCGGGCCGTGCACGAGGCCTTCGATCTCTCGCAGGAGCCAGGGACCGCCGCGTCGGTGACCCAGCCCTCAGGCGGCGACTGAGCCGGATGCGGCCAGATGCGCTGGAGCAGGTCTTCGTCTCACGCAAGGGGGGCAGGGTGGAACTGCGCCTGGTGATGGAGGCGGTGTCTGGCGCCCGCAGCCGCAGCAGCCTGCTGGCGCCCACCGGCGATCCTGCAGAGGCCGTGCGCTGGGCTGGGCGGCAGCTGGCGCTGGCGGGTGAGGTGCGCGACCTGTCGAGGCTGCGGTTGCGGGTGGAACGCGCAGGCGCGCTGCAAGACGACCCCGCCTTGCGCGCGGAGTTGCTGCGCGGCTTCCGCGACGCCGTGCTGGAGACCGCCGACGACGCGGACGACGACGCGTGACCGCGAGCGCGCCATGAGCAAGGGCCTCAAGCTCGCCACCCTCGTCTACGTGCGCGACGGCGACCTCAGCCTCATGCTGCACAGGAACAAGCGACCGGATGACACCCACTTCGGCAAATGGAACGGGCTAGGCGGCAAGTTCGAGCCGGGCGAGTCGCCCGAGGACTGCATGCGGCGCGAGGTGCTGGAGGAGTCCGGCCTGCAGGTGGAGGAGGCCGAGCTCAAGGGCCTGCTCACCTTCCCCGACTTCGACGGCGAGCACGACTGGTACGCCTTCGCCTTCGTGGTGCGACGCTTCAGTGGTCAGCTGGCGCCCGACCCGCCCGAGGGCAGCTTGGCTTGGGTGCCCACCGCGCGCCTCCTCGAGCTGGAGCTGTGGGAGGGCGACCGCGTCTTCCTGCCCTGGTTGGACCTGCCTGGCTTCTTCAGCGCCACCTTCCGTTACCAAGGCGGGAAGCTGCTCTCGCACGAGGTCCATCACTACCCGACCAGACCAGGCTAGGCGGCCGTCTTGGTCGGGTCGGCTGGCTGCTGGGCCCGCCCCTGGAAGGGAGTCCGAAGCGGTGACGTGGTAGCATCCTGGGCCCCCTGGAGGTCCCGTGGACCTGGCATTGCCCGACGATCTGCTGGTCATGCAACGCGCCGTGCGCGAGTTCGCCCAGCGCGAGATCGCGCCTATCGCCGCCGAGTACGACCAGCATCCGCGCTTCCCCTGGCCCACCCTGCGTCGCATGGGGGAGATGGGTCTGCTCGGCATCCTCACCCCAGAGGAGCACGGGGGCCTCGGCCTCGGCAGCCTGGCCTACGCCGTGCTGCTGGAGGAGGTGGCGGCGGCGGACGCCTCCCACGCCACCATCGCCAGCGTCACCAACGGCCTGCCGCAAGCGCTGCTGCTGGAGCACGGCACGCCAGAGCAGCAGGAGCGGTGGCTGGGTCGCCTGGCCAGTGGTGAGTGGATCGGCGCCTTCTGTCTGACCGAACCCCAGGCCGGCAGCGACGCGGCCGCCATCAGCAGCCGGGCCGACCGGGTGGAGGGCGGCTACCTGCTCAACGGCTGCAAGGCATGGATCACCTCTGGTGGCGAGGCGCAGCTCTACCTGCTGCTGGTCAAGACCGACGCCCAGGCCGGTGCTAGAGGGGTCACCGCCTTCCTGGTCGAGAAGGACAGCCAAGGCCTCAGCTTCGGGCCGCCCGAACGCAAGATGGGTCAGCACGCAGCCACCACCACCAGCCTGCACATGCAAGACCTCTTCGTGCCGGAAGATCAGCGCCTGGCCGGTGAAGGGCAGGGCTTCGTGCTGGCCATGAGTTCCTTGGATGGCGGTCGCATCGGCATCGCAGCCCAGTCGCTCGGCATCGCCCGCGCCGCCTTCGAGGCCGCCGTGCGCTACGCCGAGGAGCGCGAGGCCTTCGGCCAGGCCATCCGTGGCTTCCAGGGCATCTCCTTCAAGATCGCCGACATGGCCACCCGTCTTGAGGCCGCACGGCTGCTCACCCACCGTGCCGCCTGGCTGCGCGACCGTGGCTACCGCGTCACCAAGGAGGCCAGCATGGCCAAGCTCTTCGCCAGCGAGACCGCCGCCTTCGTCACAGACGCGGCCGTGCAGGTCTTCGGTGGCTACGGCTACTCCGCCGACTACCCGGTGGAGCGCCTGATGCGCGATGCCCGTGTCACCACCATCTACGAGGGCACCTCCGAGATCCAGCGGATGGTCATCGCCCGTCAAGTGCACCGCGAGTTCGAGCGCTAGCCGGGTCTCCCCGAAGGCGGCCCGCCGCAACGGTGAGGTCTCCGCCCATGCGATAATGCCGCGGTTGCATGCACCTGCGGCGGGAGACCTTGGCCGTTGACCGAGCCAGCGTACCCAGAGCCGCAGCGTACCGGAGGACCCCATGACCATCGTGACCTTCGTCAAGCACGTGCCTGACGCTGAAGCCAGGCTCCGCGCCGACGGTGACCGGATCGACCTCAGCGAGGCGAACTTCGCCCTCGACGGGATGGACGAGTACGGCGTCGAAGCGGCCTTGCGGCTCAAGGAGGCCGGCAAGGCAGAGGAGGTCGTCGCCATCGCCCTCGGGCCGTCACGCAGCGAGGAAGCGCTGCGCACCGCCCTCGCCCTCGGTGCCGACCGCGCCGTGCTGCTGGAGACCGACGCCGACCTCGACCCGCTCGCGCAAGCGCCGCTGCTGGCCGACGAGGTGCGCGCCGCCGGCGCCCGCCTGGTGCTGGTGGGCGGCAAGCAGGCCGACTGGGACAGCGCCGCCCTTGCACCTGCCCTGGCCGAGGCCTTGGGCTGGCCCCTGCTCGACTGGGCGACGGAGCTGGACATCGAAGGCGACACCGTCGTCGGGGTCCACGACGTGGATGACGGCAGCGAGGCCTGGCGCGCGCCGCTGCCTGCCGTGGTCAGCACCCAGCAGGGCCTCAACGAACCGCGCTACCCAACCTTGCCCAACATCATGAAGGCCAAGCGCAAACCTCTTGACCGCAAGCCGGCCCAGCAGGCCGCCGCCAAGGTCGACACCGTCCGTTCCGCCTTGCCCTCGCGTGCCCGCCGTGGTGTGCGCCTCGAGGGTGACGCCGCCACCGTCGCGTCCGAGCTCGCCCGTCGCCTGCGCGACGAGGCGAAGGTCATCTGAGGTCAGTCATGATCATCGTCGTCGTCGATCACGCGGGTGGCAACCTGCGCCGCAGCAGCTTCGAGCTCATCAGCGCCGGCCGGCAGGTCGCCGAGGCCCGTGGTCTGCCGTTGGCCGCCTTGGTGGCGGCTGGACCGGCCGAAGGTCCAGGCCTGGCCGAGGCGCTCGCGGCCTTCGTGCCCCAGGTGCTGCTGGTGGCCGACCCTGCCTTGGCGGCCGGGGGACATGAACCGCGCACCCGGGCCATCGCCGATGCGGCCAAGGCCAACGGCGCCCAGGTGCTGCTGATGGCCGCCAGCCGCAGCGGCCAAGCGGTGGCCCCGCGCGTGGCCATGCGTCTTGGCGCCGCCCTGCTGGAGGACGTCACCGCCTTGAGGGTGGCGTCAGGCGCGCTGGAGGCCGAACGCCTTGCCTACCTGTCGCGCGCCGTGCAGACGGTGCGCAGCGCCGATGGGCCGGTGGTGGTCAGCGTCAAGCTGGGCGCCTTCCCGGCCGCCGACCGCGCTGAGCAGGTCGGTGAGGTCCGACCCCTGTCCGTGGCCTTCGCCCCCGGCGACACAGCCGTGCAGCAGGGTGCAAGGCAGCAGGCCGAGCGAGGCAGGGTGGCGCTGGAGGAGGCCGAGCTGGTGGTCTGCGGTGGACGCGGCCTTGGCGACGCGGCCGCCTTCGAGAAGCTGGCTGTCGGCCTGGCCGACCAGCTCGGCGCCGGCGTGGCAGCCACCCGGGCGGTGGTGGACGCCGGCTGGCGCCCCTACGCCGAGCAGGTGGGACAGACAGGCAAGTCGGTCGCCCCCAAGCTCTACCTAGGCCTGGCCGTCTCTGGCGCCGTGCAGCACCTCTCTGGCATGAACCGCAGCGGCACGGTGGTGGCCATCAACAAGGACCCCGATGCACCCATCTTCAAGGTGGCCGACTACGCCGTGGTGGGCGACGTGCACGAGGTGGTACCGGCCCTGCAGGCGGCGCTGGCCGGCCTGGACTGAGCAGGGCGCATGACGAAGGACGGCGGCTCGGCGGCCTGGACGATCCGGGAGGCAGGGCAGGACGACCTGGCCGAGCTGGAGCGCCTGGAGGGCATCTTCCCGAGCGACCGCATCTCGGCGCTCTCCTTCCGTCGTTTCATGGCCTCGGGCAGGGCCGAGGTCTGGGTGGCGGCGGCCGGTGGTCGACTGCTGGGTAGCGCCTTGGTGCTCTATCGTCCTGGGCGGGCTTCCGCCCACCTCGCTTCGCTGGTCAGCGACCCAGCCCGCCGTGGCCAAGGCATCGGCCGCAGCCTGCTCGCCTTCACCGAGGCCGCCGCGCTGGCGCGTGATCGACAGCGCATGCGTCTGGAGGTGCGGGTCGACAACCAGGTCGCCATCGCGCTCTACCTCAGCGCCGGCTACCGGCGGGTGACCCTGCGGCCTGGCTACTACCAGGACGGTCAGGACGCCCTTGCCATGCTCAAGGAGTTAGGGGAGGGGCGCCAGGCAGATGCTCAAGGGCCGCCGGCCCATCGGCCAGGTAGCTGATGACCTCGGTGTAGATCTCGGGGTTGGCCTGGTCCTCCTCGGTGGCGGCGATGGTGGGGTTGTCGTTGACCTCGATGACCTGGTAGCCGCCGTCCACCTCCTTGAGGTCGACGCCGTGCAGGCTGTCGCTGATGGCGGCGCTGGCCGCCAAGGCCACGCGCAGCAGCTCCGGTGGGGCCTGCTCACGGGGCACGGCCCTGACCACGGCGGCCTCGCCCTCCCCGCCACGCTGCATGACCTTCCAGCGATCGGCGGCGAAACGGTACTCCACCACCGCCAGCACCCGCCCATGCAGGGTGATGACCCGCCAGTCGAAGGTGGACGGCAGGAAGCGCTGCACCACGATGCGGTCGCTGCGCCGTAGGAAGCGCTTGCCCACCTGCACGAACTGCTGCGGGGTGACGACCTTGTCGACGTAGGCGGAGAAGGAGGAGTTGGGCGCCTTCAGCACCAGCGGCGTGCCCATGGCCTCGAAGAGCTCGGCTGCCGTGGCCTCGGTCACGCTCTTCTGGTCGAGGAAGCGGGTCTCGGGCATGGGTACGCCGTGTTGCTGCAGTCGGCGGTACATGTTGACCTTGTCGCAGCAGACGCGGATGGCCTCGGAGGTGTCCAGCACCCGCTTGCCCATCATCTCGACCATGCGGGCCACCACGTAGGCGGTGTTGAGCGGGTCGGTGAGGGCGCGGATGAGGACGGCGTCGTACTGCGAGAGGTACTTCAGCTCGTTCTTGAAGACGAAGTCCAGCTCGTGCCCCAACTCGAAGGCCGCCATGCGGAAGTTGGTGAGGGCGGTGAGCTCCACCGAGGAGCGGATGGTGTAGCGCTCGGTGAAGACGGCTAGTCGTGCCATGCAGCCGCCTCCTCGATGATGGCGCGCTCCTCGGCCGTGAGGTTGCGCAACGGCAGGGGCTCGATGCCGGAGAGCAGTTGACGGTCGTCGCTCACGATGACGCGCACCTTCATCAGCGGCAGCCGGAACAGGGTCCACACCGCTTGTGCGAAGTCCTCGTAGCCCGGCAGGTTGCAGCGTCCGAGCACCACCCGCAGCAGGTCGATGCGATAGGCATCCGGCAGCGCCTGGCAGAGCACGGCGTACTTGCCGGTGTAGGTCAGGCCCTTGCGGCGAGCCTCCAGCATGGTGGCGTCGGTCAACAGCTCGCCGCGGCTGGAGAAGGGGTTGACCGGGTAGGCCATGATCGGCGGTGTGAGGAAGCGGTCGGTGACCACCTGGGAGCGCGGCACCTGCAGCCCTGCCGCCTCGGCCTTGGCCAGGGCGATGGGCACCACGTAGGCGTCAAGGCACTCGGCCGAGGTGGGGGCCACCTGCCGGCCTTCCTGTTCGGCGTCGAGCGAGCGGTAGTAGCCGTGGGTGAGGTAGTTGTAGTCGCCCGTCAGGTTGAGCAGCATGGGGCGGTCCATGTCGACCTGCCAAGCCGTCGGCACGGCTTCCGGTCGCATGCTGATCAGGAGGTCCGGTCGGATCAGTGCCAAGGCACGTGACCGAGGACGGTCACGCCGGGAAGCTCACGGCCCTCCAGGTACTCGAGCGAGGCGCCGCCACCGGTGCTCAGGTGTTCGACGGCGTCGGCCAGGCCTAGCTTCTGCAACGCTGCGACGGAGTCGCCGCCCCCGACCACGCTCATCGATCCGGACGAGGCGACGGCCTCTGCCATGGCGCGCGTCCCCGCGTCGAAGGGGGAAACCTCGAACACCCCCATGGGACCGTTCCACAGCACGGCGGCCGCGCCGGCCAGGGCGTCGCGGAAGTCCTGCACTGCCTGGGGACCGATGTCCAGCCCCTTGAGGCCGGCCGGGATGGCGCCGGCCGGGTGCACGGAGGTCGCGACGCCAGGCGCGATCTCGGCGGCGCAGACGGCGTCCACCGGCAGGATCAACGGCACGCGCTTCTCCTGCGCCGCCTTGCGCAGACGGCGGGCCATCTCCAGGCGATCGTCCTCGACCAGCGAGTCGCCGACCTCGCCGCCTTCGGCCTTGACGAAGGTGAAGGCCATGGCCCCGCCGATGACGATGGCGTCGGCCACCTCCAAGAGGCGCTCGATGACCTTGATCTTGTCCGAGACCTTGGCGCCGCCGAGCAGCACGACGAAGGGTCGGTCGGGGGCGTCCAACAGGGTGCCGAGCACCTCCAGCTCGCGTGCCATCAGGCGACCGGCGGCGGAGGGCAGCAGCCGGGCCACGCCCTCTGTGCTGGCGTGCGCCCGGTGGGCGGCGCCGAAGGCGTCGTTGACGAAGGCATCGGCGTAGCCGGCAAGGATGCGCGCCAAGGCCGGGTCGTTGGCGGTCTCGCGCGTGTCGAAGCGGGTGTTCTCCAGCAGCGTGAGCGAGCCGGCCGGCGCGGCGGCCACGAAGGCCTGCTGCTCCTGGCTGGCGGGTCCGTCGGAGGCCTGGTAGCGCACCTCTCGCCCCAACAGCTCGGCCAGGCGCTGGGCGACAGGGCCGAGGCGGTCGGCCTCCGTCGGGCCCTTGGGGCGGCCAAGGTGGCTGGTGACGATCAGGGTGCAGCCATGGGCAAGCAGTTCGCGGATGGTGGGCAAGGTGGCTTGGATGCGGGTGTCGTCGCCGATCAGGCCGTCCTTGATGGGCACGTTGAGGTCGGCGCGCAGCAGCACGCGCCGACCGGCGATGGGGACGTCGTCCAGGGTGGGGAAGGTGGGCACGAGGCGGCCGGCGGCCTTCAGCGCTTCTTGCTCATGACTTCGATGACGTCGACCATGCGGTTGGAGTAGCCCCACTCGTTGTCGTACCAGACGAAGAACTTGATCATCCGGCCCATGGTCTTGGTCAGCTTGGCGTCCCAGATGGCGGAGTGCGGGTCGCCGATGATGTCGCTGCTGACGATCTCGTCCTCGGTGTAGCGCACGATGCCCTGGAGGTGACCATCGGCGGCGGCCTTGATCGCGGCGTTGAGGGCCGTCGCGCTGACCTCCTCCTTGACCATGGCCGTCACGTCGGAGATGGAGCCGGTGGGGCTTGGCACCCGGATGGCCAGGCCGTCGAAGATGCCGTCGAGCCGCGGCAGCACCTTGCCGACGGCCTTGGCTGCGCCCGTCGAGGTCGGCACGATGTTGACGGCGGCCGCGCGGGCGCGGCGCAGGTCCTTGTGGAAGCCGTCGAGCAGCATCTGGTCGCTCGTGTAGCTGTGGATGGTGGTCATCATGGCCTGCTCGATGCCGAAGGTGTCGTCGATCACCTTCATCACCGCGGCGAGCGAGTTGGTGGTGCAGCTGGCGTTGGAGACGATCTGGCCACTCTCGGGATCGTAGGAGAGCTCGTTGACGCCCATCATGATGTCGGCGTCGGCGTCGGGCGATGGCGCGCTGATGAGCACCTTCTTGG